>VBMN01000179.1 GCA_005878385.1 Methanobacteriota archaeon
CCTCGGACACGCGAATCATGGTGAAACATGTGCTGCCGAACACGCTCGCGCCGGTCTTCGTCCAGATCTCCCTCGACCTCGGGGTGGTCACGCAGATCTTCGCGGCGCTCAATTTCATCGGGTTCAACGCAGGCAACCTGTTCATCCCGGAACTCGGCAACTTGATCGTGGTCGGAGACACCGCCAGCTTTACCACGTATCCATGGACCGTGATCATGCCGGGACTCGTCCTCCTGATTTTCACCGTCGCGGTCAACCTCTTCGGGGATGGCCTGCGGGACGTCCTCGATCCCCGGGCACGGAGGTAGCCCCGTGGAACCGATCCTCGTCGTCCGGGGCCTCAAGACGGAGTTCACGACCTCGCGAGGAATTCTTCGGGCCGTCGATGGAGTCGATTTGGACATCGGCAAGGGAGAAGTCCTGGGCCTCGTCGGGGAATCCGGGTGCGGGAAGACCGTCACGGCCCTGTCGATCATGTACCTCCTCGCGCAGCCGCCGGGCCGGATTGCGGGAGGCGCGATTTGGTTCCGCGGGCTGAATCTCCTGGCGGGAAGCGAGGAAGACATCCGGGTGCGCCCGCGATCGAAGGGACCGCCGAAACTCATTCCCTCCGATTCCCACCTGAAACGGCATCGCGCCCGAATGAACAAAATCCGGGGGCGGGGCCTCTCCATGGTGTTCCAAGAGCCGATGTCCTCCTTGAATCCGGTCCTCCGAGTGGGCTACCAGGTCGCGGAGGTCATCATGTTCCAGCGTCGCCGCGAAATCTGCGATCGGATTCTGTCTCGCAGGAATCTCACGCCGGCGGACCTCGATCTGTTCCGCCTGGCCATGGCGACCGCCGACCCGGCGGAGCGAGAACGCCTCGTCGTCGACCTTTGCGCCGGCTCGGGATTGCCACCGGACAAGGTGAATGCACTCATCGACGCCTCGGGTCTGGACATCGAGGAGCGGATTCAGCGCCTTCAACGGCTCGCTCCCCGCCACCGGTTTGGAGACCGCACCTGGCCGCGTTTCTTGAAGCATCTAGACGCACTCGAAGGAATCCGTGACGTTGGGCAAGAATGCGATTGAACTTCGCTTCCCGGCCCGACCGCCTTTTCATTTGGGAGCGGAGCTGGACTACTGGTCTCGGCGTGTGATCTACCGAATCCTTCTGACGATCCCCCTTCTCCGCAGTCAGCTGATGAGGCCGGTCGAGGAGGAGGCCCGGCGCGACGTCCTTCAACTGCTTCGGCTTGTTCGGATCCCCGAACCGACGAAGGTGTATGACGAATATCCGCACGAACTCAGCGGCGGGATGCAGCAACGCGTGATGATCGCGATGGCCCTCGCCGGCGAGCCCGCCCTCATGATCGCGGACGAGCCCACGACGGCGCTCGACGTGACGACCCAGGCCCAAATCCTCTGGCTCCTGAAGGACCTTCGGAAGCGGATCGACGCCGCGATCCTCTACATCACCCACGACCTCGCAGTGGTCGCCGAACTCAGCGACCGCGTCGCGGTGATGTACGCGGGCAAGATCGTGGAGGATGCGCCGGTGGCGGATCTGTTTCGAGAGCCCCTCCATCCCTATGCGCAAGGTCTCCTCGAATCGATCGTCTCGACGGAGACACGGCAGCTCGAACCGGGCGCCATGCTCCCCACGATCCCGGGGACGGTCCCCGACCTCTTGAATCCGCCCTCCGGGTGCCGCTTCCATCCACGCTGCAAGTTCGCCTTCGCGCGTTGTCAGACCGAGGAGCCGATGCTCCTCTCACCGGTTCCGAACCGAAAAGTCGCCTGCCATCCGTACGACAAGGAGGCGGCGAATGTCTCCGCTCACTGAGGATCGGAACGAGGTCCTCCTCGCCGCCCGCGGCCTGAAGAAACACTTCGCGGTGAAGGGCGGACTGCTCCAGAGGACCGTGGCGAAGGTCCGGGCCGTGGACGGCGTCGACCTCGCGATCCGTCGCGGGGAAACTCTCGCTCTCGTGGGGGAGAGCGGCTGTGGGAAGACCACCCTCGGTCGGCTTCTGTTGCGGCTCATCGAGCCGACGGAGGGAGACGTGCTGTTCAACGTCCCCCAAGGGGCTTATGAGCGGATTCGGGAGGACGGCGCTCATGTCTCGAAGGACGGCGGGCAAACGAACGATCTGGTCCGCCAGTATTCCATGACCCGGCTCCGCCGTCGTTCGATGAAATCGC
>VBMN01000060.1 GCA_005878385.1 Methanobacteriota archaeon
TCACGGGCGCCAGCCATGGGCTGGGCCGGGTCGTCGCGGGCTTCGTCGCGAAGCAGGGATACTCCCTAATCACGATGGCGCGAGGGGAAGCGGACCTTTCTGCGGCGGCGAGAGAGTTCGCGGCTGCGGGCGTGCCGGTCATCTCGATCCCCGGGGACGTGAGTCTGGCCCCGGATCGTCATCGACTCGTCGAAGCAGCGAAACAGTCCGGTCGTATCGACCTCCTCGTCAACAACGCGTCGGACCTCGGAGACTCGCCATTGCCGTTCCTGGAGAAGGCCTCGCGCGAATCGTTTCTCAAGGTCTTTGAAGTGAACACCCTCGCTCCTCTTGCCCTCGTCCGAGACGCTCTCCCCCTCCTGATTCGCTCGCAGGGACTCGTCGTGAACATCTCGAGCGACGCGGCGGTCGGCGGCTATCCGGGATGGGGCGTCTACGGGGCGAGCAAGGCCGCCCTGGACCTCGTGTCGAAGACGCTCGCGGCGGAACTCCGAGACCGAGGCGTCGCGGTCGTGAGTGTGGATCCGGGCGACATGAGGACCAAGATGCACCAGGACGCCTACCCCGGTCAGGATATCTCGGATCGCCCGCTCCCTGACGTGACCTTGCCGTTCTGGGCGTGGCTCCTCTCCCAGCCACCGATGAAGGTGAGCGGGATGCGGTATCAGGCGCAAGCGCCGGTGTGGGAGGTCCCCGCATGAAGCGGGCCGAGCTCGTCTTCGAGCGACCGGAACGGGTCTTCGCGCACGAACCGCCCGAAGTGCGCGGCCATGCCCGAGACGACGTCCGCCTTCTTGTGACCCGACCCGAGGGCCATCATCACGCCCGGTTCGGGGACCTTTCCCGGTTCCTCGGCGAGGCCGATCTCCTGGTCGTGAACGAAAGCGCCGCGATCCCGGCGAGCCTCCCCGCCGAAGGGCGGCTCGGTTCCATCCTCCTGAACCTGTGCACGCGGTTCCGCTCCGATCTCTGGATCGCGGAGCCCCGCTGGGAGGCGGGGAAGCCAGGCCCGCTTCCGATCGAACCGGACGAGGAACTCCGGATCGGCTCGGCGACGGCGCGACTGCTCGCTCCCTACCCGGGCATTCCGCGGTTGTGGTTCGCCCTAGCCGACCGGCCCTTCGAATCGATGATCGCGGAGCGCGGGGGGCCAATCCACTACGGATACACGAACGCGTGGCCCATGGACACGTATCAGACCCTGTTCTCGCGGGTACCCGGGAGCGCCGAGATGCCGTCCGCAGCCCGGCCGATCACGCCCCGCATCCGGGAGCAACTCGAGCGCGCGGGGGTGCTCATCGCTCCGGTCTTGCTGCACACCGGTGTATCGAGCCTGGAAATCGACAGTGAGACCGTCGAGGCGCAAGCGATGTATCCGGAGCCTTTCTCTGTATCACCGGAGACGGCGGACGCGGTCAACCGCGCGCACGCGAACGGCGGTCGCGTGATAGCGGTCGGGACGACGGTCGTCCGCGCCTTGGAATCCGCATGGACCCCGGAAGGATTGCGGGCCCGAGGCGGCTTCACGCGACTCTTCGTGAATCCGGACCGCGGGATTCACGCGGTCGACGGCCTGCTCACCGGGTTCCACGATCCTGTGACGAGCCACCTCGCGTTGCTCACCGCATTCCTAGGGATCGAAGGCGTCCGTGAAGCCTATGCGGAAGCGATCCGGGCGGGGTACCTGTGGCACGAGTTCGGAGATTCCCATCTCGTTCTCCCGCAGGGATAGCTGCCTGGGACGTCCAATCGTGGGGAGATAATTGGACGAAAAGGAGTATCGGGCCTGAGCGGCATGGCGCCGTCCGATGCCAGGATCCGCGCCCTGGAGGTCCCTTCGCGCGATCGCGATATGCGCCGTCGTGATCGGATGGAGCACCGTCGCTGTATCGCCCCGAGACCAACGGTTCCTCTCCGCGAACACGATTGATGTCCCTCCGGGTGCCGATCTCCAAGCGGCACTCGATCAGGCGCAGCCAGGTGACACAATCCGCCTCGCGGCGGGCTCTGTCTACACTGGGGCGTTTACCTTGCCATTGAAGAGCGGCAGTGGGTATATCACCGTTCGGACGAGCGCGACGGACGCGGAGCTCCCTCCGATGGGCGTCCGGATTCGCCCCTCGGATTCTCATCTCCTCGCCACGGTCACCTCCGCCGGAGGATCCGTTTTCACCGCCGCGCCCGGAGCTCACCACTTCCGTTTCGTGGGCCTCGAGATCGCGCCAACGCCCGGAACGTTCCTGTACAATGTGGTCACGCTCGGTGACGGGAGCGAAACGGAGGTGGCGCAGCAACCTCACGATATCGAATTCGAGTGGTGCTACATTCACGGAGACCCGACCGTTGGGAGCCGACGCGGGATTGCGATGAACGGAGGAAACTTGAAAGTCTTGGCCTCGTACCTTTCCGACTTCAAGGAGGTCGGCGCGGATTCTCAGGCGCTGGCGGGATGGGCCGGCACAGGCCCATTCACGATTATCGACAACTACGTCGAGGCGGCGGGCGAGAACCTGATGTTTGGCGGGGCGGATCCGCGAATTCCGAATCAGATCCCATCGAACATCAACGTGCAGCACAACCACTTTTTCAAACCGTTGACGTGGAAGACGGACGATCCGAGTTACGCCGGGGTACACTGGAGTGTGAAGAACCTACTCGAGTTGAAGAACGCCCGCTCGGTGTTCATCGAGGGAAATGTCTTCGAACAGAATTGGGCCGACGCTCAGAGCGGGTTCTCCATCCTCTTCACGGTGAGGAACCAAGACGGGACGGCCCCGTGGTCGCAAGTCGACCATGTGTACTTCTGGAACAATATCTTGCGCCGCGGTGGCGCGGGCTTCAACGTCCTCGGGTATGACAACAACTTTCCAAGCCAACAGACGAACCATCTTGAGATCCACGACAACCTCGTGTATGACGTCTCGGCCACCTGGGGTGGGAATGGTGCCTTCCTACAGATGCTGGACGGGACCGCGAGTGTCACCGTGGACCACAACTCCGTTTTCCAGAGTGGGAACGTCATCACCGGAGACGGTCGTCCGCACACGGGATTCGTCTTCACGAACAACATCGCTCCACACAATCTATACGGCGTCATCGGGACCGGCCATGGGCCGGGCAACGACTCGCTTGACGCATTCTTCCCGGCGCACGACTTCCGACGCAACGCCATCCCGGGGGCCTTCGCACCGACCTACCCATCGGACAACTTCTACCCCGCGAACCTGACGGACTTGAAGTTCGTCGATTTCGCCGGAGGTAACTACCGCCTCGCGAACGGATCACCCTACAAATCGGCTGGAACGGATGGAAGGGATCTGGGCGCGGATCTCGACGCGGTCGCGACGGCCACCTGCGGGGCGATCAACGGCACGTCGTGCAAGGCAACTGACCTACAGCCGCCTCCCCCGAGCGGGATCGACCTCCCCATCGTCGCAATCCTCGCGGCGGTCGCATTCGCGGCCATCCCGATCGTTCTCCTTTTATCTCGGCGACGCAAAGGCGACCGATGAGGAAACGTTAAGGCGTGCGCGCGATTCCTGCCGCGGGGAATCCGATGCAACGGCGTGCGAGCGCCCAATGGAGAGGTGGCCTGAAGGATGGAAAAGGCACGGTGTCGACCGCGAGCGGTGCCCTCAAGACGGTGGCCTACGGCTTCGCGATGCGATTCGAGAACGAACCGGGGACGAATCCCGAGGAACTGGTCGCCGCCGCGCACGCGAGCTGTTTCGCGATGGCCTTCTCGAGCGAGCTGGGGAAGGCAGGATTCCGGCCTGACCTGATCGAGGTGAAGGCCACCCTCGACTTCGACAAGACCGACGCCGGATGGTCGGTGAAATCAATCCATCTGGATGCCACCGCCAAGGTCCCGAGTGCAGATCCCGCGAAGTTCCAGACCGCCGCGGAGACGGCCAAAAAGACCTGCCCCATCTCCCGGCTCCTGAACACCCAGATCACGATGAGCGCGAAGCTGGTCTAAGTCCGGAATCCGAGGCAAGGCGACTGGGACGGGGCTCAAGGCTAAGACTCCGCCATCCATCGCCTCACCGTGAGCCCGGAACCTCCGAACACGCGGGCGAACCGCGAGAACTGGAACACGACGAGTCGCGCCTACCAGAAGAGCCATCACCGCGAGCTCGAGGACGACGTGTTGTGGGGGCCGTCCATGCCTCCCGAGCGAGATCTGAAGGTCCTCGGGTCCACCGTCACGGGAAAGGATGTCCTGGAGATCGCGTGCGGCGGTGGACAATCCGCGGCCTACCTGGCGGAACAGGGAGCGAGGGTCACTGGAGTGGATTTCTCGTCGGAGCAACTCGCCCATGCGCGAGCCCACGTCGAGTCGAAGAAAGTCCGAGTCCGATTCATCGAATCGACCGTCGAGGACCTTTCGATCCTCGAGGATTCGAGCTTCGACATCGCGTTCTCCGCGTATGCCCTCGGTTTCGTCGAAGACATCCGCCGGACCTTCGGTGAGATTCGACGTGTGCTCCGCGCAGGAGGCCTATTCGCCTTCTCCTGGATGTCGCCGATGTACGCGATCACGCGCGATGGCGTCTTCGAGCTGAAGAGGAGTTACTTCGACCGGACCCCCATCATCTTCACAGACGAAAGCGGCACCGAGGTCGACTTTCATCGCACGTACGGAGACTGGCTCCGCGCGCTAACGGAGACCGGCTTGGTCGTGACGGACATCCTCGAACCGGAGCCATTGCCGAAAGAGAACACCTATGCCGACATCTTTCCCCTCGAGAAGATCCGCATGATTCCCGGGACGACTATCTGGCGGGCTCGACGACCCAGGGTACTCGAGCTCTGACAGCTGGGAAGGCGAACGGCATGATTTCAGAAGCATTGAATCCCGGCACGCCCATGGCGCCCCGGGACTCATATGAAGTTCACGTACACGGGCATCGAGGTCAAGGATTTGGACAAGTCGATTGCATTCTACCGCGACGTCGTCGGAATGGAATTCCTCGGCCGAGGCAAAATCGATGCGACCGGCGGGGAAGTCGCGGCGCTTAAGAGCGCAGGTTCGGAACACACGCTTGAGCTGAACTGGTACCCGGATTCGAGGTATCGAGGCGGCAGCGAGTTAGACCACCTCGCTTTCGAGTGCGAGGACGTTCGGCGGGATCTGGATCGCCTCCTGAAAGCAGGGGCGACCATGGCGAGGCCGGTCGAGGTCCGACCCAAATACGTGGTCGGCTTCGTCAAGGATCCGGACGGCATCTGGCTCGAACTATATCAGGAACGCAAGTAACGATTCGTCGAACCGACTTGGTTCAACCACAAGCTGCTCCCTCCGCGGACCTCGGGTATCAGTCCCAAGCGGAATTCAATTCGCTCGTGATTCCGCCACGGACAACGGGAAGGCCGAGCCCCTGGGCCGCCCTTTCACGAGCGGGATGGCACTATACGCGAGGAGCGCCGCGAGGGAGAAGATCACCAGCGGGAGGACCGGATGGAATGCGCGCAACGGCGAGCCCGGGATGATCGCAAAGACTTCCGTCTGGACCACCAGGATGACGGACAACAAGGCCGTGATCCATTTCATGAGCCCGGGGAGACGACCCGTGAAGGCTAGGATCAACAGGCCGATCGCCGCGAGGGTAATCGCATGGCCGAATTCCTTATGGAGATACAAGGTCGACTGACCCGCGAAAAGCCAGAGTCCGATGAGCGAAACCTGCACCAAGAGGGCCACGACGATTCCCCACGCAAAGACCAGGTAGGCGACCCGCAAACCGTGTGTCCGATCCATATTCCTTCCCCAATGACGGGAGAAAAGGGCCGTTATTAAGGGACCCGTGGGTCCCGTAGGTATCGATACGTATCGGCATGCCCGTCCGCGGGAAGAGGAGGAAAGCGAGACTGGACGGGAGGGACCATGACAAGAGTTTGGGTTCTGGCGGTTGAGAGGTGCGCGTTAAGTACTCACCTGATGATACTTCGACCCAGGAGAATTTTGTCATGCCACACTACATCAGCCTGTTGAATTGGACGGACCAGGGGATCAAGAGCGTCAAG
Organism: Methanobacteriota archaeon; assembly: GCA_005878385.1. Lineage (GTDB taxonomy): Archaea > Thermoplasmatota > Thermoplasmata > RBG-16-68-12 > RBG-16-68-12 > RBG-16-68-12. The sequence continues at coordinate 6,028 of VBMN01000060.1, forward strand.
GAATCGCCGAAGCGGGCGGACGCCGCGATGGCCCTGGCGAGCAAGCTCGGAGCGAAGATGCAGATCTTCTACACGATGGGCGAATATGACCTCGTCAGCGTGACGGAGGCCCCGAACGACGATGTCGTGATGCAGGTGCTCCTCGAGCTCGGAAAACTCGGAAACATTCGCACGAAGACGCTCAAGGCGTGGAGCCTCGCGGAAGCCACGAAGGTGGTCTCGAAACTCCAGTAGAGCCCGGGCGCGCTGAGGGACCTACGGGACGACGACAACGACGATGACGCCCCACATCTGGGGATGCGGCTCGCAGTGATAGTAGAACGTCCCGTTCTGCGCGAACACATGGCTCCAAGATGCTCCGGGCGTCAAGAGGCTTGAAGCGAAGAGTCCGGTCGTGTTGGACGTCACCGTGTGGGCCATCGTGTCCTTGTTGATCCAGGTGACCGTCCCGCCGACGGGGATTTGGAAGCTCTGAGGTGAGAAGGCCATCGCGACAGCGGGGGCGTTCGGAACGATTTGGATGTCCGCGGCAACGCCCTTAGTGTTGCCCAAGATCACACTGGCGCCGATCGTCCCTGCTACGAGGCTCCCGATCACAAACCCGATCACCGCGACCGTGAGCAGACCTCCCGCGGACTGCGGCGTGGCGAGGTAGCGTTTCTGCATCAATCCCGGTTTCGCGTTCATGAAAGAGAGGATTGAGAACACGAGGATGAGGAAGAGCGCCGGGAGCACGGACATCACGAACCAAAAACCGCTGTCGGCCGGGTTCGACGCGCTCGTGACGAGATTCACCGAGAAGAGCAATGTCAGAACGATCCCGGCCACAGACCCGAGGATGTAGGCCCATCTCTTCGCCCTCAGCGTGAAGAACGCGGCCACGAGGAACAGGACGATGAAGAGGAGGAGGATCGCGATGAACCCGACGCTAATCGCTGCTAGAAAAGGCACGGCGTATGCGAGCAGCGCGAGGGCGGCATACACGAGACCCCCGGCGATCACCCACAGCGAGAACGGCTTCTGAGCCATCGATCCAGTGCTGCTCGCCGCCTCGGCCACCGAGAACCCTCGGGGCGCGGATGCCCATGCATCATTTCTACGTTTGGATAGGGTCAATCGCAAGATGGGACATCTTTTCGTCACGGACGCGAGCCGAAGCAAACCGTTTTCCGCTTCTCACCCGGTGACCCGCTCGTGCGGGCCATCCGATTCGAGGCGGCCGGGTCCATCAGGCTCGTCCAACTGCCAACCCCGATTCCCGGACCTGAGGAAGTCCTCGTGCAAGTTCTCGCCGCCGGCGTATGTCACAGGGACCTGCACCTACTCGACGAAGTGAAGGCAGGCGAGCGTGAGCCGCTCATCCCCGGTCACGAAATCGTAGGGCGCGTTTCGAAGATCGGAGGGGACGTGTACACGACCACCGTGGGTGACCGCGTCGTGGTGCACTTCGAACAGCCCTGCGGACGGTGCCACCAGTGCAAGCGAATGCGGACGAACCTATGTGAGAACGGACACTCCCTCGGTTTCGACCTGCCGGGAGGCTATGCCGAATTCGTGGTGGCAAGGCAGGGGACTTTCCTCCCGTCGCCACCGAATCTCGATGTGGCGCTCGCCGCGCCGCTCGGATGCAGCGGAGCGACCGCATACCGGGCCGTGGTGGCCCTCGGTGAAGCCGACGAAGACGATCTGGTCGTCGTCATCGGGGCCGGTGGCGTGGGTTTGTCAGCGATCCAAATCGCAAAGGTACAAGGAGCGCGCGTCCTCGCGATCGAGCCGCGTGAGGAAGCGCGAAAGGCCGCCCTCGACGTCGGTGCCGATTCGGCCGTGACGCCGCAGGATGCCGCGCGGGCCCTCCACGACCTGGCGCCGGACGGGAAGGCGGATCTGACGATTGATTTCGTCGGCACGCGGGCCACCTTCGATCTGGGTCGATCCATCCTGGGAACGGGAGGTCGTTTTGTCGCGGTGGCCCTTGGAGATGAGTCGGTCTCGGTCACGGCGAACGATCTCGTGGACGGTGGGAAGGCGTACCTGGGTTCCTACTCCTCGACGATGGCCGACCTCGCCCGCGTGATCGCCCTCGCAGACGCAGGTCGGCTGAGACCGGTCGTGACCCGGAGGGAACCGCTGGCAGAGGCCGCCCAAGTGCTGAACGATCTGCGGGCCGGCAAGATTGTCGGTCGCGCGGTCCTGTTCCCCGGCCCAATGATACCGTGACGTCGAATCGCGGGTCGAGCGTTGGCGTGCCTTACGAAACCTTGCGGACGAGGAAATGAAACAACGAGCCTTCCCTTCGCTCGTCGATGACCGGCTGACCCGTTTCGTCGGACCATCGCACCATTTCAATCGGGGAGGTCGGATCGTCCGTCACGAGATGCACGACCTCGCCGATCGGGACCTGAACAAGTAATTCGTTGAGTTTTACGAGGACGGCGGCACATTCGACCCCGATTTCGAACATCTCGAAGTCGGGGAAGGCCGCAAAGCAACGGACGCGAAACGCCGCGATCTGTTTCGCGAGAAGTTCGGTGGCCGCCGGAAGCGCAAGGAGGGAGCCGCGGTCGTCCGCGAGATTCGACGGCCGGACCCGTGCGACCCATCCGTCGCCATAGAGGGCCTCGGTCATGGTTCGTGGTTTCGCCAGGACCTTTGGATTCACTTCTCTCAGAACCCCACGGACGGGCGTGCGAATCGGGCCGAAGTACTTGCCGCTCTCCAGGAAACCGAGGGCCGAACCCTTGGCATACTCGACGCCCGCGGGCCTACCCGACACCTTCGCGATCCGCCCGGCAATGGCCGCATAGATGCTCGTGATGCCCACCTCGACCTCCCCGGAGGTCAGAGGTCGGGCCCAAACGAGGCCGTCGGGATCGTACAGGAGATCGTCTGGGAATTCACAGCCGTCAATCTTCATCCAATGCTCCGAAACCAGAAGGACGACGTTTGGAACACAGCGGCGGACTTTGAAAGTTTGCCGACGGAAGATTCGGGAACAAAACACCGAAACTATTTAGCCAAGGGGAACCAGATTCCTCCTGAGGAGGGCGACTCCCCATGGCAGCCAGGCTCGACGCTCGTCCCCATCGGCCCCGCCTCCAGCTATTGCGGCGCCCAACGGCCGGGGACCCCTTCTGGCTACCCGACTCACTCCCGCGAAGGATTGCATGAAGTCACGAAGAGGCCTGCTGAAATCCCCCCGCGCGATCGCGGTGTACCTGTTCTACCGCTCGGGAGAACCCCTCGTGGCCCTCGCGGCGGGTCGCGACCTGCCCATCGAGGCGGAGACCCTCGAAGGCTTGCTCTCCGTCGTCGGGAATTTCGTCGAGACGAGCGTGCGGGGCTCGCGCGGATATGCGACCACGGCCATGCGATACGACGAGTTCGGAATCGTCGCGGTCCGCGGCGAGTTCGTTATCGGGGCCGCCTTGAACGACGGTACCGCCCATGACAGCCTGAAGGCGGATCTCCTCCGAATCGTCCGCGACTTCGAGGAACGGCACTGGAGGAACCTCGCGAGCTGGGAGGCGGCGACGAAACTCTCGGACCAGGCCTCCGACGAATTCTCGAAACTTCTGCGGACGACGGACCGTCGCTAGGTTCACCCGAGGGTTTTTCGCGGGACCGACGATGGTCCTCCGGGGCGAGAACTGTATGGAACGCCGGAACATTTCGTCGGGGGCGAAGTGGGAACCGATTGTCGGATATTCGCGGGCCGTTCGCGTCGGTCCATGGGTCGCCGTCGCGGGCACGACCGCGGTGGATGAGGAAGGTCTTGTCATCGCCTCGCGGGACGCGTATGGCCAGGCCGTCTACATCCTCCGAAAAATCGAGAACGCCTTGACAAAAGCCGGCGCGCGTCTCGACGATGTCGTACGGACCCGAATCTTTCTTGCGAGCATGGATGACTGGCAGGCTGTGGGCCGCGCCCATGCGGAGTTCTTCCGCGACATTCGACCGGCGTCAACGATGGTGCAGGTCGGCCGCCTCGTCGATTCGAACTTGCTCGTCGAGATCGAGGCCGACGCGATCATTCCAGAGTCGAGCTAGACAACGATTATATCGGGACGCAGCCTCCACGGGATCATGGTCGGCGTGCCTTCTTGGACCGGAGAGGTCGTCTCGATTCACATCGCGGACAGAGCGGAAGCCCGGGTGCGCTCGGTCGACCACGTCCGCGCCGTCCCCGGGAAGGGGCTCGAAGGAGATCGGTACTTCCTCGAGAGCGGCACGTATTCGGACCGACCGGGTCCCGGCCGCGAGGTCACGCTCATCGAGTCCGAGGCCATCGAGGCCATGGCGAGAGACAACCAAATCACGATCCCTGCAGGCGCGACCCGACGGAATGTGACCACACGCGGAGCCCCGTTGAACCATCTGGTCGGCCAAGAGTTCGAGGTCGGCGGCGTCCGGCTCCTCGGCATCAAGCTGTGCGAGCCGTGCTCCCACCTGGAGGGCCTCACGCAGAAAGGCATCATCGCTGGTCTCGTCCATCGAGGCGGGCTCCGGGCCAAGATCCTGACGGACGGAGAGATCCGAGTCGGCGATCCGATCGTGCCCCGCGGCATCCCGTTGAAGTCGGGGGAGCCATCCGACGTGCAGAGGACCGAGGATCACTGAGGCGAAACTCGCTCCGTTTTCGCGGCCATCGAATCCTTTATCCCAGTCCCTTCGATTGCGCCCGCGCCTCGGCGTTTCTATCTCGGAGAGAATCACATGGCAGCAAAGAAACCACGGCCCCGCAGAGAGAGCACGCGATCGAGGCCGTACGACATGGCCCTGATCCAACGTGGGGCACGCCTCCGACGATCGCCCTTCTTCGATTCGACCCTGAAGGCGGGTTGCAAGTCCTACACGGTGTACAATCACACGTTCCTGCCGAGCTATTACGACGATCCGGTGAAGGAATACTGGCACCTGCTCAAGCAGGTCGCCCTCTGGGACGTCGCCGTCGAGCGAAATGTGGAGATCCGCGGACCGGACGGGTTCGAGTTCATGCAGCTCCTCACGCCCCGGGACATGCGGCAATGTCGCGTGGGCCAGGGAAAGTACGTGCTCATCACAGACGAAGCCGGCGGCATCCTGAACGATCCCGTTCTGCTTCGCCTCGAGGAGAACCGGTTCTGGATCGCCCTCGCGGACAGCGACATCCTTCTTTGGGCCAAAGGGGTCGCCCGCGGCTCGGGCCTGGACGTGACGATCTCGGAACCGGATGCCTCGCCGCTGCAGGTGCAAGGTCCCAAGTCGAAAGCGCTGATGGCGGACTTGTTCGGCGAAAAGGTCACCGCCCTTGCCTACTACTTCTTCACGTCCACGGAATTGAACGGCATCCCGCTCCTCGTGACCCGCACCGGATGGACCGGAGAGGTCGGGTACGAATTGTATCTCCTCGACGCGTCCCGCGGAGGGGATCTCTGGGACGCGGTGATCAAGGCCGGCAAGCCGTACGGCATTCGGCCAACCGGTCCCTCCGATATCCGGCGCATCGAGGCGGGGATCCTGAACTACGGCGCCGACATGACGATCGAAAACAACCCGTATGAGGTCGGCCTCGGCTGGACCGTCGACCTGGAGAAGCCGGAGGACTTCATCGGCAAAACCGCCCTTCAGCGAGTCAAGGAAGAGGGACCGAAGCGCAAGCTCGTGGGCGTGGAGATTGATGGCCCGCCAATCGAATTCAACATGACGAAGTGGCCGGCCCGGGCTCGTGGACGAAACGTCGGTCGAGTGACCTCGGCGATCCACTCGCCCCGGCTCAAGAAGAACATCGGCTACGCAATGATCCCGATCGAGTTCTCGGACATCGGGAGTGAAATCGAAATCGTGCATCCTTCGGGCCCTCGGGGAGCGACCGTGGTCAAGAAGCCGTTCATCGACCCGGGAAAGGCGATTCCGAAGGCGTAGCCTAGGCTTTCCCCGACCTCAAGATGTCCGCGACCCTTTCTCCCCGCGCCGGTTGGCTTGCCCGGCCCATCCCGGGGAAATCGATCGTCTTCACCGGAATTCCGGAGAGTCGATTTTGATAACCCGCTACCGACTCGCGATATTCCAGCGAGAGGAGGTCCGCGACCGCCTTTGGTCCCACGGCATTGACGAAGGCGGCCAGGATTTCCGGAAGCCCGGCCGTGTGCCACCATCGGTTTAGCTTCCCGAACGAGGGCAGAGATTCCGCCATCGAGAGGTGGTATGCCGGAATCCGATCACGGGAAGCGATCAGTCCTCGAAGGCCCGACGCGATCACCACCTCGACGCCGGGGGAGCGATGCTCCCACGCCTCGCGGGGGATGTACCGGTACATGTTCCCGTCAAAGCGCTCGTAGGCCGGCGAGAACCGCCCGGGTTCGATGGAGCCCGGCGGACTCTTCTGGAGGATCTCCGCCCGAAGAGTTTCCAACTTCCCACGGAGGGCCGCGGGCAGTGCGGTGCCGATGGCGTCCTCCTCAGGCGGTCCAGGCGAACCTCCGGCGTGCTTCCTCGTACTCTCGGGAATCAGGACGATGACCTCGAGTCGTGGCACGCGGCGAGAACCGCGGAATGCGCCATAGCCCTTTGGTCGCCGACGCAGTCGTTTCAGGGTCGGCCCTTTGCTCGCAAGGCGCCGTCAGTGGACGGAGAACGCCAACCAACCCGGTTTCATAGGGAGTAGCCTTAACTATACGATAGGGCCTTGGCAAAAAACCGAAGGGAGGCTTGAAACATGGTCCACATCCGAGACGAAGGTGTGTTCGACGCGCCGCTGGAGAAAATCTGGAAGTATATCGGAGACGACACTCCCGGACTGCACAAACACCGGGCGATTCCCTCCACGAAAGTCTTGAGTGAAGAAGGGAACGTGGTCGTCCAAGAGATGCAGATGCTGAACGCGGACGGGAAGGGGACGCATTGGGAGACGTGGCGTCTCACGATGAACCCGCCCCGCGGCTACCATGTCGAGGCGATCGCAGGTCCCACCAAGGGGACAAAGTTCGCGCAGACCTACACGTCGATGGGCAACAAGACTCGCGTGGATGTCGAAGGCGACTGGCAGGTTCCCGGCGTTGACGACGCGTCAATCCGCAAGATGACCCTTGCGTTCCTCGAGGAAGCGTTCAACGAGGACACCGCGGCCCTTAAGAAGTACAAGTGATCCGCGGGAGGAACGGCCAGGCTGGGCCGTCAAGCCGGCTCGTCGGTTCCGCTTGCACATCGTGGCCGAGGAGACGCGTAAGCGCCTTGTGGGCGCCCATCGTCCAAATAGCTAAGAGACGCGCTTGCTTCGCCAGGTCACCCTATGCCACGCACCGAGAAGCACAAATTCAAGCGATTGTTTCTCGCGGCGGATCTTCACGGCTCGGAAATCGTCTTCCGCAAGTTCCTCGCGGCTGCGAAGTTCTACGAGGCCGACGCCCTCCTGATTGGCGGGGACATGACCGCCAAGACGATTGTTCCGGTGGTCGAGGGGAGGGATGGGCGATTCAGTACCAGGCTCGCTGGGCAGTCGCGCGAGAATTTGTCGGCGGTCGAGATCAAGCCGATCGAGAAAGCCATCGAAGATTCGGGTCAATATCCGGTTCGTCTCTCGGATGAGGAATACAACGAGATCAGGGCCGACCCCGACAAGGTCGACAAGCTGTTCATCGACTGTATGATCAAACAGCTGCGGCGATGGACCGAGATGGCGGAGAACCATCTCGCGCCTCTCGGCATCCCGATGTTCTGGATCGGAGGCAACGACGATAAGCCGGAGGCGTTGGCTACCGTGACATCGACGCCCCACGTCCAATACATCGACGAGAGCGTCGCGCGATTCGATGAGGATCACGAAATTCTCGGTTTCGGTTGGACGAATCCGTCTCCGTGGAGGACTCCTCGGGAGCTGCCGGAGGAGGCCCTAGGAAAGCGGCTCGAACCCCTTCTGAATCGGGTTCAGGATCCGGCCCGCTGCATTTACCTCATTCACGCACCACCGTACGGGACCGGGCTCGACATCGCACCGAAACTCGACACGTCCACCGACCCGCCTCGACCGATCATTCAGGGAGGTCAACAGGTCCTCATTCCGGTCGGGAGCTCCTCCTTCCGAACGGCAATCCTCGAGACCCAGCCGGTCCTCGGCCTCCACGGACACATCCATGAGACGAAGAACGCCGCGAAGCTGAAACGGACCCTGTGTGTCGACCCCGGATCGGAATATAGCTCCGGCACGCTCCGCGGAGCGATTGTGAATCTCGAGCGGGACCGAGTCCTGAGCTACCAATTCACGACGGGCTAGGCGTGGGCTCAAGCCTCGATCCGATCCCCGACGATCTTTTCGGCCGACTAGATTGGCGGGACTTCCTTGTACGCCAGGTCGAGGTTGATCCCAATCCGCCGCAGGTATGCGCGCCGAATGAAATAATACGCCACCCAGCCGAAGAAGATTAGCAGCACCGCGTAGAGGAAGAGGTTGCCGGAGTAGCCCAGATTGCTCATGTCGACGTTGACGAGGAACGGTACCGTGAGGAAGTAGTACAGCATCGCCGCGCTGAACAAGGCTGCGACGACCCCGCAGATCGTGATCAGGGGGATGGGGCCGACCTTGAATTTGGCGATCGGAGCGGTCGCATATACTTCCTTGCGGGTCCACGGGAACAGAGCCCCACCCAGCGCCGTGCCAATATACATAACGGTCGCCACTGCCGTCACGGCCAGGGTATACGTCGTATACCCGGGAACCAAGTTGTACACGTACGCGAAGACGAAGCCGCCGAGGATCAGGAAGATCACGTGCGCGGTGACCGGAGTATGGGTCCTCGGGCTTACATGACTCACGGCTTTTGGCAACACCCCGTCGATCGACATCGCCACCGCGACCCGCGTCCACCCGACGATCACGTTGAACACGACTTGGATCGCATTCAGTGCGACCCCGACGATCATGAGGAACAGGAGAATCGGGCTATCCGTGAGCATGATCGCTAAGGAGCTAAACCAAGGCGGGATCGGAGGCTGAGGAAGTCCGGCGTTGAAGCTGAGGAAGGCCGCGGCCCCAAGCCAGTTCTGATCCACGGTCTGGACGATGACGAGGGCCAGGATCGCCATCATGATCATGCTGACGACGCCGCCGCCGAAGTTGATGAACATCTGGTTCTTGAGGCTCTGTGCGCCTTGGATCTCGCCCGCTTGTTCCTGGGCGTACCCCACCCAACCGAGACTCGTCAAGGCGACGGGAGTCACGAGAATCGTGCCCGCGATGGACAGCGTCCGCTCGGTGGTGAAGCTATTTGCCACGGCGTTCGTCAAGATCGCGGCGTAAGCACCGGATCCTCCTCCCACCATCGCGGCCGCCCGGTCGTATCGGGAAATGAACGTCGCATTGGGGGTGACCAGGAAGAGGATGACCATGAGAACATAGCTCAACAGGAACCCGTACCACATGACCCACTGGAGCTTGACAAACCACCGGAAGCTCTTGATGAGCACGAGCGCCGCAATGGTGGAGGCGACCATCGTCACAATCGTCGGTCCCCAGCCGACGAGGTACCAAGCGCCCCAGTCAATCAACGACTGATTGTTTGTCATGATCCCGAGGCCGGTGAGCATCGGGTACACGCCGAGGACAGACAGCAGCCAGCCACCCAGCGCCTGCCATTGCAGGAAGAAGGTAATGATCATCGTCGCGACCGTCGCGAACCCTAACCACGGCCGCAACGTCCGACTTTGGAACACGTAATCGCCACCGGTCCGCGGCATCGCGGAGGCGAGGCCGGCATATACGACCGCCAAGAAGGACGTGAAAATCCCGCAGATGAGAATTCCCGCCCAGACCGAGGCACCCGCATGGAAGGCGATCGTCGTGATGTACACCCAGGGAAAGATGACCCCGATGTTCAGGATGTTGTATGCGAATGCGGAATACGGTGACATCACGCGAACAAGGCCGGACGCTCGCCGCGTGAAGACTTGCACCTGTGCGGTCGCTGTCGCACCGCGTCTCGCAAATACATCGACTTCGCCCATATTCCCCTCCCCTGCTACCGGGTAGCATGTAAACCCGCGGTCCTCTCATCAAGCTTTTGCCGCTGACTTGATCGGCGGCGGGTATCCATTCGTGCGAGCGCACATTTTGCTGGAACAGCCTTATACACGCCTACCGTTTGCCGCTTTTCAAGAACCGGGCCGGGACCGTTCCGGTGCGAGCAGGACGGACCCTTGGTAGGACGCATGCTCTCCTCCGTGCAACTATGGCAGATCCAACGACCTTTGTGACCTTCGGCGATGACGAATTCCTCCGAGAGGCACGAGCAATCGTCGATGCAGCGAATACCCAGGGTACGGTCCTCCGCGTTTTGGGGTCTCTCGCCATCTATGCACATTCGCTCCACGCGCCCGAGTGCTTGACCTTCCTCCACCATGTCGGGCGGGTGCGTGAAGGCGCCCCTCTTTTCACGGATCTCGATCTGATGGGCTACGCGACCCAAGGCCGCTCGATCAGCAAGGTCTTCGACGGCTTGGGCTTCAAGCCGGACGACATGATCAACGGCTTCTTCGGCGATCGGCGGCTCATCTACTACGAAGGCAGCAATCGCTTCCACGTCGATATCTTCCTCGACAAACTCGAGTTCAGTCACGATGTGTTGTTCGGGAAGCGACCGGGGAATGGGCGGCTTGAGCTCGACTACCCGACGATTTCCCTCACGGACCTGGTCCTCGAAAAGCTACAGATCCACCGGATTGGCCGGAAGGACCTCGTGGATCTGCTCGTCATTTTTCTCGGCCACGAGGTGAGGGAAGGAGCGAATGGCGATCGGGAAGTCGTCTACGCAGGTCACATCGCGAATCTCCTTGCGGACGACTGGGGGTTCTGGTACGAGTCGACGCAGAACCTCGAGAAGACGAAACAGATGCTCTCACAATTCGTTGGCGAAGGGCACATTTCCCAGGAGCTCGCGACGCGAATTCGAAGCCGAATCACAGCGCTCGAGCGCTCGCTTCAATCGGTCCCAAAGGGACGCCACTGGGAGAAACGGGCGAAGGTCGGTACAGCGAAACCGTGGTTCCGAGAGGTCGAAGAAGTCGTGCGGTAGCGTCTGATTGCATACGGACTCGCACTCTGTCCCACCGACCAGCCCGCGTTCATCGGCGTGCCGAGATTCAGCGCTGCCGAGACCGTCCCCATTGGGACGTCTCGGATAACTGGACCGCCTGCTTCATCACCCATGCCACGGCCACCACTCCGAACACGAGACCGCCCGTCACCGCGCCGATCATCCCGACGACAATGAAGAAAATGTTGAATGGGAGCGGGAAGCGGCTTGACACAGAGACCGCGAACAGGCCGAGGATCATCGCGCCAACGCCGGAGAGGGCGATCAGGGGCCGCCTCAATTTCAGCGCCATGCGTCCTCAGCCACCCAGATGCCACCACTCTCGCAGAAACCACGCGGGCCCAGTCGACTCTCTACCAAATTGCATCGGTTATGTCCGGAGGTCCCTAAAAACCCGCGGCGCCAGCGGGCGAGAGCCGAGGGGCAGGTTTACGTATACGCGGTCAGGGCGGAGGCGCCGATCCCATGAACCTCTGCGGATGATCGATCGTCAGGTCCGAGTCTGGTGCTTGATGAAGGTGCCATTCTGGAACTCTTCGACCGCCTGTTCGATCTCCCTGCGGTTGTTCATCACGATGGGACCCCACCACGCAATCGGTTCGTGCAGGGGTCTCCCGGACACCAGAAGGAGCCTTGTCGGTACGTCGCGGGTCTTCACTCGGACGACGTCACCTTTCTCGAAGATCACCAGGTGGCCATCCTCGATGAGGTCCGAGGCCTCCTCACCGAAACCCGCCCGGCCCTCGAGCAGGTACGCGAAGACCGTATGGTCGGGCTTGACGGGGTGAAGAAAGTCCGTCCGCGAATCCAGGCGGATGTCGAGGTATTCCGGGTCCACGACCACGTCCTGGACGGGTCCGCGGACACCGTTCACGTTGCCCGCGACGACCCGCATCCGTACGCCTCGAACGGGTTCGACCTCCGGGATCTGACCCGCTTTGACCTCCCGGTATCTCGGATCCATCATCTTGTTCGTCTTCGGCAGGTTCACCCAGAGCTGGAAGCCACCCATGCGATGCTGGTCGACCTTGGGCATCTCCTGATGGATGATCCCGCTCCCGGAGGTCATCCACTGGACGTCGCCGGAGCCGATGATCCCCTTGTTCCCCAGGCTGTCCTCGTGCTCGACGCGGCCGTCTAGCATGTACGTAACCGTTTCGATCCCACGGTGCGGATGCCAGGGGAAGCCCGCCACATATTCCGCCGGGTTTTCAGATCGGAAGTCGTCGAGGAGGAGGAAGGGGTCGAGGCGCGGCACTTCTGCGGCGCCGAACGCCCGATGCAGTTGCACGCCCGCGCCTTCGATGGTCGGACGTGCTGCGAGGATTTCCTTGATCTCGCGCGGTCGTAGTCCTGGAGAAGAGTCAGGATCGGACATGGAGCCGTTCCATTGAGGGTGTCGGTTTTGTATAAGGTTGATGCCCTCGATCCACGGGGTTTCAGCGCATCCTCCGGGAGCCTCAAACGGGCCCGACGATTTCCGAGATGGACTTGTACAGGAACGCGAGCTCGGGAATGTCGCCGCCACTGCAATAGATCGTGCCGCTGCGGTAGCCGGTAAAGACCGACTTCTCGATCCGAACGCGCCAAGCTTCGTACGGATTTCTCAGATCCGTGTCCTCGACGGCACCCCTTCGAATGAGAAGTACTCGAATCTCCGCGAGGGCCTTCGGACTGGCCCCCTTCCACGTTTTCCCTTGCACGGTCCGAGAATCGAAAATGGCCCAAAAAGCGCTTCCGGTCGCATGGATCGAGACGCGAGGACCCTTGGAATGAAGCTAAAAATAGGCCCGGCCGTTCTCGGGCGCTACTTTGTCGACGCCTCCCACGCCTCCCACAACCCGCGCCGAAAGACTCGAGCCGTCGAGCGGAATCGAAAGGAGACCGCGTCCTCGGATCGAGAGCCTCGCGGACTTGATCTTCGGACTCTCACTGGCGATCGATTCCATCGCGCTCCTCCCGACGGCGGCCACGACGCCGGATGACATGAACCGCCGGATCCTCATTTTCGCGTTCGCATTCCTCTTCCTGATCACGGCCTGGTTGATCTATACGACCTACATGTCCGTCCTGCCGACGGATTCCTCGACAGTGACTTTCCTGAACGTTGCGCTCCTGCTCCTTGTCGCGCTCATTCCCTACCTGCTCAACAATGTGGTGATCGGTGACCCGGCGATCCGAGATTATTCTTCGGGTCTCTTTACATTAGACCTCTTCGGAATCCTCGTGATTCTCGCCTTCTTCGCGCACATCATCAGCCTCGAAGAGAACCGGATGGTCGCTCCGGACCTCGCGAAGATTTTTCGCAACGGCCGGAACCGGATGGCGCTCCTTGCCGTGCTGATGGCGGTCTCGTTCGCCCCTCCCTTCGGTCAATGGACCCTCTTGGGCGTCCAGGTCAGAATCCTGCTGTGGACGGCCCCGCTGATCTCATACTGGCTCGGCAGAGCGCTCCGACCGCAGAGCCGGACGTACAAGTTGGCGTGAGAGCGGACCGCCACCGCTGGTCACAAGTGTTCGCCCGCCTCCTCCCAGAAATGGAGGAACAGATCGGCCGCCCAACAGTAGCCGCGGGGATCCTGGAGCAGGAGCATCATCGACAGATACTTGAACGACCGACACTTCGGGCGGCCACTTTGCGGTGAACCGAACGTGAGACAACTCGTCATGTGGAATCTGATCACCCTCGATGGCTTCTTCGAAGGGCCCAAGAGCTGGGACATCGACTGGCACGAATCGGTCTGGGGCGAAGACCTGGAGCAGCTTTCCCTGGAACAACTCCGATCGGCGGACATGCTCTTGTTCGGCCGCGTGACGTACGAGGGCATGGCCTCGTACTGGCCCTCCCAGAAAGGCGACATTGCCGATTTCATGAACAAAATCCCCAAGGTCGTTTTCTCGAGGACGCTGAAAAAGGCAGATTGGAGCAATACCAAGCTCGTGAGGGAAAACGCCGAGAAGGAAGTCACCCGATTGAAAGCGCAATCGGGCAAGACTCTCTTCATCTTCGGCAGCGCGAACCTTTCGTCGACGCTCACACGCCATCACCTGATCGATGAATACCGCCTCGGCCTCGTTCCCCTCCTCCTGGGAGGCGGAAATCTCCTCTTCAAAACGAGTCCCGAGAGGATGAAGCTGAAACTCATTGAGGCGAGGCCGCTGAAATCCGGGTGTGTCATCCTTCGCTACCAGCCTGAGGGAAAGCAATCATGACCCAACGGCAGACGGTGACGGATGTCACCGCAGTCTCACCCTTCGCGACCGAGATGAACTCGTCCCGGCGGCGAGTACGTTCGCTCCCCTCTGTGACCGAACCTTATCCTCCGAATCGCGAAGGCCTCCCACGCAAGACGAACTGAGCGACACGGAGCATGTGACTGTGGAAACGGACCCGCGAGAGAACTCTCCGAGGAACGGGGTGCTCGCACCTCACGCCCGACTGATCCTCGCGTTGGTCATCGCCGCCACGTTCCTGGATGTCATCGATTTCTCGATCGTCCAAGTGGCCCTCCCGACGATACGGAAGGAGTTCCTAGCGCCCCTCGCCGAGATCCAATGGATCATCGGCGCATACGGTCTCACGATGGCCGGATTTCTCATGGTCAGTGGCCGGGCCGGAGACATCTACGGCCAAAAGAGAGTGTTCGTCATCGGAATCGTTCTGTTTACGATCGCCTCCTTGACCGCAGGGCTGGCCCCGTCGCTCCTCCTGCTGGTCTTATCCCGGGCGATCCAAGGCGTCGGGGCGGCGATTACCACCGCCACGGCATTGGCGATTCTCGCGGCGACGTTCCCCGAAGGGAGGGCGCGGAACCGGGCGTTCGGCATCCTGGTAGCGGTCCTATCCGCGGGTTTCGCGGCCGGATCGATTGCGGGAGGTATCCTGACCGGCGCATTCGGTTGGAGGTCGGTGTTGTTTGTGAACGTACCGATTGGGACCGCGGCAGCCATCCTGACCCAACGGTTCATCGCGCCAAACGGCGGGCGTTCCACGGAAAGGAGTCTGGACATACCTGGCGCGGTGTCCGTCACGATTGGCCTGATCCTGCTCGTCTACGCGTTTACGAATGCCGCCAACGACGGTCTTCTCACTCTTCAGACGGCGGTGCCACTTGCTCTCTCCGCCGTGGTCCTGGCGGGTTTCCTCGCGATCGAGCATCAGGCGAAGACACCGCTCATGCCTCTGGCTTTCTTGCGCCGGGGATCCGTTCTCACGGCGAACGTGCTCGGCTTGATCCTCGCCGCATCGGCCGGAGGTGTCTCCTTCATCCTGACCATCTACATGCAACAGATCCTGGGTTACTCCGCCTTGTCCGCGGGCCTCGGGTTCCTGCCGGCGGCCCTGATGTTCTTCTTCGTCGGGGGCTGGGGCTCCTCGTGGCTCGTGAATCGGATTGGCTTGAAACCGGTCCTGTTGATCTCGACGACGTGCGCAGCCCTTGGCTCGGCCCTGCTCGCTCCGATTTCGGTCGGCACGGGCTACTTCGGCATCCTGCCCGGGTTCCTCCTTTGGTCGTTCGGAGCGAGCATCGGTTTTCCGGCGTTGGCTATCGCCGGACTCGCCGGGACGAAGCCTGGAGAAGAGGGCCTCGCGTCGGGGCTGATCCAGACGTCCCAGCGCCTAGGCTTCCCGTTGGGTCTAGCGTTGCTACTGACCGTCGCAAGTGCTCTCGATCCGCAGGTCGGTGTCGCCGGATTCCGTTATGCCTTCCTCGCATCCGCCCTCATGAGCGGACTGGGTCTCGGGATCGCGCTCTTGATCAGCGGCAAGAAGACTCCTGAGATTGATGTCGACATGGTCGCAACGATGGCCCAGATTCAGACCGGGGAAAGCGAAGAGTAGACCGTTCGATGCGCCTGCCGTAAGCACTGGCTGGGGACCTCACTTGGGGGGGGCGTGATCCCGTTTTCCTTGGCTCGCCCGCCTTGTCCGCGCGCTTGTACACCAGCTTCACGACGCCTTTGCCAAGCGCCTGGGATTCGGCGAGGTTCAGGTTCGCCTGGCTCGTTTCGTCGAAGAGACGCTTTCCGCGGCCCAGGACGAGCGGATAGATGAGCAACCGATATTCGTCGATCAGGTCATGCGGCATCAGAAACCGGATCAGGGTTGGACTGCCGTGGATGACGATGTCCTTGCCCGGCTGATGCTTCAGCTTCGAGACCTCGGCAGCCAGGTCGCCTCTAATCAAGTGCGAGTTGTTCCACTCGAGCTTCTTCAGCGTTCTCGATGCGACGTACTTGGGCATGCTGTTGAATTGGTCGGCGAAACCGTCGGCATCCTTACGACCCGGCCAAGCGGCGGCGAACCCTTCATACGTCACACGTCCCAGGAGAAGCGCGTCCGAGGCGCGAGTCTCGGCTAACTTGAATTTTCCCGTCTCCTCGCTCCAGAAGGAGAAGCTCCACTTGTCGGGGGCTTCGACGACACCGTCCAAGGTCATGAACAACGTGGCAGCTAAGGTTCGTGCGGGAGGCATCGATTTACTTCCTTCCTCATTGAGGCGCTGCCCATAGTGGGGCCGATACTTCAGTCTTCGCGCGTCCTTGTTCGCTGCGGATCGTCCTGTTTCAAACGACGAGCGAGGAGCTTAAATGAGCAAATCGTTAAATAATCAAAATGTTATATAGTGTTGGGAGCGGAAGACCGTGATCGAGAAACTGACCCATGTGCCCATCGTCGTGAGCGACCAAGAGAAAGCCCTGAAGTTCTACACGCAGGTGCTCGGGTTCGAGAAGCGCGCGGACTACCAGAACCCTGGCAACCCTCGTTGGCTGACCGTCGCGCCGAAAGGGACGGACGTCGAGCTGATCCTATTCGAAGGCAAGTACAAGCTTGATCCTCGCCCGCCCCCGGAAGTGGGGAGCGGAGGCAACCACTTCGTCTTCAAGACGAACGATTGCCGCAAGGATTTCGAGATCCTCAGGGGGCGCGGACTGAAGTTCAAGGATCCCGCGCCCGTCGAGGCGAACTATGGTATCGCGGCGTACTTCACGGATCCGGACGGCAACCACTTCACGCTCCTTCAGCCAGGTCCGCCTCCTCGGAAAAGCTAGAGCCGCCGAGCCAGCTAGCGGGAGATCCGATGACCACAACCAATGTCTTCGCCGCGATCGCGGATCCCACGAGGCGCGCGATCTTGGACCTGCTCGCGAGGGGCTCTCGCAATGTGGGGACCATCGCGGCTGAGTTCCCGCGCCTCACGCAGCCTGGCGTCTCGAGACACTTGAAGGTCCTCCGCAACGCGCGGCTCGTCGATGTCACGGTCCAGGCGCAGCAGCGCATCTACGCGATCAAACCCGAGGGCTTGGCCGACCTGTACGAATGGGTGGCGAAATATCAATCGATGTGGCCCGACACTCTGGAAGCCTTGGAACATTATCTCGATGCCAGGGCCGCCGGTGAGAAAGCGAAGGGAAAGAAGCGATGACGAACAGGCTCTCGGCCGAGGACGCAGCGTTCGAGCGCGAGAAACGAACGGCGGTTTGAAGATGCATCGACAAGTATCCCGGCACACACAGCAGGGAGGACGAATCGAAGTGACGACGCCTCACTCCTCGAGAGCTGGCACGCTGACGTTCGAGGGTGACTTCGCCACGATCACGTTCGAGCGACGCATCCGGCATCCCGCTCAGGTCGTGTGGAACGCGCTGACCGAGTCTGAGCACCTCGCGCGCTGGTACATGACGACGGCCCGCCTCGACGCACGCGCAGGGGGGAGCATCGACTACCGGAGCGGCCCCGCCCAATACCATGTGACGGGGAAAATCCTCACGTGGCAGCCGCCGCGGGTCTTCGAGCACGAGTGGAACGTCGAGCCCCGGAGGGAACTCCCAAAGGGCGAGAAGAGTATTGTACGCTGGGATCTCACCCCTTAAGGCGAGGTCACGCTCCTTCGCCTTACACATAAGCGCCTCACCCGCCCGACCGCGATCGGCTTCGTGTCCGGCATCCACGCTTTCCTCGACCGCCTCGAGGACGAACTCGATGGCGCACCCCTCGTGGACTGGCGCACTCGAGTTGGAGAGGTGCGCGTGAACTACCCAGGGTGGGGGGAACGATAACGGCAGCCATCGTACCCCTGGCACTACTTCTACGATGCCCTCGTTGGTCTCGACTTCATGACGGTCCTCGGATTCGGCAAGGATGCGCGGATGCGGGAGGCGCTCAACCATCTCGAATCGAAGCGTCTCCCAGAAGGAAGATGGAAGCTGGACGGGACGAATGGAAACCTCGTGATTGAGTCCAGAGTGAAGCCATCGAAGATAATCACGTTCCTCGCTTTGCGTGTCCTGAAGCGTGCAGGCCGACTCCGACCGAGCAGGGACGCCGCGAGTCTGTGAGTCTCATCATGTCAAAGTGATGACGACATTTCCTTTCTTGTGTCCTCGTTCGACATGCCGATGAGCCTCGGCGATTTGTTCAAGGGGAAAGCGCTGATCGATGACAGGTCTCAGCTTTCCGGCCTCCACGAGTTCCTTGAGGAAAGTCATATCCTCGGCCTTCACCTTCGCTATTCCGCCGATGACCTTCCTGCCTCCGGCCCGCAACCGTCGAAGACTCGGGGCCAAGAGGAGGGCGCTGACATAGACCCCTCGTTTCCTCAGAGATTTCACGCTCCTCGAAAACGAAATCTTGCCCACGGTGTGGTAAATCAGATCGTAGGGCCCTGAGGTGGTGAAGTCTTCCTTCGTGTAGTCGATGACCTTGTCGGCTCCCAGCGATTTCACCAAGTCCAGGTTCGCGGTGCTGCACACTCCGGTGACCTCGGCCCCGAAATGCTTGGCAAGCTGGACCGCCGCGGTACCCAACGATCCGGAAGCCCCATAGATGAGGACCCTTTGTCCCGCCCGGATGCCTCCTCGTCGAAGGAAATACAACGAGCACCCCGCTCCCCACGGGATCGCGGCGGCTTCCTCAAAGCTCACGTTGACGGGCTTGATGGCGCGCGGACCGTCTTCTTTCAGACAGGCGTACTCGGCATACGTTTTCACACCGAGCCCGAAGACCTGGTCCCCCACCTTGAATCGTCGCACTTCCTTTCCGACCACCTCGACCTCTCCAGCGAGATCCGAACCAAGGACGTGCTTCCTGGGCCCTAGAAGACCGAAGAACAGACGCACGATGAACGGGTCGGCTTTTCGTAAACGGACGTCCCCGGAAGTAACGGTGGTCGCAAAGACCCGGACCAAGATCTGATTGTCCTTGGGAATCGGTTTCCCGATCTCCGTGACCCGAAGCACCTCCGGCGGTCCGTACTTTCTGTAGACGGCTGCTCTCACTCGAGTACCCCTCCTCGACCTACGATTTTGTCCACGAACATCGATTCGTCATGCTCCATTTGTCGGGATCAAGAGACGGTGAGGACCCTCATGCCAATACGGTAAAGATACGTTATCCTCCCTCTCGCGCTTGGCACTTCGTCAACGGCAAGACAACGTGCCCAATCCGGATCCGATCTGCGCGTATTATTAAGCGAATCCTTAAGTGTTGACAAGGCATGACGGTTAAGCAGATGCTTAAGGTTCAGAAGGTCCGGCTCGACGACGTGTTTGCCGCCCTTGCCCACCCGATTCGCCGTGCGATCATCGAGCGCCTCGCCGAGGGCGAATGCGCGGTGGGCGAATTGGCGGAACCTCACGACGTGAGCCTTCCGGCCATCTCGCAGCACCTTCGCGCGCTGGAGGAGGTCGGTCTCCTGGAGCAAACGCATACGGGGCGCGTCCGCCGATGCGCCCTTAAGGCGGGCCCCCTGTCCGCCGCGTTTTCGTGGATCGTGCAGTACCGGATCTTCTGGGAGGACATGCTGGACGACATCGGCGAAAAGGTGGAACGAAGAGGAACAATCATGACCGAAACCAAAGCAACAACCGAGACGGCGACAGGAACTGTGCGACTGACCCGCGTCTTCAAGGCGCCGCGCGAACGCGTCTTCAATGCGTTCCTCGACCCCGACGCGTTAGCCAAGTGGATGCCACCGAACGGGTACACGGCACACGTGTACAAGGTCGAGCCCAAAGTCGGGGGCACATACCGGATGAGTTTCTCGTCCCTCGACAAGAAGGACACCCACTTCTTCGGCGGCAAGTACCTCGAGATCAAGCCCTACGAACGATTGCACTACACAGACAAATTCGAAAGTGAGGACCCGGCCATGAAGGGCGAGATCAAGGTCACGGTCACGCTCAAGGACGTCCCGGGCGGCACGGAAGTCCGAATCGTGCAGGAAGGAGTGCCGAAGAAGATCCCCCTCGATGGAGCCGTGTTGGGCTGGACTCAATCGCTCGAAAACTTGGCGAGGCTCGTGGAGCAGTAGGAAGGAATCGGAAGCAGTCGACGAGCCGAACGGCCACGGAACCGAGGCGGCCGAATCTGAATCGCCGCGAAGGCATCGCCGCGTGCTTGCAAGGACTCGGTGCAGCGAGAGCGTCCGAGAAGGAGGACCCTGCGGAGAGAGCCGCAGGGGGGAATTGAACCCCCGATCTGCGCCTTACCAAGGCGCCGCTATACCACTAAGCCACTGCGGCAGCGACGCCGGCCAAAGGGTGGACGTTACTTAGGACTATCGGGCGCGGCCCTCCCGTCGCACCCGCGCGGACCAATCATTAAGTAACGTACGGTTCTTCGCAACGTCAGATCCATGAAGACATCCATCACCTCGTTCGATCTCCGCCTGCTCGTCGCGGAATGGCAGGGCCTCGTCGGCGGCCACGTCGACAAGATTTACCAGCGGGACGACGAAGTCATGTTCCGGGTCAACACCTCAGACCGCGGCAAAGTCGAACTCTACTCGAAGGCAGGTCGGTGGCTCTGCCTCCATACGGTCGAGGACAAGCCGGAATCTCCGCCTCCGTTCGCACAGACCCTCCGCCGCCTGCTCGATAACGCGCGAGTGACCTCGGTCGAGCAGCGAGGGCTGGACCGAATCGCCGTGTTCCGGGTCGAACGAGGGCCTGAACGATTCGATGTCGTCTTCGAAGTCTTCAGCAAAGGGAATCTCGTCCTCGTACGCGACGGGACCATTGTCGCGGTCATGTCACCGCAGAAATTCAAGGACCGCGCCGTCCAGGTCGGCGAACCGTATGCATACCCCGCCGCCGGCATCGACCCGCTCGAACTGGATCGCGGCGGCTTCGCGAACGCCTTGAAGGGAGCGAAGGGTCAAGTGGTCCGCATCCTCGCGACCGTGATGAACCTCGGAGGCACATACGCGGAGGAACTTTGCCTCCGCGCGGGCGTCGACAAGGAGATTCGCGTCAAGGATCTCCAAGACCCGCAGATCGATTCCCTGTACACCGCCCTGAACAATATCGCGGTCGCGATCGACCAAGAACGGCGACCTGCCGTCATCCTCCAAGCGGGCCGAGCAATCGATGCGACACCGGTCGAACTAGTGCAGTATGGGGAAGCAGAACGGAAGGAGTTCCCGACGTTCAACGAGGCGTTGTCGCACTTCCTCATGATTGCGGAGCCGCAGTTGGAAGTGAGGGACGACTTCGCGGCAAAGTTCGAGCGACGCATCGGGCAACAACGGGAGACCCTGCAGAAGTTGCGGGACGAGGCGATTCTCCTCGAGGCGCAGGCCGTCTTCCTCTATGGACACTATGCGATCCTCGACGAACTGCTCCGGGCGATACGCGAAGGACGGCCGCCTCCGGAGCAGGGCCAGATCAAGGCGATTGACCGCAAGGCGCACACCGTCACGGTGGCGGTCGGAGATTTCGATGCGATCACCCTCGATTACGACAAGGACGTGACCGCGAACGCCCAAGCATACTACGACCGCCGGAAGGAGGCCCAAACGAAAGCGCAGCGGGTCGAAGAAGCGATCGCGAAGACCCGCGAAGAGATGGACGCGGCGAAGGCCAAAGCGGTCAAGGCCGCGAAGAAGCCGCGCATCAAAGCGACGAAGGCGATGTGGTTCGAGGCGTACCGTTGGACCCTCTCTTCGGACGGTCACCTGATCCTCGGCGGACGCGATGCGCGGACGAACGACCAACTCGTGAAGAAGCATCTGAAGGAAGGAGATCGCTACGCGCACGCGGACATCCACGGCGCCCCCTCGACAGTAATCAAGGACGGCGCAAAGGCGCCGGAACCTACGCTTCGGCAGGCGTGTGAGTTCGCCCTCGCCTACAGCAAGGCGTGGTCGGCGGGGCTCGCGAGCGGGAGCGCCTACTGGGTCCTGCCGGAGCAGGTCTCGAAGCAGGCGGAATCGGGCGAGTTCCTCCCGCGAGGGGCGTTCGTCATCCGTGGGAAACGAAACTACCTCCACGATCTCCCGGTCCGGATTGCGATCGGTGAGGTGGAAATCGAGGGCCACCGCAAGATCATGGGAGGTCCGGTCTCCGCCGTGACCATGCGCGCAAGCCGATATGTCGTCCTCGGCCCGGGAAAAGAGGACCGCGAGGAAGTTGCGAAACGCCTCGCGGCATCCTTCGTTGTTCCAATCGAGGAAGTCGCCCGGGCGATGCCGCCGGGCAAGGTCCAAGTCGTCGAGCAACACGGGGTCGAGCTCAAGGCCCGCGGTACATAACCGCACCGCGAAGCCCTATTAGCCCGGGCCGGCCATACCCGACATGGGCCGGGTTTTGGTGGAGTGATGTCGCAAGCCGACGCCACCGTCGTGCAGCTTCCGGACGACGAAAGGCCGACGAAATGGTACAACATCCAAGCGGACCTGCCAGAACCGTTGCCTCCACCGAAGGATCCGGAAACCGGGCCATCTCGGCTGAAGGCGTTGCCCGAACTCCTCCTCGCCGAGTGCTTGCGGCAAGAGAACTCCACCGAGCGATGGATCGGCATTCCGCCGGAGGTGCAGGAATTGTACCGCCAGGCGGGCCGGCCACGACCGTTGATCCGGGCACGACGCCTCGAGAAACGGCTCGGGACGCCGGCCCACCTGTACTACAAGACGGAGTTCTACAGCCCGACCGGCAGCCACAAGGTGAACACGGCACTGGCCCAGGCCTGGTACGCGAAACAAGAAGGGTACGAGCGCCTGACCACCGAGACGGGTGCGGGGCAATGGGGGACCGCCCTGGCGTATGCGGCGAGCCTCGCGGATCTCAAGACGACGATCTACTGGGTTCGTGCCGTCCACGATTGGAAGATCCAGCGGCGACAATTCATGAAGCTCTACGGGGCCACGGTGCACGCCTCTCCGAGTTCCGAAACGAGCGTGGGCCGCGCGTTGCTCGCGAAACAGGCGAACCATCCTGGCTCGCTCGGCATCGCGGTGTCCGAGGGCCTCGAAGACGCGAAGCGGGACGAAAACGCGATCTATTGCCTCGGATCCGTCTTGAATCATGTCCTCCTACATCAGACGATCATCGGTCTGGAGACGCAGCGACAGTTCGAGCAGGTCGGCGCCTACCCGGACATCATGGTGTCCAGTCTGGGTGGCGGCTCGAACTTTGGCGGTTTCACGCTCCCCTTCCTCGCGGACGCCATCAAGGGAAAGGCCATCCGGTTCGTCGCGGCCCAGAGTGCCGCCGCCCCGAACCTGCAAGGCGAATACCGCTACGATTTCGCGGACCATGCGGAACTCACGCCTCTCCTGAAGATGTACACGCTCGGCCACA
>VBMN01000061.1 GCA_005878385.1 Methanobacteriota archaeon
CGACTGCGCGGATCCGGATCGCATGGCGACGTTCTGGGCCGAGGCCCTCCACTACAAGCTCCAGGACCCGCCGGCGGGCTTCTCGTCGTGGGAGGAGGCCCTCAAAGCCTGGGAGGTGCCCGAAGACGAATGGAACTCCGCGAGTGCGATTGTCGATCCGGAGGGACGGGGACCGAGGATCTACTTTCAACAGATGGACACGCCGAAACCCGGCAAGAATCGGATCCATCTGGACCTGAACGTGAGCGGTGGAATGGCCGTTCCGCTCTCCGACCGGAAGGCGCAGGTGAACCGGGAGGTGGGCCGACTCCTGAAGCTGGGGGCATCCGAGCAAAAGGCCTGGGATGACTACGACATCCTCGTGATCCCTGGACGACCTCCGCGGTCTGAGGCGGAACCCGGGGAATACTGGGTCGTCATGCAGGACCCCGAGGGCAACGAGTTCTGCGTCCAGTAAAGTGTCGCCCCGTTTCGTCACCGGACCCGGTTCGCGCAGACTGTCCGCTCGGAACCAGACTAATCAAGGACCCCGCCGTTCCAGGTCCGTGGCCCGCGTCATTTTCCACGTAGATATGGACGCCTTCTATGTCAGCGTGGAGCGGCGGCAGAATCCGGACTTGGTCGGCAAGCCGGTGATCGTCGGCGCGGATCCGAAGGGCGGCCGAGGCCGCGGCGTCGTGATGGCGGCCAGCTACGAAGCTCGCCAGATCGACATCCGAAGCGGAATGCCGATCAGCATGGCTTGGCACAAGGCCCCGCAGGCGGTCTTCCTGCGGCCGAATTACGACCTCTATGCCGCGGTGTCGGAGAGCGTCATCGACCTCCTCCGGTCCTTCGCGGACGTGCTCGAGCATGTCAGCATCGACGAGGCGTTCCTCGACGTGACCTCGAAGGTGCACGGGTTCGATGACGTGGCCGCCTACGCCGCAACGGTGAAGGCCGCCGTCCGGGAACGGGAGGGACTCGCCTGCACCATTGGAGCAGGTCCCAACAAGTCGATTGCCAAGATGGCCTCCGACATGGCGAAACCGGATGGCATTAAGGTCGTCCGGCCCGAGGAAGTCACGGCGTTCTTGGAGCCGTTGCCGGTGACCAAGATCAGCGGGGTGGGGCCGAAGACAGCCCAGCTCCTCGAAAGGGTCGGCATCCGCACGATTGGCGAGCTCGCACGATTCCCGGGGGCCGAACTGAAGAAACTCATGGGCAAGAATTCGGTCTGGCTGTGGGCCATCGCCCGCGGTGTGGAGGAACTGCCGGTCGAAGAGAGGCCCGATCCGAAGTCGATCAGCGTGGAGCGGACCTTCGACAAAGACGTCACGGACTGGACGCGGATCGAGTCAACGATTCGCGACGTGGCCCGCAACGTGTTTCTCCGGGCGCGGGCCCAAGGAGCCACGTTCCGGACGGTCGGAATCAAGATCCGGTTCGAGGGATTCCAGACCCATCTGCGGGAGCGGACTCTCGGCTCCCACGTGCTCGATGAAAAGGTCCTGGCCGATGTCTGCGTCGACCTCGCGAAGGAGTTCGCGGGAGGAAATCACCGATTCCGACTCATTGGGGTCCGCGTCACGAAGCTGCAGAGGCCAACGACTCGACAACCCCAATTGACCTCGTTCGAATAGCTGTCCGTCGAGCCGCCGTCCTTCCGCGATGCAGACTCTGTACGCCTCGATTTCCGTGGGCGCATCGGGGTATTGAAATCCTTCCGGGAACAGCTGCTTCCCCTCGCCGAACTGGCGGACATGGACGAGCTCGTGCACGACGTCGAGATAGATATCCCGCCTGTTTCCCGTCCTCAGGTAGTGCGTCGAGACCATGAGGTGGCCGTCCTCGTCGCTTACGCCCATATACCCCCACTTGGAGGAGAAGAACTCGACCTTGAGCGCGCCGAGAACGGACTTTGTCTTCGGTCCGAAGATCCCACGGACCGCGTCCACGTTCTCGAAGCCCTTGAAGTGATCGAGGAAGCGCTCGTACTGAAGGCGGATGTTCCTCGGGATCTTGACGTCGGGAAGTTTCGCGGAGGTGCGAGTCATCGTTTCCGCACCCCCGATAGCACTCGGAGGGCTTCTTTGCTGTGGGACTTTGGGTCCAACCTCCGGTAGGCCGCGAGAATTCTTCCATCAGGACCGATCACATACGTGACCCGCTTCGCCAGGCCGTGGATCGCGACCGCGCGGAAAGCCGCGGTGATCTGTCGGTCCGGATCCGCAACGAGGTCGAACGAGAGGCGGTACTTCTCCCGAAACTCCCGGTGCGACGACTCGCCTTGCACGCTTACGCCCAGAACGACTGCCCCCGCCTCCCGGAAGGCGTCCGTATCGTCTCGGAAAGCGCAGGCCTCTCGGGTGCATCCGAGCGTGTCGTCCTGCGGATAGAAATAGAGCACGACCGGGCGGCCTCTCAAGTCGCGGAGCCGTACCTGGACTCCGTCCTGATTCGTCCCCTCAAAGTCCGGGGCCACGCTGCCCGGTTCGAGTAGGTCGGCCATCGTGCCCGGCCGAGACGTTCGTGGGATATGAAGGATTCTGGATGGGGTGAGACAATCGAAGACCGTCCGCCGCGACAGTCGGAGATCAAGACGGGATCCGAATCCAGTCTGCGAGGATTTCCCGAGCGGCGTTGTAACCCGGTGCGCCCGTGATGCCTCCGCCTGGATGGGCTCCGGACCCGCACAGATACAGACCCTCGACCGGTGTGCGATACTGCGACCAACCGGGGACCGGGCGCAGGACGAGGGACTGGTCGAGCGTCATCTCGCCGTGATAGATGTGCCCCTCCGTCAGTCCGAAGCGGGTTTCCAGATCGCGCGGGGTCAACACCTGCCGCGCCACGACGAGGTGCTCGAAACCGGGCATGTGCTCCTCGAGAAGACCGACAACTTTGTCACCGAGCTTGTCCCCCTCCGTGTCCCACGTGCCGGGGCGCAGGTCATACGGCGCATATTGGACGACGGCAGACAAGATGTGCTTGCCCGAGGGCGCTAAGTCGGGATCCACGATCGTCGGGACGAAGACATCGAGGAAGGGTGCGACGGAAGCGCTCCCATATTTC
Organism: Methanobacteriota archaeon; assembly: GCA_005878385.1. GTDB lineage: Archaea > Thermoplasmatota > Thermoplasmata > RBG-16-68-12 > RBG-16-68-12 > RBG-16-68-12. The sequence goes on from VBMN01000061.1 coordinate 3,055, forward strand.
GCGTCGTCGTAGGCCCGTTCCAGGTACTCGAGGGATGGACAAATCCGAAAATGCGCGGGGACCCCGTCCGCGACCGCGGGAAATGGCGGCGCCCGCTCGAGGGCGAAGTTCACTTTCGCGACGACACCGTTCATTTCGATGTTCCGCACGTGGACCAGGAATTCCGGACCCAGCTCCTCGGGATCGACCAGGTGCATGAAGGTCCGCTTCGGATCCGTGTTGGACGCAACCACGCGCGCCGCGATCCGTTCCCCGTTCGACAGTTCCACGCCGGTGACCCGTCCATCCGTGCTCGTGATCCGGCTCACTTCGGCGCCGGTTCGGATCGTCGCCCCCGCGTCTCTCGCGGCCAAGGCGAGTGCGCTCGCCAGGTTGCCCATTCCGCCCTTGACGAAGGACCAGCCGGAGCCGTGGACCGCGGGCAGGAAGTGAGGGACAAGTCCGAAGGCGGTCCCGGGTGAGAAGGGGCCCTGGAAGGTGCCGATCAAGGCGTCGACGGCGAGCGAGGCCTTCAGCAACTCTGTCTCGAACCATTCGTTCAAGAAATCGCGCACCGGCATCGGGGGCATGCGGAGCATCTGTTGCATCGTCTTCTTGCCCAACCGCCGGACCGCGAACGCGCGTCGGAAGATGTCGATCTGCTCTCCCAGGCTCGGGGCGGCCACGTTCGGCGGCGTCATCGTGAAGAGCGGATCCAGGGCCGTCGCGAAGTCGCGCAGGAAGGCCGTGAATCGCGGGTAGGCCTCTGCATCGCGCGGGGATTTCGTCATCAGTTCCGCCTGGGTCCTCCAGACGTCCCGCCAGATTCGGAGCGAAGCGTGATCCCCGACGGCAGTCACTTCAGGATCGAGAGGCAGAAAGCGCAGTCCGCGTGCGGCGAGGTTCAGGTCCTCCAGGATCTCGGGGCGGAGGAGCCCGCAGAGGTCCGCGCCAGTCGAGGCATGAAACCCGGGAGCGAGGTCGTCCGTCGCCACCGCGCCGCCCACGACGGGCCGCCGCTCGAGGACCAACACGCGGCGTCGCGACCGGGCCAGGTACGCGGCGGCGACGAGGCCGTTATGCCCACCGCCGACCACGATGACGTCGTACGAGTCGGCCAAGACTCACACCCGCAGGAGGGCCCAATCCTTCAGGATCTCCCGCGCGGCGTTGAGCCCGGGCGCTCCCATGACGCCGCCTCCGGGATGCGCGCCGGAACCGCAGAGATACAGTCCCTTGATCGGCGTGCGATATTGGGCCCAACCCGGTGTCGGGCGGAGGAAGAACAGCTGGTCGGGCGTCAGCTCTCCGTGGAAGATGTTTCCTCCCGTGAGGCCGATCATTTGCTCCAGGTCCCAGGGGCTGAGTACCTGCTGATGAAGGATGATGTCCCGAAGGTTCGGGACGTATTCCTCGATCGTGTCGATCACCGTGTCCGCGAATTCCTCGCGGCGTTCCGGCCAGGTGCCCTTCCGCAACGTGTACGGCGCGTATTGGATGAAGCACGACATGATGTGTTTTCCGGGAGGCGCCAGCGTGGGGTCCAACGTGGACGGCACACACATGTCGATGAACGGGCGATGGGAGAAGTTCCCGTACTTCGCGTCGTCGTACGCCTTCTCGATGTAATCGACGGTCGGTCCGATTGAGATGGCGCCCTGGAGCTGCGGTCCGTTCCCCGGAAGGGCGGAGAAGCTCGGGGCTTCCTTCAGGGCGAAGTTCGCCTTGCCGGATGAGCCTTCGATCTTGAAGCGTTCGATGCCTCGGACGAAGTCCGCCGGGAGATCGGATCGTTCCAGGAACTTCAGGAAGGTCCGCTTCGGATCCGCACCGGAGGCGATCACCCTCGCTTCGATCCGTTCCCCGGTCGCCAGTTCCACGCCCACGGCGCGGTCATCCTTCACCAGGATCCGTCGGACTTCCGCGTTCACGCGGATCTCCGCCCCGAAGGACCGGGCCGCCTGGGCAATCGACTCACTCACCATGCCCATGCCGCCGCGGACGTAGCCCCAGGAACGGTAGGCGCCATCGATCTCGCCCATGTAATGGTGCATGAGTACGTACGCCGTTCCAGGAGAACGAGGACCGAGCAGCGTCCCGATGATCCCGCTCGAGCACAGTCCCGCCTTGAGAGCGTCCGTCTCGAACCACTCATCCAGGTAGTCGGCCGCGCTCATCGTCATGAGTCGCGCGAACGTGTACAGCTCCTCCTCGGTGAGGGTCTTCACCTGTTTATTCAGGGCGTAGAGCTTGCGCAGGTCCGCCGGGTTCAGGGAGCCGACGTCGGGCGGCGTCATCGTGAGCGTCGGCGCGATGAACTTCGCGAGTCGGGCCATGAGCCGTCCGAACCGCGGGTACGCCTCCGCGTCACGGCGGGAGAATTTCGCGATCGCCTGGAAGGCATCCGCTTCGTTCCCGCGACGGAACAAGTACCGTCCATCGGGCAAAGGCTGGAACGTCGACTCTTGCGGAATCACCTCGAATCCATGGGACGGGAGGTCCAGGTCTCGGATCACTTGGGGACGCAGCAGGCTGCACACGTAGGAGCAGACCGTGAACTTGAATCCGGGGAACACTTCCTCTGTGACTGCCGCGCCCCCCAGGACGTGACGGCGTTCGAGGACGAGGACCTTCTTCCCGGCGCGCGCGAGGTAGGCCGCGGTCACGAGGCCGTTGTGTCCTCCTCCGATCACGATTGCTTGGTAGGGCATTCCCAGAGAGACGACCTCCGTGGCGTCGCGTCTCGTGTCGCCATGTAGCGCGCCGGGCCACGCCGTTAACGGGAAAGGGGTTAAATCCCTTCCCGGCGGCTTCCCGCGGGATCACTGGCTCGCGCTCGGCCCCGAAATCTTGGCCATCCGGTCTAGTTCTTCGAGTCGATCGATGAGCTCGTGTGTCCTGAGTTTGCCCCGCTTCCATTGAGCCAACAGCGTCAGCTCTTGTCCCCAGTCATCATTCGGCCTGGTGGTTACTCGCACCTTGACCGCTGCCCCGACTTCTCTGAGGCGTTCGATGAACCCGAATCGACGCGGACGGGACGACTCACGTTCGGCAGCCCAACCATTAAGGAATCCCAGGCTGGTCCCGTCGCCGTACTCCCACTTCAGATAGCGAGCAATCTCCCCGCTCTTGTCCATTACCGGTCGCTCACGGACAACGCCCGTCCAATATTGTGGCATCATTTTGCTTCCTCTCTTGAGCGAAATGGCGAAGGGGTTGTGAGGGTATAATAGCACCGATTTGACGAATAGCTGCAGGGTAACTATTTTCGGCAGTTCATAACATAAATTTCACTCCCAACTCAAATTACCACTGCATATGGATGAATTTTCAATCATCCACATTCTGATTATTATTTAGCATGCTATGATATAGATGTCCGTTCCTGCCTCAACCAAGCGGTCGGACTGTGACTCTTGGACCGTCTCATTGCGGACGCTTTCTGGTGGTTGGGTTTTTGCGGATCAGAGGGGAGCGGATTGCAATTCGACGTTGCTGCCCGTCTTCTCCATAGGGTTAAATTCGTTCCTCGCGGTGCGGCCGCAGGAGCATGGTGCGCCGAGGTTCGCCGTTTCACTCACGCACGTCCGCATTGTGCGAGAGCTGGGATTGGCGAATGTGGTCGGGATACCTGGCGGCCTCCTCCTATTCGCTCGTCCCAGAGATGGAATACTACGCGATCCGACATTCCGCAGGAATGCTCGATGTCTCCCCCCTCTACAAATATCACATTCGCGGGAAGGACGCGCTTTCCCTGGTAAACAAGGTCGTCACGCGGAACGCGAAGAAACTCGCGAAGGGACAGATCTACTACACACCGTGGTGCGATGAACGCGGGAAGACCGTGGACGACGGGACGCTGTGGAACTTCGGCGACGGTTCGTTCCGAATGACGTCCGCCGAGCCGAACTTGAAGTGGCTTCAGGACGCAGGGATGGGACTCGACGCGGAGGTGCGGGACGTCTCCGAAGACATCGGGGCCCTCGCGTTGCAAGGTCCTTCATCGCGCGCGATCCTCATGGAAGGCGCGAACGGAGCCGTCCAGAAACTGAAGTATTTTCGATTCGTGAACACGACGTTCGCGGGAATCCCGGTCCAGATTTCTCGGACCGGATACACGGGTGACCTCGGATACGAGATTTGGGTCGAACGGGAGCGATCCGAGGCGCTGTGGGATGCCCTCATGGACAAGGGTCGGGGACACGACATCACTCCCGCGGGCATGCTGGCCTTGGACGTCGCACGAATCGAGGCGGGCCTCATCTTAGCCGAGGTGGACTACACACCCGCGCGGAAGGCCGTGATCGAGGAGCAGCGGTATTCCCCGTACGAGCTGAGCTTGGACTGGACCGTGACACCGGAGAAAGGGCCCTTTATCGGGCGGAAGGCGCTCCTCGACGAGAAGCGTCGCGGCCCCGCCCGCCGGACCGTCGGCCTCGTGATCGATTGGCGGACCATGGAGCAACTCTACCAGAACATGGGACTGCCGCCGCAGCCTCCGTCGGAAGCTTGGCGCAAGAAGGTCCCGCTCCATGCCGGGTACCGCCAGATCGGGTGGGCGACGAGCGGGTGCTGGTCGCCGCTTCTGAAGAAGTACATCGCAATCGCCACGGTCGCAGCCCCCTATGCACGGCCGGGAACGCGCGTGGACATCGACCTCGCCGTGGAGTGGGAACGCCACCGGGTCCCAGCGAACGTGGTTGCCCGACCGTTCTTCGATCCAGAACGGAAGAAGGCTTGAGTCCGCGACCTCGCGTCAAATGGCCCGGCCCGCGAATTCGGCCAGGATCTGCTTCTCTTCCCGCCCGAGGCGACTCGCGGCGATCCGAGAGATCGACATGAGGGCGAGGACTCCAGCTATGCCCCATATGTACAGAGATGCGTCGAGGGGCCCCCCTCCTACGAGCGGCAGGATGACGAGGATTGCCGCCATGACAAGCCCGACGGCCATCATGCCGGTATCCAAAGCCCGCCGAGGAATGAGTGGTTTCTCCGGCGCCGCCTTCGGGAGATTCCCACGGAGATTCCTAGAGAGAGACTGATGTTCCAGTGAGTCCGCGAGGACGACGAGGTCCCCCACAACCGTCTCGACAGTCCGCGAGTCTGTCTGAATTCCTGTGAGATGAACGTCTAGGCGGTTGATTCGGATAGCGCCTCCATAGAAGGAATTCGTATGGACGATCCGAATGATTCGGTCCAAAGCGTCGCCTGTCATGAGATGAACGGTTCGATCGACGTCCCCCCTTTTCTTGCCGGTGAAACGGACTTGGTCTTCCTTTCGGGAGCCGCCTAGCAGTTCTTGGGTCCATCCGGGCGAACCGACCCTCCAGCCCGTCGTGGTGCCGCGCGAGAAGTACACGTCTCCCGTCAGAGGGAGTCGATGGGACACTGAAATCACGGTACGAACCGGCACCGACGATTTTCCTTCCGCCGTTCGGATGTCTATGGGCCGATCCGAGAGGCTACCGTGGAGTTCTGGGAGGCCGTAAGGCGACGTCACGCCCTCCCGAAGCGCGAGCCCGTGTTCCCGGGCCACGGCTGCGAAGGCTCTCCACATTGGGAGTCTCGACTTCCTCCGGTCGAGTGCCTGGGCAGAGACGAGCGCGCCGAGGAGGAACAATGGGGCCAGGAGCACGAGGATCGCGAAGTCCATGGATGCGTCAGGTGAGATCGCAATGCGGGCGAATAAAGGTCGCTCGGGAATGCCGCGTGGAGGGGAATTGGCGCGACGAATGTCCGGGTGCCAAGCACCCTCACCAAAGATTGGCAGAAATCAATTTATCGGAAGGCGAAGTTCAGCACGCGATCCATGGCTATCTGGGAAGCCCTCATTGTCGGCGGAGGGCACAACGGTCTCGTTGCGGCGGCCTACCTCGCGAAGGCGGGTCTCCGCGTCCTCGTCCTAGAGCGCCGGCCCATCGTCGGCGGCGCCTGTGTGACGGAGGAGATCGCTCCCGGTTTCAAGGTATCTACACTCGCCTACGTCTGCGGTCTGCTTCGGGCCGAGATCAAGGCGGACTTGGACTTGGTCTCGTTCGGCCTCGAGGAGCACGCCTACGATCCCGCCCTCTTCCATCCCTTTCCTGACCGCCGGTACCTCCTGTACCGTAACGATCCCAGGGCGAACCAACGCGAGGTCGCGCGTTTCTCGAAGGCGGACGCGGAGGCGCTGCCACTCTACGAGAAGTTCTGGCAAGGCTTCGCCGAGCTGCTCGAGCCGACCTTGCTCGCGCCGCCCGTCCCGTTGGCGGACCTGGCCTCGTTCGTGAGCACCCCCGAGGCAGAGGACTTCCTCCGCCGGATTCTGTTCATGTCGATCGCGGACCTCCTCGACGAGTATTTCGAATCGGAGGAGGTGAAGGCGTCCCTCGCCACGAGCGCGGTTGCGGGCACGATGGCGGGACCGGAGACGCCCGGGACCGCGTTCGTCCTCGGTCACCACATGCTCGGGGACATCGGCGGCAGGAAAGGAGCGTGGGGATGGCCGCGGGGCGGGATGGGCGCGATCTCGGATTCGATCGCTCGCTCGGCGCGCCATCATGGGGCCGTGATTCGGACGAGCGCCGAGGTCCGGCGCATCCTCGTGCGGGACGGTCGCACCGTCGGGGTCGAACTGGCCGACCGGTCCCGGGTCGAGTCGCAGGTGGTCCTCAGCAACGCGGACCCGAAACGGACCTTCCTTCGGCTCGTGGAGAATGAACACCTGCCCTCCGAATTCCTCCGTGCCGTCGAGCGCATCCGATTCGAATCGTCCTCGTTCAAGCTCAACCTGGCCTTGCGGGAATTGCCCGATTTCGCCGCAATCCCGGGCCGCTCGTTGCAACCGCATCACCAAGCGATCATCGACCTCGCGCCCTCCATCGATTATCTGGAAAAGGCATACGACGAGGCAAAGCGAGGCCACCCGTCGCAGGAACCGTTCCTGGAGTTCGTGCTCCAGTCGGCAAATGATCCGACCGTCGCGCCGCCGGGGATGCACACGCTGACGATCTCCGCGAAGTTCGGGCCGTTCGATCTGAAGGCCGGGTCGTGGGACACGGACGCCGAGCGGTTTGCCGAGCGAATCCTCGATGTCCTCGAGCGATACGCGCCCAACATTCGTAAGGCGATCGTGGCTCGCCAATGGAGGACGCCCCTCGACATGGAGCGGGAGTACGGCCTCACGCGCGGCGACGTCTTCCATGGAGCGATCTTGCCGCACCAGATGTTCTCGTTCCGCCCCGTCCCGGGATGGTCGTCGTATCGGACACCGATCCGCGGCCTCTACTTGTGCGGCGCGGGCGCGCATCCCGGCGGCGGCGTCATCGGGGCTCCCGGCCACAACGCCGCGATGGCGGTCCTAGAAGACTGGTCGCAACTCCGCGACGCGTCCTCCTAGGTTTCCCGGACTTGATCTTCGTACGCGTTCGTGAATCCCGGAGCTCCGCTCTCGACGAAATTCTTCAGGCACACGAGGCGGTCAGACCAGCGTCCTCGCTGACGGCGGATGCCATCCACGTCGCCGCTCCGAAATCCACTCGCGGTGAAGTAGACCGCGGTCCCGCTCGCTTTCTCCTCAAAGTCGAACCGCATCCGACGGTCCTTCGGTTCGGCCGATCTTCCGAGGGCGATGTGCCGGCTGGAAACCCATTCGACCACGGTGTCCGGTTCCTGTGCGGACCCGAAAAAGAAGGCCCCTCCAACACGTGGTTCCACCCGGGTCTCTTGGTGGGACACTCCGCCCGACGTCCAATGGGCGACGTCGGTGGGATTGACGAACGCGTCAAAGACCTTCGACGGCGTCGCTTCGATGAGGGCGGAGAGCCGGACCTCCGGAGAGCTGACCGGCGAATGATCGGGACGCACGCTGTCCCCCCGTCCCTCCGCGATCGACTTCAGGTTTCCGAGGCACATCCGCCACGCATCTTGCACAGAACCGCATGACGTCTCCTGAATCGGAACCATCTGATGCGTCACATGGAGGAGAGCGGTCTCTCCCGGGCCGTCCTCGAGCTCGTACGCGACGCGGGTCTCCGCCGACTGAATCGGCCACCGAAAGGCGAATCGTCGCAGGACTTCACCCTCGTCGATCGTCGTCTCCCAAGCCCGACCTTCCGGCGGAAGGAGGCAGGTCTCTCCTCCGAACTTGAAGCTCCCTCCGACCTTCGGCTCGATCCGGGACCAGCCGCAGAACCATCGGGAAAGATGCTCGATTCGCAGCAGCCGTTCGAATACGGTGGGTCGAGGCGCTCCGATGCGCATCCGGAAATCGTAGTTGAATGGCATTGAAGTCCTGCGATGCTCAGTGGGAAGTCGAATCCAGGGCGGAAGATAAAGTCGCGGACGCGACGTGCTAGCGGCGTTTCGAATCTTTTCGTTGGCGGGCCGCGCGCCGACCTTTGCGGCCGCCGTGACGGAACCGTTTCTCCTTCGGACGGGCGTCCTTGGGAGGTCGTTCCTTCTTCTTCATGGACGCGACACGACGTCGCACCGGAAGAGGGTTCCGCAACCCATGCAACCACGGATCATGCGCGTCACCCGGCTCCCTTATCAAGGATGACGGAGTTTCGTTGACGTTGCGGGAGAACCAGGTCGCGTCGAACGCCCGCGAAGCGGGTCGGTTCGGCCACTCCGGAGACATGCGGAGGGTTCGGATGTCGCTCCGAATCCGTTTCGGGAGGACGCTCTGGACGGGCCTCCACGGGCTGTCAGAACGGTGGCCATGCCGGCGTTGCCGGCCTTCGATGATCGTCTGGATGCAAGGGCTCCACGACGCGGTGAACGTGCGACTCGGGAAGCGCCCGTTCCGCCCCGAGGCCTTGGCCCAGTTTTCGAGTGGGGCTCTGAACGGGAGCTACCATCTCGGCTGCTTCGGATGTCGCATCGCCCGGTGGGCCTCGCGCCTCGTTGCGCGGACACCTCGGCCTTCGAGGAGGGCGAAATGAAGGGTCGTGGTCCGCCTTGAAGGACCTGACTCCGGAAGAGCAACTCGACGCATTCATATCGAAGTACGCCCCGGAGGTTGCGGCTCAGGCCCGCGCGGTATTGGCCAAGATGCGTGCGTTCCTGCCCGGCGCGATCGAGCTGGTGTATGACAACTACAACGCCCTCGCCATCGGGTTTGGTACCACGGAGCGGACATCGGACGCCGTGTTCTCGATCGCCGTATTCCCGAGATGGATCAGCTTGTTCTTCCTGCATGGGGCGGGCCTTCCCGACCCGAAGCATCTTCTGAAGGGAAAGGGAAAGTCGGCTCGTCACATCGTCCTTTACGGGCCCGAGACGCTCGACATGTCCGCCGTCCAGGCCTTGATGGTCCATGCGTTGAAACGGGCGAGTCCACCCTTCGATCCGAGGCGGCCGAATCGTGTCGTGATCAAATCGGTCTCCGTGAAACAGCGGCCTCGGCGCCCGAAGCCATTATAAACGGCCCTCGCTCTCCTAATGGCCCGCTTCCCCGAGGCCGAGCGCCGCCTGCTGCACAAGATGATTTGCATGAGTATTCTCACTCGCTCCCCGACTTTGGGTCTTGAGGATCAGCTTCTCCTCACTTTTGGCCGCGGTTGACGATTGCTCAGCCGGTTGTCCCGAGCCGTGCAGTTTCACAGGAGTCTTTCTATCCTCTACAGCTCATGTCGCTGGCGAGGCGTCGGATGGGCACCGAGGAGAACAAGGCATTGGTACGACGGTTCTTTCAGGCGATCGATGAAGCCTGTAAGGAGGGCAACGCCGACGTTCTCGATGAGTTTCTTGCACCCGACTTCGTGGAACACAACCCGTTCCCAGGCATCCCACCGACGCGGGACGGATGGAAACAGGCGTTCAAAATGTTCGTCGACGGTGCCCCTGGGTATCACGTGGTCGAAGACCTCGTTGCGGAGGGGGACAAGGTTTCGGGACGGATTACCGCATACGGGACGCACGAAGGGGACCTCTTCGGCATTCCGCGAACGGGCAAACAGATCCGGGTGGCCGGGATTGCGATTTGGCGGATCAAACGCGGGCGAATCGTAGAGCACTGGCACGAGACCGACCAGTTGGGGCTGATGCAGCAACTCGGCGGGATTCCGCGGCCGGAAGATCGTGCGTAGCGCCATTGCTAACGAGATGAGGAGAACAAGAACTTCGACATTGAGAGCGATAACATCTTCAAACACCACTCCTCGTGTGTGCGATCCCGGCTCGCCGAACAACCCAACCAATTATCATGAGCTCGCCTTTCGATTCACGCGCAAATTGTCGGATGACGCTCCGCCAACCAGGTGTCCCCACCTTGACGCGTGCAAGGAACGCCGCCGCGCACGATACAACCCTCGCCATTTGCGCACCGGTGGACGCTAGGCATGCCGCCTGTCTCCCACGTGGACCGGCAGTCGGAGCGATACGCGGTTATTTCCACTTCGGGAAAAGGCCTCAGATACGAAGCCTTCTTAAACCAGTCCACGCTCGCCCTCCATATGGCCCGCTTCCCCGAGGCCGAGCGTCGCCGCCTGCACAAGATGATCTGCATGCAGTGCTACGCCCGGAACGCGATGCGCGCCACCCGCTGCCGGAAGTGCGGGAGCACGGAGCTCCGTCCGAAGGCGAAGGAAGCGCGGAAGGAATGATCCTTCTCGGAAAGAGGAGTCGCCTCCGCCCATTGCTCACTCCGGAATTCGTCCGCCTAGAGCTTGCGAACGTCGACGATCGAGTTCATCGCTTCTTGAGAATCTTCCTCAATCCATCGACTAACCGCTCCACCCGGCTTGCTGCGGTTACCAGGAACCCTTGGTTGTTATACGCCCGCCAAGCTTCCAACGCTCGATCCATCTCCCCCGATGCCTCTCGCTCTCTTCCAAGTGTGCGCAGGGCCGCCGCGTAATAGAAATGGACCAGTCCGACGTCAAGTTTGAAAAGCGTCGCCTTTGCAGATTGGCCTTCGGCGAAGCGGATTGCCTCGCGAAAGCGCGATTCCGCGTCGGCATCGCGGCCCCCGATGAGGAAATTGAAGCCTTCAAGGACAACCGTCCAGAGATGATATTCGCCCACTGCTTCTCTCCGATCGGCAATGAACCGTCGGTAGCCGGCTGCGTCGCCCTCCATGAGAAAACACTCTCCTGCGTAACCGGTGGCGAAACTACCGTAGTACCTCGCGCCCGAAACACCGAGTTCTTTCGCGACTTCCGCGAATCCGCGGCGGGCCTCTGCGATTGCTCCCTTCGCGCGGGAACATTGGGCCAACCAGTACTTCGCGAGGCTCATCCCTTCGGAATCCCGAACCTGCTTGGCGAGACCAAGGGCCTCGGTGGCATCTGCGATCGCGCTGTCGAAGTCCGCGGAGCTGTAGAACTTCAACTGGGCGCGGGTGGTTAGCAACTGACGACTGAGGATTGGGTCCCCTGCGCGCCTCACGAGGGGCTCAGCCGCGTCCAGGTGCTGCCAAAGTCGCGCGACGTCTCCTGTTTGAAAGTAGGCTCTCTCCGCCGCGAGGACGTGAAGGCGGCCCGCAAGGCGAGCGTCCGCGAGGGCCTCGACGAGTCGTAGCGCCTCTGTGAAATATTGCTCGGAAAGAGGTAATCCCTGTGAATCGCTGGCGCCGCTATGTCCTGTGATCCATCCCAGCTCGGCGCAAGCGTCCGCCTGGCCGGACATGTCGCCGATTTGTTGGAAGATTCGGAGGGCTGCTTCGCCATCTCTCTGAGCCTCCTCGAACTGGTTGTAGCCGTGGGCCACTCGGCTTCGTGCGAGGTGCAGCCAACCGCGCTCGACGCTCGGGGTGTCCCCCAAGGCCATGAAGCCCGCGTCAATCTCACGAGTCGCGTTTGCGAACTCGCCCCGAGTCGCCGACGGGTCTGCGATCTTCCGGTGGAGTCTAGCCAGGACTTCGCGGTTTTCGGTTAGTTCCATTGCCTCGCGGTAGGCCGTGGCCGCAGCTTCGTCGTCACCCATCCGCTCGATCGCGTCCCCGAGCGATTCGAGAAGCGAAAGTCTTGCCGCGGTGGAGACGGGCATCTGGAGGGCGTTCGCTAGGTATCGCGCAGACCCGACGAAGTTTTCCCGGGCCCACGATTCGGCGGCGAGTCCGCGCAGTTGCGAGACGGCAAACTCGACAAGCACCTGTCGCTCTCCGGGGGTGGACATCGCGGCGAAGACTTCCCGGACGGCCTCGTGAACTTCGTACCCATCTTCTCCGACCGGGCGGATCAGGGAGCGCTCCGTGAGCGACAACAGCACGTCCGCCTTAAGCGTCTCGTCCGGCACGAGCGCACCGTGGGGGACCGGCACCCGATATAGGGCGGCGACCTTCATCATTCGGCGCTCTTGGTCGGAAAGCTTTCGGTAGATTTCCTCCTCCACAAATCTGCGGACGTCGCGGAGAGCCTTGGCGGGCAAGGCGTCAGGCGAGGCTCGGACGAGTTCGAGGAAGAGCGGATGCCCCCCGACTTGGCGAACGATATCGAACGTTGCACGCGCGCGTTCGGGGGGCAGGAAAACCTCGACTTCCTCCGGCTGGAGACCCCTCAACTCCGTCTCGTGCACCAGGCCGCGGACGACGACGTCCCGCCTGTCGTAGAATGGCAGAGTCTCCCGCGTGAGAACGAGGAGGCGGACGTCGGGGGTGTCCGCGATGATTTCCTTCAGGAGCCGCAGAGACGCTAACGCGTCAGGGGACGCCTCGTGGGCGTCGTCCATGACGAGGAACGATAGGGTCCCCGGCAGGTCCTCGCGAAGAACCTGGGCGGCGCGGTCCACTGCGCTGCGGGCGAGGACGGATCGAAGACCCGGCTTACCGAGAGCGGCAAGGAAGTCGCCGAGGGACGCGAGGATGGAGAGATGAGTGTCCCATCGCCGCACTTGGCGCCAGAACAGGTTTCTCTTGCCCCGGAGGAGCTCCGTCGCCTTCGCCCCAAGGCTGGATTTTCCGATTCCCGCCACGCCGTGGATGACGAAGACGCGGGGTTTCTCGCTCTCCCCTGTAATTGCGTCCAGCTCCACGCGCCTCCCAACGAAGGTTGTGAGCTGAGGCTCGTCCGACAACATTTCGACAAACGACTTCGTGGGAACGGCTGTCACGCTTGCGAGGTCAAAGATTCCAGTCTCTGCCACTTGTCGAAATACGTCCAAAAAGGAAGCTTTCCCCCTCGCTTCGGCGAGTACACTGGACACATTTGCCTCGCGCACGCCGGTTTGATCCCTGACGCGCACGACCTCGGACCTCAACTTGTCGCGCAATTGAACGGCGGATACTTTCCCCGCATCCGTAAGGTCGTACGCTTTCCGCCGTCGTCGGGCACCCTTCACGTGCGCGGTTCTTTCCCGGACAAGGCCCTCTTGGACGAGGGGTTGGACGTACTGAGCAAAATGGGGTATGTCGAACCCCGCCGCCTGCGCGATTCCATCCTGGGTCATTGCATCTGACACCTCGACGGCGCTTTCGTACTTCGCGCAATCGAACAGGTGCAGGAGGATTCGTTCCTTGGCCGTGAGGCGAATCAGACGCGCCTTCCCCGGGGAGGCCAGCCGGCTGCGCGACTAAGAACCTTGGGGTCAACCGCTCCAGTAGTGTAGGCCGATCTCACGTTCCCGGGTTGCGACCAGCGCTTTCGGGCGGCAACACGATTTGCTCTGGGCTGAGCGTCTTCATAATCCGTTTCGGCCTCTCCGATCGGGACTTCGCGATCTAGTTGGCGTCAGCGCGGCGAGCCGACTACGGTTCCGAGGATTTTTCTTTCCGCACTCCGCAGGTGTTTCGAGAAGGCGGCTCGCGAAATGCCGACGAGCTGGCCGAGCCGGTCGAGTGACACCTTCGCAGGGGTCTCGTAATAGCCGAGCCGGAACGCGAGGGTCAGCAGTTCTCGTTGGCGAAGAGTGAGCATGGTCCCCGCATCCCACCGCTCCGCAGGAACTCGTCGGACGGCCCGAACCCAGTCTCGCCCCCCGAACCGGTCCAGGAGACTTCGGAATCTTCGGAGCACGGCCTCGGAGACGAGTAGAGAGACCCGCGCGCTTGTGGCTTCTTCCCGGACGACTCGGAGCGGGACGATTCCGCCCTCCGTGCCTAGAGCCTCTTGGACGGCCTCCGGGATCTTCCATTCGATCCATGCGATGTATTCCCCGCGGTCTCGATTCGCGGACATGAGCTCGAACCGCGTGAGCCGGTATCGCCGGACGAGGGCGCGGGCCTCGCGGTGGATCGCGTCGAGATCTTTGAACGGCCCGCGTCGGTGCACGCGGACGACCAACGCGAGGACGTGGGGTCGCACAGCGAACGACTGGAGAATCTCGACGGACTCATTGTTGCGGAAGAACAACTCGGTCAGGATCCCGACGTCTTCGAGGACTCGGGTCGGGACGACAATATCGAGGTGCTTCACGGATTCATCCGGTTGACAGGTAAACCACTCACAGGATAAAGCCGCGGTCCCTCAGCAGATGGTGTAGGAGGCGTGGCCCATGGCCGAGAAGAAGGGGAAAACGTTCACCGCCGAGACGTCGGTGATCACGTGCAACATGGAGGGAATCGTCCAGCAATACGCGGCGGATGCCGCGGATCTGTTCGGGTGGAGTCCTGAGGAAGTCATCGGGAAGATGAGTGTGGCCTCGTTCCACGTCCCCGAGAACGTGCCGGTCCTCGTGCCTCGCCTCCTGCGAGAAGCGGTCGAGAAAGGCAAGTTCGAAGAGGAAGTCACCCTCATCCGAAAAGACGGCGCTCGGTTCCCCGCGGTCCTCACGGTCCGTCCCATGTTCCGCGATGGGCAGCAGATCGGTTTCATGGGGAAGACCCGTCCGCTCGCACCGCCCGCGAAGTAGGCAATCCGTAGTAGGAGATTGCCGTGTCGGATTCTGAGAACTTCACGGACGAGACGTCCGTGATTACATGCGACATGAACGGGACCGTGCAACAGTACTCCGCCGACGCGGAGGCCCTGTTCGGCTGGACTGCCCAAGAGGTGATCGGCAAGATGAGCGTCGCATGGTTCCACGTTCCGAAAAACGTCCCGACCCTCGTCCCTCGGCTCCTGCGGGAAGCAATCGAGAAAGGGAAGTTCGAGGAAGAGGTGACGCTCATGCGGAAGGACGGTGCCACATTCCAGGCTATCCTGACCGTGCGCCCGGTCATCCGGGACGGTCGCCAGATCGGCTTCATGGGGATGACGAAACCGCTGACCCCACCGACGAGAGTCCCCGTAGAGAAAATGTGGTTTCAGGCGTTGCGCGCGCCTTTTCTGATCGCCTCGGTGATCCCCGTTCTCGTCGGTGCTCTTGCGGCATGGACGATTCGGGGCGCGTTCAATCCGTCATTCTTCGTCCTCTGCCTTCTCGGCGCGATGTCGATTCACCTCGGCGCGAACATGGCGAACGATGCGTGGGACTATCGAAGTGGGAACGACCTCGCGGTCCGTCACCTGAACCCGTTCGCCGGTGGAGGTCGGGTATTGCTTCGCGGTGTACTGAGCGTCCGGACCCATCTCATCGTGGCTCTCGCGTTCCTCACCGCCGGCTCGCTCATCGGACTATACTTGGTCACCCAGGTCGGCCTGCCGTTGTTCCTCCTCGGCCTCTTCGGGGTGGCGATCGCTTACTCGTACGTCGGCCCACCATTTCGCCTCGCTCACCACGGGCTCGGGGAAATCGCGGTCGCGCTGGAGTTCGGGCCCGTGACCGTGCTCGGGACGTACTTTGTCCTGGCCCGAGCGTTCGATCCTCCCGCGATCGTCCTGTCGCTTTCCCTCGGTGTCCTGGTGGCGGGAATCCTGTGGATCAACGAGGTCCCTGACATCCCCGCAGACGCTTCCGTCGGGAAACGAACGTTGGTGGTCCGGCTCGGGGTCGCGCGGGCCACGACGGCCTTCGCGAGCCTGATCGCGGCCGTGTACGTCGTCCTCTTGGTCGGTGTCCTTTTC
>VBMN01000066.1 GCA_005878385.1 Methanobacteriota archaeon
GAACGACTTTCCGACGCGGGCTATTCTCTCAAGACGCCAGGCTCATCGGCAGAGCGGGCGGGCATCGTGGCCATCCAATTGCGCGACCCGCCGAAAGCCGTGAAGGCTCTGACATCGCGCAAGTTCGTGGTGGACTATCGCCATGATCGGCTCCGGGTGTCGCCGTACTTCTACAACAACGCGGACGACAACGAGCGGTTCGTCCAGGCGCTCCGGACTGTCGCGCCGCCGGTCAGGTGAGGAAGTAGGGCCGCGCGCGAACCGTGATGAGCAGTCCGATCAAACCGATGAGTGATGCCTCGACGTAGAAGAAGCCGAGGGTCCCGAGGGAGAACAGGGCGCACACGAGCGTGAGTTTCCAATTCATTCGCTGGAAGGCCATCACTCCTCCAAGGAAGGCGAGCGCCTGAGACCAGATCGAGATGAGGCCACAGATCTGGAGGAACGCGACCGTCGCAGGCGAATTGCCCTGCGTGAAGTTGGCATACTCGGCGACGGAAGGCAGCGTCACCGCGTTGTAAATGGCCCCAGACATACCGACGACCGCGGAAATGATCAGCAGAACGCCCGCCACTTTCGGGAGATTGGACGCGGCAGGTGCCGCGCTCGAAGGCGGCATCCACGAGGTCGGGCGTTGATATTCCTCCGGCCGGGGTACCCAGGCGGCGGGCGGCTGATCCCTCGCGGGGAGTGGCGCTTGCGTCTCCCCGGGCCTCAGGAACTCGACCGGCGGGGGCGACTGGCGCTTCTTTTGCTCATCCTCGCCGGGTTCGTCAGCCATTCCGTACATCCGCGCTAAGCGGGCGAGCCTACTTAACGATGCTGTGCGGAGGGAAGGAGATTCGAAATCTGTCCCATCGACTCCCCCTCGGAACGCCTCCAGGAGCCACGTCCGGTTGCATCATTTGCGGAACATCTAATGAACCCCGAGACCTTCCGCCTCGCGAGGTTTCGACATGGAGGAAGTCGTGGTCGCGACGAAGCACCTCGCAGACTACCGGTCCATCATCGGACAGGCCGCCTATGGGGAGCTCCAGGCCTTTTCGAAAAAGCTGAAAGGGAAGCGAATTGCGCACGTGAACGCGACCTCGTATGGGGGAGGCGTCGCGGAACTTCTGCACAGCATCGTGCCCCTGATGACGGACCTCGGACTGGATGTTCACTGGTTCGTCCTCTCCGGGACGAACGTCTTCTTCGACGCGACGAAGACGATTCACAACGCGCTCCAGGGAGCCCCCGCGGGTTTGACACCTGCCATGGAGGCAGCCTATCGTGAGGTGAACGAGGCGAATGCCGCGGACTTCCATGACGACTTCGACGTCGTCGTCATCCACGATCCGCAGCCGGCTCCGTTTGTGCGGCTGGTCGATCACAAGGGGCGTTGGATCTGGCGATGCCACATCGACCTCACGACACCGAACCGCTCCGTGTTGAAATTGCTTCAACCATACCTGCAGGAGTATGACGCGGCGATCTTCAGCGACAAGAGCTACGCGCCACGCGAAGTGAAGTTCCGCAAAGTGGTCGTGTCGCCTCCCGCGATCGATCCCCTGAGCCCGAAGAATCGCGAGGTCACAGCGGATGAACGGAACGCGATCCTCGCTCGGTTCGAGTTTGAGCCAGCCCGACCGGTGATCAGTCAAGTGGGCCGATTCGATCCCTGGAAAGACCCGCTCGGCGTGATCGATGCATATCGGCTGGTGAAGCAAGCCATCCCGGACGTTCAACTCCTCATGATCGGTTCGATGGCGAAGGACGATCCGGAGGGTTGGCTCTGGTTCGAGCGGACGACGCGGCATGCCGGCGATGATCCGGATATCCACTTTCTGACCGACCTCCGAGGCGTCGGCGCGATCGAGGTGAACGTACTCCAGCGGGAGACGGACGTCGCATTGGCGAAATCCCTCCGGGAAGGGTTCGGGCTCATCGTCAGCGAGGCCCTCTGGAAGAGGGTTCCAGTGGTCGGCGGGGACGTGGGCGGCATCCGGATCCAGATTGAGAATGGACGCCACGGATTCCTCGTGTCCTCGGTGCAGGAAGCCGCTGACCGTACCATCGAGCTCTTGCGCGACGCGGATCGACGGAAGGCCATGGGTCGCGCCGGCTACGACCGGGTGAGAGAAAACTTCCTGATCACCCGATATCTGCGGGATCATCTGCGACTTTATTCGGAACTCATAAAATAACGGTAATCGCTGGGACGCCCTTGAGACCGCGGGCTTCGTGTTCCACACCCCTGCAGTCTCCGAGTCCATGAAGTCCTCGTTCGGTTTGCGGCACTTCGCTGACGTGATTTGCACCTGGATGCTGCAAGACAGACGCTGTCCCCGTGGAGAGGAACAGACCGGCTGCTCAAGGCGCGGTAGCCCGCCGGGTCTCGATGCCCGCAAGAGTAAAGAACGATGAAGCACATCCCGGGCGATAACCTCGGGGAGGAGGAGCATGGCGGGACCAGGGACTCCGGCGAGTGAGCCAGGGAAAGCGAGCGAGAACTATCGGCCGCCAAGTGCCCGGGGGAGGCTCATCGCGATCATCGCCGCCCTCCTGATCATCACGAACGTGGTCACGGGCCTATCGGCATTCTATCTGGCGCAGCCGACCGTGTCGGCGGCCGCCCTTTGCCCTGGAAGCGCCGGCGCGGCCAAGGCGCCGGCAGCGACCGTGGTGACAACTTCTCTGGGGACCGATTCCAGTTCCTCGCAATTCACGTTCCACATCGATCCACCGTTCAAGCCGACCGCAGCGACCGTCACGGTGGTCGGGCCTTGGGCCGGACCGGAGGCCGAGCCGTTCCTACGGGTCCTCGAGAACTTCACCCGACTCACAGGCACGCCCGTGACCTACAAGAACATCCGCCAGGAAGACCTCACTCAGATCCTACCGACGCAGTTCGCATCAGGCACCGCGCCGGGCGATGTGATCTTCATGGTCAGCTCGTTCATCAAAGCGAACGGGCCGGCCCACATGTTGAAACTGACCGGCAATGTGAGCGACGCGAAGTACACGCCTGGTTCCCTCGATCCGGTGAAGGTCGGAACCGACAACTATGGCGGCGTCTACACGGGGAAAATCAAGCCCGGCTTCTGGTATCGAAAATCCTTCTTCGCGGCACACAACCTCACCGTCCCGACGACCTTCCAGGAATTCAAGGATCTAGTCGTAAAAATCTCGAAGATTAGTGGCATCCGGACACCGATCGTGAGTGGCGATGGGGTCGGCTGGCCCCTGTCGGACGTAACCGAACACTTCATCGCGACCTATGGTGGTGCCGCGATGCATCGCGCCCTCATGAACAAGACGAAGGCGTGGACCGCTCCCGACGTTCGAGCGATTTTCGCGGATCGGCTCGTTCCCCTCCTCGCAGGCAAGTGCTTCAGCGAGCCGCTCGAGTGGAACACAGTCGCCCTGACGAACTGGTGGGGCGGGCTCCACGCCCTCTACTTCATGGGCAGTTGGATCACGGGCCTGGTCTCCAATGCGACCGACCTCGGCGTCTTCTCGTTGCCAGCGGAATCCGGAATCACCCGCGGGATCGTGTTTGCCGGGGACTACTTCTTCGTCCCGAAGTACACCGCGAACCCAACGGAAGCGAATCAACTCGCGGAGTGGCTCGCGGGCAACGAGGGCCAGGACTACCAGGTGAAGCAGGGCGGTCACATCGCGACGGCCCTCGGTGTACCTCTCTCGGATTACCCCGCGGTCGACCGGGGAGTCGCGCAACTCATGAATGGCGTCCAGATATTGTCTGACTTAGACGATACGATCGGCGGAACCTTCCAGACGACCTTCTGGAGCCAGCTCCAGCTGCTCTGGGTCTCACCGAATCAGCTTGACTCCGTCCTGGCGGCGATCCAGGCGAAGGTGCCAGCGTAGTGAGACGATTGAGACTCGAGGGAGTGGCGAAACTCCTTCGTCGCCTCAGGCCTCGCCCAGTCAGGGCGCGCCCAAGTAAGCCGCGCAGCCGATCTGCCAGAGCCGCGCTTCGGCTCGTGTTCTTCGCGCCGGCGATGCTCCTCATCCTCCTGTTCGTTGCCTACCCCGTCTTTGCGACGATCGGGGTCAGCCTGTTTTCCTCCGACGGGAAGTTCGCGGGACTGGCGAACTACGGGGAAGTGCTCGGAAGTCCGGATACGGTGAACCTGAACGGGTTTCCGAAGCCGCCGCCGTTCGGAACGCTGATTCACAGTGCGATCTGGATCGGCATCCATCTCCCGCTGTCCTTGTTTCTCGGCCTCTGGCTTGCCCTCGTCCTCCGAAACGTGAAGGGCGCGTCGTGGGTGAAGACCGCGATTTTCATCGGGATGGTGACCCCGCTCATCATCGGGGGAATCTTGATGCTCTACATCTACGACGGCTCGATTGGCATCGTGCCGAAATTCTTTGGCGCGCTGGGCATCCAAGGCCTCGCGGTCGGCTGGATGCAACGGCCGACGACCCTCTTGTTCGGCCTCATTTTCGGTTCCGTGTGGCTCTGGACCGGCTTCAGCCTCATCGTCTATTCGGCCGGGTTGACGACGATTCCGAAGGACTACTGGGAAGCGGCGCAGGTCGACGGGACGTCCACCTTTCGGATGTTTACCCGTGTCACGTTCCCCCTCCTCAAACCGATGACGATTGTCGTGATCACGATGACCATCCTTTGGGAACTGAAGATCTTCGACCTCGTCATCGGGGCGACGAGTCCTCAGGGCGGCGTCGGAGGGGCCGCGGACGTGCTCGCGCTGCAGATGTATCGGTACGCGTTCGTCGAGATCCCGGCTCGCCGTGGGGTGGCGGCTGCGGTGGCGACCTTCCTCAGCATCCTCACGATGGTTGCGACCGTGTCGACCATCCGGTATATGGTGAAACGGTGAAGATCCGCCCGAGGACGATCGTGATTCATGTGTTCGCATGGGCCTTGGCCGTCGGATGGCTCTTCCCGTTCGTGGGCCTCACGATGGCCGCCTTCCGCCCGATCCCGGAGATCATCGGAGGATGGTGGAACTTCGATCACTTCACTCCCACGCTCGCGAAATTTGGATCGGCCATCAACGCAATCGGAACGGGCATCGGCAACTCCTTCCTCATCGCGATTCCCGGGACGCTGATTCCCATGTTCGTGGCGACCCTCGCGGGATACGGGTTCGCGCGGTTTTCCTTTCCGATGCGAGACTATCTATTCCTGACGGTGGTCATGCTCATGACCATCCCGCAACAAATGGTGGCCATCCCGATCTTTCAAATCATGTTGGGCCTGCACCTCGCCAACACGGTCCTCTCCTTGGTCAT
>VBMN01000067.1 GCA_005878385.1 Methanobacteriota archaeon
ATTCTTGAATGATGCAAATACCGTGAGGGCCACCTGGTCGTCTCGCGACAAGCGTAGCGTTCGCCCGAGCATGACGACAAGAAAGCCGATGCCGAACGTCCGGATCACGGAGAAGAGCCCGAGCGGGAGAAGGAGTTCCGGCCGCCCGAGCAGGGGGCCGCGAGTGGAACCCGCGATTGCGATGACGAGAAAGAAGAAGGAGATGCTCACGCCGCTCGTGCGGACATCCGCGATCTTTCGCCAGCGCCTCAAGGGACGGGAGGCGAGCATCGGGACACCGATCAACAGAATCGTCTGCAGGACGAGGTCGGTCAACGGGACCGTTTGGTGCGTGAAGGCCAGGGTGATGACGGGCACGAGGAGGAGGCCGATCAGATACAGGATCGCAAGGGAGACGACAGTCCGCCTCGTGTCGCCGTGCAAGTAGGAGGTGATCGGCACGACCGCGATCGCGGGCGGGACCGACGCCATGAGGACCCATCCGTCGTGAATCCCGGAGTCCGTGCCCACGGTTGCAAAGATCAGAAGCAAGCCGCTGAGTGCCCCGTAGCTCGCAACCAGCGAGATCACGAAACGTCGGAACTCGGTGCGAGCGGAGATGTTTGCGAACGAAATCTCCGTCATCGCGAACGTCATTCCCAGACCAAGCGCGAGCTGGGAGATTTCCCTCGAATACGATGGGAATCCGCCGGTCGCGAACCCGATCACCAAGCCGCTCGCGACCATCGTCGGGAAACTCCGCCACGGACGGAACACGCGGCTCCGAGACGGGCTCGCGTTGAAAAGCCTGCCGACTCACACGCTCGCGAGGAGTGCCCCGAGCAATGCCAGGCCGATGGCGAACCTCTGGGGGAGGCTCAATCGTTCGTCCACCCAGAAAGCGTCGCACCTCTTCGGCCTGGGTCCCGTTCGGTTCCACCAGCTGGGGACGATGATCGAAGATTCCGGGTGCTCCCTGGCCCTCCTCCGCGTGATGTGGGGTATTTCGGGCCACCGGGCGTCTTCATCGCGCTCGTTGTCCTGGACTTCTCCGTCTCTCGGACGGTCTGGAGGAGGTCCTGAACCCGCGCGTCAAGAAACGCTAGCCGCGAAATCGGGTCGCGGGGACCCCCCGAACAAGGTCGGATTTCCTTCCCAATCACGAATGATTTTCGGACGGAAACGTTTTAATGAGCGCGTCGACGAGTCCTGCATAATCCTCCATGCCCCTTCCCTTGCGTAAGGATTCGGATGCCGTTGCATCCACCGTCGCCACGATGTTCACGCTCCTAGTCGTCCTCATGTTCCTCCAGCTGACGGTCGTCGCCGTCCTTCCGGCGCAAGAGTATGGCGCGGAATGGGCCACGTCGCGAGCGGCGATCGACTCGTTCGAACGGTTCCGCCTCGCCACGCAGCTCGCCGTCGTTCCCGGCGCCCAGTTCTCCATCCCCGTCCCGCTCGGCACGGATGCGGTCTCGCCCTTCTCCAGTGCCCGGCAAGGCAACCTACGGTTCGACCCCGCTAATTCGACCTCCATCCAGATCTCATTCAAGTACGTCCCGAAGCTGTTCCAGGCCGAGGTCACTCACATCGACCAGGACGTGATCCTCGCGATCGACAGCTCCGGATCGATGGTCTGGAACGATCCGAGCAACCTTCGAATTTCCTCCGCGCAGGAATACATGCGGAATCTGATTCCTCCGGACCGCG
Organism: Methanobacteriota archaeon; assembly: GCA_005878385.1. Classification (GTDB taxonomy): domain Archaea; phylum Thermoplasmatota; class Thermoplasmata; order RBG-16-68-12; family RBG-16-68-12; genus RBG-16-68-12. The sequence goes on from VBMN01000067.1 coordinate 1,690, forward strand.
TCGCGAGCATCGACTTCGACGATAACGCCGCCTTCACCCGCGCGAACATCGGCGGGCCAGCCCATCTCCTCAATTATCCTCCGAACGGAGAGCTGATGTACATCAGTCCCCAAGCGGACCTGAGCACGATCGACTCCTCGGGGAGCACGAACTGGGGAGCCGCCATCAAGATTGCGAACGACGAATTCGTCGCGCACGGCATGCCGGCCCACGCGTGGAACCTGATCGTCTTGACGGACGGACAGAACACGTGTTGCCCGACTGGGTCCAATGGGGACGCGCAGGCTCTCAGCGAATCGTTGAGGGCCGCGAGCTTGGGCGTCACGATCTACATGATCGGCTTGGGTGCGGACCTCAACGAGCCCCTCATGAAAACGGTGGCCGCCAACACGGGAGGGACGTATTACCACGCGGTGACCGCGAATGACATCCGATGGGTCTACTACGAAATCAGCCGGAGATACCTGAGCGCGTTCGTCTGCGGCCTGCAGTCGACCCAGGAAGCCTCGTTCGGGACGCTCCAGCTTCACCTCGGAGCCACGCGATATCCGGCGCAAACCGTGCTTTTGGAAGCCGGCGCGATCAACGTCCAGCAAGACCGGAGCAGCACCCTCTGGCGGGGTATGCCGTTGGACTACCGGGAGACGGGTGACGGACTGGCGTTGTCGGCGACGTTGGCGACGCTCGTCGGTCAATCACAAACCGCGACGGGCACCGGATTCGAGACCGTTCAAGGACGCGTGATCGGGCGCGATCTGCTATCCCAGTCCATCCAGAAGGCCCCTCTCGACGAGACGAGCATTCTGATTACCTCCGGACGTCAGGATTTCGAATATTGGGCGGCCCAGGGTGCCGCGAAGCCCGCGGGAGTCACGGCGGTGCGTCCCTCCCTGGTGAACGCAGCGAACTACGCCCTCTGGGCAAGCCAGAACTGGACCGCACGGGACTTTGTGGACGCGAAGTTCAATGCCGACAAATCCCAGGCGCAGCTGTCCATCGCCCTTGGCGTCATCGATACACAGGTCACGAACGGCAATGTCCAAAACTGGCTGGGATTCCAGACGAAGGACAACGTCCGCCTGAATGCCTGCCGCCTCGGTCAGTGGCTGAACTGGTACGCTGGGGTCACCTTCCGCGTGACCTCGCCGAACGCGGCCGCCTGGTCCGTTTGGTTCAATGAGACGTTCCGAAGCGTCGGGGCCGGCGTGACGACCGGCGTGGTCGGAGGCGTGGCGGTGATCACCATCCGCGCCGTCGACACGCTCGTGGTCGACCGTCGCTATATCGAGATCAGCTTCGGATCGTAGCCGGCATCCTCTCGCGGACGAAAGTGAGATATCCGAGAGGTTCTCCACCCCCGCGGGCGTCCGTCGTGACGAATCGAGGTGCAGTGGTCATCGGCGCAGGCCAAAACGGCCTCGTCGCGGCGAACTACCGCATGTCCGCAAAGAGGTCTGTATGTGTGCGGCGCAGGAGCGCAACCCGGCGGCGTAAGCAGGGCGCGCGGCTACAACGGCGCCCACGCAGCCCTGAATGACTGGAAGGGCCTTCGGAAGTCCGCGTAGCCGCCACGATGCCGGACCAGCCATGATTCCCTCACGGTCGGATTCCGGGAGGCTGGTCCGATCGACACCGCTGGTCTCTAGCCCTTGACAACCTTCTCGAAGCAGTCGTCGATCCCGGGGAATGCCGCGACATCCCCATTCCATGATTCCAACGTCGAGGCGTAACGGTCCTCGAAGTCCTGCAACGCATCTAGCACATGATATTGCAGGCTCTCGGCGTCGCCTTCGTTCGCCACCGCGGCGGCGACGGTGTGGACGCCTCGGAAGAAGAAGATGCTGTGCGACCCGTACTTGAGCTCGTTAAGCGCCCCGGATTTCGATGCCAGCGTCTGTTGCACAAACTGCTGCACCGCGACCAGCATCCCGCCGAGCGCGTCCCGGTCGACGTCCGTTCGGAGGCTATCCGAGTAATGACGGAGGAGCAGGCCGCCTTTCGTCATGATGAATAACTCCGAGATCCCGGCCTTGTGACTCGAGCCGAATCCGAGGGCCATCGCGATCCCTTGAGTCGCTCTCCCCATCTCGATCTTCAAGACGCCGATGTTGGTCGACTTGTCCATGAGCGTGAGGAGCGTCACGTCGGCGATGGGAATGTGCATCACCACGACATTCGACTCGGGACCCTCCATGAGAATCAGGTTGGGCCCGGGCATTTCGATATTCTCGAAGACACTGCCAGCGGATTGAGCGATCAATGTGCTCATGGCTGCGAGTGTCGCAGGGCTCACACCATTCCGGATGTCGCTCGCGATCGTCAGTCCATTCGAATCGGCCACGACAGATCCTCGGACACCGCGGATCTTCCGTCGGAGCTGCTGGAGGACTTCGTCGAGCTGGGCCTCGATTCCTTCCAAACTGACTCTACCCACGAGGATCCCCTCCGGCTGCACTTCAGCGCGTGGCATTGGAATCATCCTCGGCAGGGCCGACATCCAACTTCGACGCGACCGACTTCCGTCCGAATGAAGGGCGCCAGGACGTGCCGTCCGGCGCATGAACCGTCCGCCTCGGGCGCACGATAAAGTAGAGTTCGAGGATCCCGTAGGCGATCATCGCCAGGAAGAAGAAGAACGCAATCCCAAACACCGAAGCCGGGAGGACCGGCCCGAAGAACGAAAGCGCGAAGGTAACGGCCAGGACGACGAATCCGACCGTGAACGCGCCGAGGAACCGGTGAATCCGATCGGCCATGATGAACATGCGAGCCCGCCGGATGTTTTTCTCCATCCGCGCGAAAGAGATGTAGGTGAGACTCAGAATCACGGCGACCGCGCCGACGACTCCCTCGAACGCGACGAGCACGAGCAACGCATAGAGGTCCATTGAGGTCCACCGGTCTGCGCGGCACGGTCAAATCTTGGCTTTCGTAGCATATAGTTGTCGTTCAGAATGTTCGCTTTTGGAACAGGGAACATGTCGACCGGGCGCACTGCGCAGGACTGACCCAGATCCCGAAATCAACGAGGCCGTTCGATGATCGTGGCCACACCCATGCCGAATCCGATGCACAAGGTGGCGAGGCCGCGATGAAGGTCCTGGCGTTCCATCTCGTGCAGCATCGTGGTGATGAGCCGAGCACCGCTCATCCCGAGCGGATGTCCCAACCCGATCGCTCCTCCATTCACGTTCAGCTTCGAGTCCTCGAATCCAATCGTGTCGCGCGTGGCAATCGGCACGGAGGCGAAAGCCTCGTTCACCTCCCAGAGGTCGATGTCGTCCGCCTTCAGATTCGCCCGTCCGAGCGCCTTCCGAATCGCCGGGATCGTCCCGTCGAGCATGATCGTCGGGTTCGTGCCGGCGACCCCCGTCGACACGACCCGAGCCCGTGGCTCGAGCTCGAGGTGCTTCGCGGTCTCCGGATTCGTCACGAGGATGCCGCAGGCCCCGTCATTGATACCACTCGAATTGCCCGCGGTGATCCGTCCGTCCGGCTTGAATGCGGCCGGAAGGGAAGCGAGTTTTTCCAGAGTCGTGTTCCGCCGCGGATGCTCGTCGGTGTCGAACAACCTCTTCTGGCCGT
>VBMN01000068.1 GCA_005878385.1 Methanobacteriota archaeon
CACGGTATTTGCATCATTCAAGAATCTCGGGCTGACCGTCGTCCTTGCGTTCGCCGTCTACGGCCCGATCGCCACACTCCCGTCCATCGTCTCGTTGGTTTGCGAGATCCTCTGGCTCGCGACCCTTCCGTTCGTGTTCCAAAGAAGGGAAACGGAACGGTCGGCCACGGGACAACCGGGCTGAGAGACGCCTACGTGAGCGGCTCGCGAGCGAGGATTGCTGAATCGACAGCTTGCTTCACGGAGTCGTAGTCGTCAGAATTTCGGAACACGTCCTTGCCGTCGACGATCACCGCGAACCCCTTCCCGATTCCGTGCCGGATGCCGAGCCACACGCCGCGAGGGGAATCGAGGCCCACCACCTCAATGCGAATCCGGGGCCCGTAATCCTTGATGAGCTGTTCGGCAAGACCGTGTGCGCGTTCTGCGTTCTCTCGGACGAACGTGGGAGTTTCCCGCCGTTCCTCTTCCTTCAACGCTTCCACGCTCACATTCGTGAACGGCTGGGCGCACGCCGGCCCACATGGTTTCAGGATTGCCGGGAGCAGGCCGAGCAATTGGATTCGGGGTGGCCGGGATAACACCGCTGGAATACCACCCTGCGAGGGTAAGTGCCTTTTGCAGGAGGGGGTGATCCGTTGAGAGGGCCGGAAGGGGGAGGTCGGTGGCGGACTTCGGCATTTGACGAACCCTAAACGTGACGTTTAAGCGGCCTGAACCGCATGCCTGTGATAGCCCGTGGCACGGGCCTGGGTAGTGGGAGGAAGTCGAATGGTGGACATACTCGCGACTCCGTTCCTGTGGGTCGTCGCTACGATCGCCGTGTACGGGGTCGCCTATTGGGGCTATGGAAAGTGGATCGACCGGAATGTGTGGCGGTCCGACGCGAAGAAGGCGACGCCCGCACACATGTACATGGACGGGGTGGAGTACTTCCCCGTCAGTCGATACGTGCTCTGGGGATACCAGTTCAAGAGCGTCGCGGCCCTCGGGCCGATTCTCGGTCCGTTCATCGGGATCACGTTCGGCTGGCTCCCCGCTCTCCTGTGGATCATCGGCGGGAACTTCTTCATCGGATGGCTCCAGGACTATGGCTCGATGATGCTCTCCGTGCGGAAGGAGGGCCGGTCCTTCGGTCCGATCACCTATGAGTTCACCGGCGCGCGCGGACGCACGAATCTCCTCGCGTTCGTCTTGTTCTACCTCATCATCATCTCGGCCGCGTTCATCGCGTTGATCGCGACCTTTTGGAATACATTCTCTGGAACGTTCGTCGCGACCCTGGGCATTCTCCTGGCCGGACTATTGTGTGGACAGCTCCTCTATCGAATGAAGATGAACGTGTTCGCGGTCACGGGAATCGGACTCGGGCTCGTCGTCCTCAGCATCTATCTGGGTGTCCAAATTCCCATCACACTGCCTTGGGGCGTTTGGAATCTCCCGATCTGGGGCCTTATCTGCGCTGTAATCTTGTACGCGGCCGCCGTGCTTCCGACGCCGATGTTCGTTCAACCGACGAACTATCTGGCCTTCTACCCGGCGTACGCCGCGATCATCTTGCTTCTCGTGGGTGCGCTCGCGACTCCCTTCACGAACATCCCTGTGTCCATGCCATCCGGCCCGTTCTTGTTCGATCCTCAAGGGATTCTCGGGCCGATCTGGCCGATTCTGTTTGTCGCCATCGCTTGCGGGGCGATCTCTGGTTGGCACAGCCTCGTCAGCAGCTCCTCTTCGTCCAAGCAGCTGGATGTCGAGACGGACGCACTGCCGGTGGGAGGGGGCGCCATGCTCTCAGAGGGGCTCCTCGCGCTCGCATCCCTCATCGCCTACATGGTGCTCCTTCCGAAGGATTTTGTCGGCCGGACGAACGTGGGAGCCTGGGTGTTCGGGGCCGTGAAGCTCACCACGCCCTTCCTGGGCAGCCTGACAGCGGCCGTCCTGACGACATTCTTCGGCCTCGTCCTCATCATCTACGCTCTCACGGTCCAGGCGCTCGTCACAAGGTTCTTCCGACTCGTCGCCGGCGAGACCTGGGGGGAGGGCCGCTTCCGGGCGCTCGGCAACAAACATGTGTCGAGCGTCGTGGGACTAGCCATCCCGTGGGGCTTCGCGGTGTCCGGGAGCTGGTGGGCCCTTTGGCTGTACTTCGGCGGCGCAAACCAGCTCCTCGCCGGTCTCGCGATCATGCTGATCACCATTCATCTCGCGAGGGTGCGGGCTCCGTCCCGGTATTCCCTGATTCCCGGCGTCTTCATGGTCGTCACCACCTTGGCGGCGCTCGTCTGGCAGACGGGGACATTCCTATTTTCCCTGTGGGCCTATCTGCAGAACGACAAGACCTGGGTCCTACGGAACGTGAGGGGGCCGATTCAGACAGACCCCAACTTGCTCATCATTGCGGTTGCGATCAACGCCGTCTTCGTGATTGTCGGCGCGGTCCTGTTCTTCGTCGGCGTGTCCATGGCGATCCGCCTGTTCCGCAGCTACAACCAGAGCATCGCTGACGCCCGCGCGAAAGCCCCTGCCGCCGCGGACGGCGGGACGGTCGAAAAAGGGTCGCCGTGAAGCGTCAAAGCTATTGAGTCCAGCGCGCATCGCGACGGTGAGGAACGGAACGGGATGGCCGATTCGAAGGATCCGGCGAAGGCAAAGTCGCGCGGCCGAAAAGTCAAGGAGGGCGTGAAGGGCGTCTTCTACGGGATGGCGGCGCACGGTCATGTGACGGCCGCCTTGCGTACCCGGATGTACCTGGAGCACCTGTTCATGTTCATCACCCTAGGGGACATGCTCGGCGTGCCGGTCATTCCACCTTACTACTCGCTCAAGATCCTCCCCTACGCCGTCCCGAACATCAAAAGCTGGAAACAACGGGTGTTCCGGGAGCGGGATTTCACGGACCAAGTCTTCTGAGGTCGTCCATGGGCCTCTCCAGCTACTTCGAGAAGAAGGGCGACGCGGGGATCGTGATCTTCGCGGGGAAAGGCGGCCTCGGCAAGACGACATGTTCCGCGGGTTTGAGTCACTACATGGCATCGAAGCGGAAGCGGAAAGTCCTCTGCTTCTCAACCGATCCGCAGGCGAGCCTGAGCGACATCTTCGATCGCGACATTTTCGGGAAAGGCGTCATCTCCGTGATTCCACACCTGGACGTCGTGGAGATCGACGCGGACCGCCGGGTTGCCGACTATCAGGAGGAAGTGAAGCAGAAAATTCGGTCCATGTACGGCCTCACGGATCTCCCGCCCGAGATCGAAGAGTACATTGACTCGACATCCGCGGAGCCGGCCATGTACGAATCCGCCACGTACGACGCGATGGCCGATCTCGTGGCGACGAGCGGCCACGACCTGTACGTGTTCGACATGCCGCCGTTCGGCCATGGTGTCCGGATGATCGCGATGGCGGGGATCCTGAGCAAGTGGGTCGGGAAGATCACGGAAGCCCGAGAAAAGGCGCAGGAGTACGAAGCGGTCGCCGCGACCCTGAAAGGGACAAAGGTCTCCGAGGACGAGGTCCTGCGGGAGCTCCAGGAGATCCAGGCGAAGATCACGCGTTTCACGGACCTCATGGTGGACCAACGGCGCACGTCGTTCTTCATGGTCCTGATCCCGGAGCGGATGGCGATCCTCGACACGGAGCGCGCGCTGGAGATGTTCGACGCCCTCGGCCTTCAGATGGCGGGGCTCATCGTAAACCAGGTCTATCCGAAGGAACTCGCGGATGCGAAGGGCGGCGAGGCGGTCGAATTCCTCCGGAACCGCGCGCGGATGCAGCAGAAATACCTCGACGAGATACGATCGAAATTCGCGGGGAAGGTCGTCGCGATGCTCCCGATGTATCCGCGCGAGCCGCGAGGGATGGACATGATTGAGAAGGTCTCGCAGGACCTCTTGTTCGGCCCCGCGTTGTGAGGTGATCGCCCATCCCGACGCTGCCGGAACTCCTCGCGCAGCGGCCGAAAATGCGATACATCTTCACGGGCGGGAAGGGAGGCGTCGGGAAGACGGTCGCGGCTGCCGGACTGGCCTACTACTACTCGGCGCAAGGAGAGCGCGTCCTGCTCGCGTCCCTGAACCCCGTGCACTCCCTCTCGAGCCTGTTCGGTCAGAGCCTCTCGGGTGGCAAGGTCGTCCAGGTGCAAGGCACGAAGGGCGTCCACGCGGTCGAAGTCGAGACCACGGAGGTCGTCGAGCGATACCGGAATTCGATCCGCGGACGGGTGAAGGAGTTCCTGAAGTGGGCCGACATTCCCTTGGACGCGAAGCCGTTCATCGAGATTGCGACGACGAACCCCGCCTTTGAGGAGAGCGCGATGTTCGACCGGATGGTGGACTACATCCTGAAGGAGGGCGAGGCGTACGACCGGGTGATTTTCGACACGGCGGCCGTGGCGAATGCGGTCCGCCTGATCGGCTTGAGCAAGATCTATGGCCTCTGGCTCACCCGGATGATCGATTCCCGGAAGGAGGCGCTGAGCATGCGCGTCCAGCTCTCGTTCCGAAAGGAGAAGGTGATGGAGGAGGTCAAGAAGGACCCGCTCATGGCGGACCTCATCTCCATGAACGAAAGGTTCGAGAGGGCGAAGGGCGTGCTCGTGGACCCGGAACGGACCGCGTTCTTTTTCGTGACCTTGCCTCTTGCTTTGCCGATCGCCGTGGTGCGTCGTTTCATCGGCATGGTCCAAAAGTTCAACATCCCGATCGGCGGGGTCATCGTGAACGGGGTCCTTCGGCCCGAGATCGCCTTGCAGGAGGGAGCGGGGGAATACCTCGCGAACAAGTACCACGAACAGACGGGCTACATGAAGCTCCTGTATCGGGACCTGGGCCCGCTCGTGCGGTCGTACATCCCGCTGTATTCCTCCGAGGTCGGGGGCGTGGACATGATTCGCCAGGTCTCCGAGGACATGATGTCGTATACGCCGCCGTTCGCCGCCGAGCTTGCGGGCGGGGCATGAAATCGTCCACGCGCGACCACGTCGTCGCCGCGACCCACTTCGTCCTGGGGCCGTCGAACTTCATCGTCCTGCGTCTCCCGGAGAATTGGGACCTTCGGCTCGGTCGGACGCCGATGGACGTCGACTATACCGTCTTCCTCGACGGCGTCCGTTGGGCCCAGGCGGGTCAGGCTTCCGCCTTGCTCGTGGATGCAAAGGCCGGGCGCGCGATCGAGTTGACAGTTCAAACGGCGCGTGAGTCCGTCTCGGCTCAGAAGCTCCTCGACGCCAGACATGGGACGTGTCGGATCGGGGGCCACGACGCGGCCTATGCGATCGGCGCCGCGAACTTCGGACTCTTCAAGACCAAACACTACGCCGTGCTCCACGTTGCGTTTCGATGTG
>VBMN01000062.1 GCA_005878385.1 Methanobacteriota archaeon
AGCCTGCGGGCCCCGGGCCGCGAAGACGAGGCCCCCCTCCGCCTTCGTGCGCGCGACTCCCTTTCCTCCATTCGGGAACGCCTTGTTCACGAACGCCTTCACCTGGTTCTCGAGGTTCGTCGCGCGGACGGCCTCCTCGGGAGGCAGGTAGGGGCGGCTCTCATGGGCCACGAGGGCCCCGGTGGAATGGAAGAGGAGCGCGTCGTCGATGGGGTAGCCGCCCTCCGGCTCGACCCGCACGACCGCGGTGTCCGTCGTCTGGTGCTTCCCGTCGTCGAGGGGCCGCGCGTAGTGCACCTCGAAGTCGAGGTCCATCGTCCCGACCTCCTTCGGTTTCAGGCCGAACTCGAGGGTCGCCTTCTCGTTGGGCTCGAGTCGCTCGATCGCCCTGAGGCCCTGGATTTCCACCGGGCCGCTCACGATCGGCGTCACGTGCTCCGCGGGCCAGTTCCCCTTGTTCGTGATCTGCATGTCGATCCGCGTCCAGCGGTTCGCCTGGAGGCCGAGGTTTGTCGTCTCGAGGAACAACCGCGGGTTTCGGTCCTTGAGGATCTGCTCGATGCGGCCTCGGGCGCTCGCTTCGGCGCGTTCGATGAGGCCCTCCAGACTGCGGAGGTCCTCCTGGCGGAACGCCTCCTCGGCCTTCGCGAGCAACCCTTCCACGTCCCCGAAGTCCGCGTTCACCGCCTTCGCCTGACCCACCATCGCCTGCAATTTGGCGAGACTCTCCCGGGCCTTGTCGAGGACCGTGTGCCGCCTCTGGCGCGCGAGGGACTCCTTCGCCCGCCGGAGGTAGTCCTCCATCTGCTTGTAGTTCTTCTTCTGGATCGCGCCCTCGATCTTCGTCAGGTACGACTCCGCCTCGCGGGCGTCGAGGCCCTGGCTCTTCGCAATCTGGATGTCGTTGATCAACGACGCGAGCTCGACCTCCACCTTCTTCCCCGCGATCTCGCCCTTCGACCGTTCGAGGGATTCGTGGAGGCCGAGCTGGATCTCCCGCACGCGCTCGTACTTGCCCTCGTGGAAGGCCTCCTCCGCCTCTCGAAGGAGGAGCTCCGCCTGACTCGTGTCCGCGCCGATCCCCTTCATCTCCTTGACCGTGTCGCGGGCCGCCACGAGTATGTCGGCCATTCGGTCCTTGAGCTGCCCCTGGACCTGCTGGGCCTGGCCGCGCGCCTTCTCGATGAACTGCCACGCAAGCTGGATGTCCGTCTCCAACGTGGACTGGGCCTTCGCCATGAGCTCGTTCGCCTCGACGGCCTCGTTCGTCCCGAGCGCCTCGATCACCTTCGCCGTGAGCGTGATCGGGCTCTCCGCGAGGGGACCCATGTCCGCGGACGGACTCTTCGCGACGAGCACGAGTTTCTTGATCAGGTCGTCGATGCCGTCGAGCTGGTGCAGCAGGCCGGTCCACCGTTCGAGGACGGAACCGAAGCGGTCCTCCACCTCCTTCAGGACTTGGAGCATGTACAGCGGGAGCAGCTTCGGCTCTTGGCCGAAGACGACCGCCGCCAGGAAGGTGTGCGGGGACCGTTCGATCAGGATCTTCGAGTCGCCGAAGTCGAGGCGTTTCATCCCCACCCGCGTGCGGCTTTTGAACGAGTCCTTCACGAAGTCCTGGACGACCGTGAGCATCCCTGAGAAGATGTCCTCGTCGATCTCCTCCCGGAACTTGCGGCTGTGGTGCGCGATGAGCCGTCCGTCCGAATGGATCAGGAAGACGTCCTCGACGAGGTAGGTGGCCTCCGGCTCGACCTTGATCTCCCTCGTGTCCTTGACCTCGTAGCGGTTCTCATCGAACAGCCGCTGGTACGAGATCCCGATCGCGACCGGGATCGCTCCCGCCGTCTTCGGTCGTACTCCGACCCGGACCGGCATCACGTCCCCCACCCCGATCTCGGCGATCGACTGGACTCCCTTGGCCTCCAGGTCCCCCGTGAGCTCGACCTGCACGTTCCGTGCGGGAAGTTTCCCGCGGTTCTCGATCTCGAACGTGTACTGGTTCCACTCGCCGACCTGCAGGCCCGCGCTCGGGATGCGCAAGGCGAGGTTCGGGTACCGGTTCTTGATGAAATTCTGGATTTGCATCCCGATGGAGACTTCCGCCTGCTTGATCAGGATGTCCGCCATCGCCATGTCGCTCCCGCGAAGGGCCGCCTCGGCCTGGTTCAGGGAATTCTCGGCGTCCCCGAGTTCCGCCCCGAGTTTCTTCGCGTTCGCGATCATCGTCGAGACGGAGTGGACCCGGGTCTCGTACTTCTCGATGAAATGTTTCGTTCGCGTTTCCTCGATCGCAGCCCGGGCATCTGCGAGACCGCGATGGAAGCCATCCACGTCCCCGCCGACGATCGCCTTTCGGGCGGAGTCCAGGTGGGCCCGGGCGGACTCCGCGGGCATCTGGAGTCGTTCCGATTGCGTGACGATCTCTTCGAGGGACTGGATCTCGTCCATCGACCGGTTCACGATCTGCTTCCGCTTCGCCTCCAGGAGACGCTCTTGGAGATCGCCTTTGAGGCGGTACACTTCCTCGAGGTCGTCGGCCGCGGCCGCTTCTTCCGCGTGCGTCCGGTACTCGTCGAGTTCCTCCTGCGGGAGGCCCATGGAGAGGCCGTCCTCGATCAACGGGGTGAGCGTGGCGACGACGGCGGCGAGATGCCGACGGCGCGCGGCATCGATCTCGTCCAAGATCCTCTTCGCGTAGCCGTCCACGTCCGCGTATTCGCCCGCGTCGACGAGCGCTTCCGCCCTCGCGAGGAGTTCCGAGGCCATGCGCACATCCGCCCCGAGTTTCGCGTGCGCTTCCACTTTCGCCCGGAGTTCCGACAGGCTGTCCCGGATGCGCCGCGAATCCTTCTGGCGGCGGGCGTCCTCGAGGATGTCTTCGATGACCTTCTTGTACTCGATCGCTTCGACGAAGCGCCGATCCTTGATGGCCTCGCGTGCGTTTTGGAGGACCGAATCGGCGCGTCCGGGATCCATCCCGGAGGCCCGGCTCTGTTCCATCACCCGCTCGACGGACGTGACCAGGTCGTTCGCGGCCGACTCGAGCCCGATCGACAGGGCCGCGGCCATCTCCTCGGTCTCCTCGAGTGCCGGTGGCACGTCCTCGAAACGGCCGGATTCAAAGGCAGCATCGGCCCGCATGAGGGCCTGCTCCGCTCCGAGGATCGAGATGTCCGCGCGGAACAGGTCGGCGATCGTCTTGCGGATCGCCGCGATCCGCGCACGAGCGGCGTCCTGCGCCTTCCTTCGGGATTCGGTCGCCTGCTCCGAGAAAATCTTGAGGGCGTCGACGATCTTCTGCTCCGCGGCGCGGGCATGCTCAACGGAGTCCGCGTACTCCCCCCGCTCGAAGTGGACTTCGGCCGTGTCCAGGAGGCCGACCGCCTCGTCGACCATGATCCCGCTGTGCCGGCCTTCCTTGATCTTGCGTTCCGCCCGCGCGATCAAATTCCTCGCCGCGGCGACGAGTTCGTCCATGAGTTCCTTCGCGGTCGAGTCGAGGTTCGTGAGGATCGCGTCGACGTCGTCGAAGTTCCGTTGTTCCAGGGCGCGTTCGGCGGCCCGGAGACCTTCCTCCGCGCCGGTGATGTCAATGTCCGCCTTCCGCAGGTCTTCGATCAGTTTCTTGACCGTGATGAACTTCGTCGCGGCGGTCCGCGCCTTCTCCAGGGCGCGCCGTTGCTCCTCGAGCTGTTGCGTCCGTCGACGTTCCGAGATGAGCTTGTCGATTTGTCCAATCGCTTGGAGGACGGCCCCGGGACGGCCGGCCTTCAGATCCGTCTCCGCCTTCGTTACGGCGGTCGCGAATTCGCCGACTTCGATGCCTTCCCCTTGGGCGGCCTCGACCGACGTGCGCGTCCGCCGGAGGGCGTCGGTCGCCTGGCCGTTCAACGTGACCTTCACGCCTTCCACGATCCCCTCGGCCGACGCGACGAGGTGATCCGCCTCGTCCAGGGAGCCGCGTTCAATCGCTCCTTCCGCCGCCGAAAGGGTGTCCGCCGCCCGCGCCAAGTCCACGTTCTGGGCGACCAAGTCCGTGATGTCCGACCGAACCGCTTCCATGCGGCGATGAATCCCTTCCGTCCGCTCGAGCTTCGTCCGCGTCTCCTCGGCGACGGATCGCCGCTTGGAGTCGGCACTCTGCTGCGCGAGTTCCTCGACCTCGGAGATGCACGCCTTCCCGGCGTAGATCGTGTCGCCGTAGCGCGACTCGGAATAGGAGGTCTCCGCGTCCTTCAACATCTGCCCCGCCGCATCGACGGGGATCCCGTCGGCCTTCGCCCGCGTGACTTCGCCGCGGGCCTGACCGAGGATCTCCGCCGCGGTGCTCCGGAGCGACTCCCGTGTCGCGGAGATGTCGTGCTCGATGCTGTCCAGGAGCGCGTCCGAGTGGAGGTACCGGCCCTCCTGCATCGCGATCGCGGCGTCTGCGAGCTTCCCTTCCAGGGCGGCCGTGTCGGTCTGGCCGGCCTGCCGCAGCGCGACGATGTCGTCCCGGGCCCGAAGGACGCGTTCGTTCAACTTGCCCTCGGTCTGGGCGTCCTGGTCCTCCATGCGCTGGTCGATCAGGGCCTGCATGTCGATGGCCTTGCCGAGGGTGATCGCGTCGTCGACCTCCCGGAGCAGCTGGCGGGCGACGACCGGGTCGAGCCCGCGGGTCGCGTTCGCCAGGATGATCTGCAAGGACCGTTCCATGATCGTGCGGAAGTGCGTCTCCCTCGTCGCCTCGGCCGTATGGCGGGCCTGCGAGACGAGCCGCCTGGCCGTGAGCAGGTCGTTCCCTTCGATCGCCTTGCCGAGCTCGACGAGCATCCCTTCGAAGTTCGTCGCCTCGGCGCCGAGCTTGCGGATGTCGTCCGCGTCGAGCCGCAGGCTCGCGAACGCCTCGCGGACCGTCTTCAGGAGGGACGCCTCCCGGACGGCATCGTGGGCGTCCTTCGCGAAGCCGCGGACCTTGGCGTACTCCTTCGCCTCGAGGGCCTCCCGGGCCTGCGCCAGGATCGGGTCCGCGCGGCTCACGTCGGCCCCTTTCCGTTTCTCGCGACCGGCCTCGTGTTCCGATTCTCGGAGGGCGACTTCGGCGGCCGCATAGGCCCGGGCCTCTCGGAGGCTGTTCCGGGTCCTCTGGGCCAGGAGCGGGATGTCCGCGTAGACGCCCTTCCTCAGGGCCTCCCTCGCTTGGGTCAGGAACTTCCGCGCCTCGGTGATATTGACGCCGTCCCGCCGGGATGCGTCGACCTCCGCGGCGGCCCGGTCCAGGATCGTCTCGGCCCGGGCGTACTTCCGTTGGGAGTCCGCCTTCTCGATCGCCTTGGCGGAGAGGGATCGGACTTTGCTGTAATCTCGGACGGCGATCGCCTTGCGCGCCTCCGCGAGCAGGGCCGACGCGTCTCCGACGTTCCCGCCCCGTTCCAGCGCGTACCGGACCCGGGACTCCGCCTTTTCTAGGCTCCCGGCCAGGATCCGCTCCCGACGCTGATCGAGCGTCCGGACGGACACCCGCCGGAGGAGCCGTTCTGCGGTCGCGTGATCGCCGCGGGCGGCGAGGGCTCTAGCCTGTTCGATGTTCCGTTGGAATGCGACGGTCTCGATGCCCGCCTGCTTCGCTTCCTCGAGGACGGCGTCCGCATACTTCAGGGCGTACGCGACGCGGCTTTCCCGGCGGATGATCTCCAGGGCCCGACGGGACCCGCGGGCCAGGTCGAGGGCCCGTCCGAGGTCCCCGGCAGCTTCCGTTTGCTCCGCCCGCTCGAGGAGGCCCCGCGGGAAGGCGACATCGGCCGGGTCCCGGGTCGAGGCGCCGAGGTCCTTCCGGGCGCCTTCGAGCGCCTTCCGGACGGCTTCCGGGGTCGTCCGCGTCGTCGGCGGCTTGTTGAACGGCTGGCCGCAGGCATCGCAGTCCGTCCGACCGTCGGGGACGTCCGATTCGCAAAGAGGGCAGCGGGCCATGGGCTCCAACCGAGAGGATGCCCTCCGACCGGGAGGGAAACGACGTCTTCGAATGCCGGCTCAGCGGGTATAAATCACGCGTCTTCGGTATCCTGCCTGATAACTATATGGCACGGACGCGCCGCGGGCCGTTGCCCGAAAAGCTTCAGTAGGCGCCTCGCCTTCGCAGCGCCCGTTCGGATCGCCTCTCCGGGGTCCGCAGGTGCGTGTCGAATTTGGCGGGGGCGCGGCGAGGTCATTCGCTCGTCGGGATGGCGGTCGTCGACCCGGAAGGCATTGAGGTCGGTTACGTGTCCGGCGAGGAACCGAACATCCTCGTCCTCGGCGAGGGATCGGGGGGGCGGATGCGCCTCGGCCGCCGATATGTGAGCGGGGTCGCCGACCGGATCACGCTGTCCGGGCCGGTCGCCCAGATCTTCACCGGCCTGAATGTAGTCGACTCGGACGGCGAGTTTGTCGGGATCGTGCGGGACACGAACGAGGCCGAGGACGTCCTGGATTCGTTCATCGTGGAGGACGAGCAAGGCGAGATGGTGAACGTCCTCCTCGAGGACGTGCGGTCGATCGACGAGTGGGTCGAGCTGTCCGTGTCCGGCGATTCCTTGTACGAGAAGGGCTAGTGCTCCTCGTCCGGTGTAGGCGTCAACAGGATGCCGGTGGCGATCCAGACCAGGAGGACGATCGTGACGAGGATCCCGCCGTACCCGAGGACGGCATTCACCGCGAGCAGGGCGAGGGGGAGGAGGAGTTCGATCACGAAGCCGAGGCGGGCCATGCGGGAGACTCGAAAGCCTGCCGGGCCTAAAGGTTTGCGACGCGGATAGCCATCCTCCGAGCGGGCTGCGTAAACATGTTTACGTGGCTCGGCGCCCGAGGGTGCGCCGCCGGAACTCCTCGAATCGGCTCGGGTCCACCGCGATGGGCGCCATCGTCACGTTGGCCCCCATGCCACGGAGCTTCTCGGCCAGCTCTAGGGCATCGGGCTCCGGCGCGATGAACACGGACTGACCGATCCAGACCACGCCCGCCCGTCGGATGAAAGGAAGAGTCTCGTCGGCTTGGACATCGGCCCGCCCGAAGATGAGGTGGGCCACGCGGGATGCGGCGGATCGATGACCCTTCGTCACATCGTACGACAGCAGGACGAGGCACGGCGTCGTGTCGGTGGGAGGCATGCATTTCTATAACATGAAGCTATATAATAGCTTTTCCTCGAGAGGTGGGTGAAAGTGCTCGATGCCCTTGGGGCGTGGGCCCGGAGTCATGGCCCAACCACGATGGCGAGCCCCGCTAGCGTCCGCGTCCCGGGAACCACCGGTCGTAGGCCTCGTGATCCGCGATCTCAACGACCACGACGTATCGTTCTCCGCGGTCACGAACGATCGTGTAGAGGAGCCGCCAGAACGAAGGCAGATCCTCGACGTAGAGGTTCTCCAGGCCATACGTGTCTCGGAGGACGCGCGGGATGCGATCCTTTTTCACGACCTCACCGTGCAGACAGTCGGCGAGGAGGACGGAACGGAGGGATCGAATTCGTCGTGCAATCGACGCGGAGCTGCGGGCCGGATCCCGTTCGAGACGACGGAGCCGCTCGGATGCGGAAGGCGAGAGGACGACATCCCGGGCACGAAGCCCCATTACAGGCGGGACCCCTTGCGGATCGCTTCGGCCAGGGGTGGCGAGGCCTCGGGGACCCAAACGAGTCCCTTGCTCCCTTCCGCCACCATTCCCTCGTCGCCGAGGAACGCCAGCGCGGCGTTGAGGCTCGGACGGGTGGTCGAGTGGCCCCAGCGTGCCAGGGTCGCGAGAATACGGTTCCGACTGATGGGTCCGTCCGATTTCTGGAGCGCGCTCAACACGTACTCGATCGTCTCCAAGGTCGGGTTCGCACCCGGCTTCGCATATCGGAGGCGGGGTGATCTTGCCGAAGGTGCCATGAAGGGTAGTATATGTATTCGTACACTATATGTATCCTTGTATCCCAAAGAGCAGGACCCTATGATCCGGGACGGAAACGCACCCTGGTGCTCAGCCGGCTCTTGGGCGAAGTGCGCGGGCAAACATGTTTACGTACGAAGGCGGGCCGCCTTTTCGGCTACCTCGCGCAGTTTCTTCAGGTTGGCCGCGACATGGTCCGGGAAGATCCCGGACCCGGAGACCAGAATGTCCGCCCCCGCCTCCGCGACGATCGGGGCGGTGTCGATCTTGATTCCCCCATCCACCTGGAGTTCCGTCTTCAGTCGTTCCTTGTCGAGGTACGCCCGCGCCTCGCGGATCTTCGGGACGACATCGGAGCGGAACGCCTGGCCCGCGAAGCCCGGTTGGACGGTCATGACGAGGAGCAGGTCCACGTCAGGGAGAAACGGGATCGCGCGGTCGAACGGGGTCGCGGGATTGAGGACCAGGCCGGGCTTCACGCCCGCGTCACGAATCATGCGGATCGTCTTCCGAACATCATGATCGCTCTCCACGTGGACCGTGAGGTCGTCGACCCCCGCGTCCGCGAACGGAGCAACGAACTGCTGCGGGTGCGTGACCATGAGGTGCGCGTCGAAGGGGATCTTCGTCAGGGGTCGGATCGACGAGACGATGGTGGGCCCCATCGTGAGATTCGGCACGAAGTGGCCGTCCATCACGTCGATGTGGAGCAGGTCCGCACCCGCCTCCGCGGCCTCCTTCACCTGCTCCCCGAGGCGGTCGAACCGCGCGGACAGGATCGACGGTGCGATCTTGATGCGCATCGACGCGCGAAAGGCCGCGGTGGGAATAAGGATTCCTTCGCGCTCGCGGCCACGGGCCCGTCGTAAGTTCTTGCGGCCCGGCTCAGCCCAAATGGTAGGAGCTCAGGACCAGGTTCAGCCGCATGCCCGCGGCGAACATCTGCGCCTTCACGACGTTCTTCGCGGTCCCGCTGAACCAGGCTTGCATGGCGTGATTCCGCTCCACCGGGACCTCGTGGTCGAGCCCCATCGCGTGGTCGACCGGATCCGTCGTGATTCCCGCGTGCGTCAAGTCGAGTTCGGGGCGACCCATGCTCACGGGGATCGACGGGAACGTCCCCGCCGGCGTGGAGACGTCCACGGCCTCCCCGCTCATCAGGAACAAGCGGACCGGCTCCGAGAACGTGAAATTGGCCACGTCCGTCCAAGATCCTTTCGGACCGGAGAGGTGCCACGTGATCCAACCGTGCACCGTCGCGTTGCTCGTCGCGTTCCAGGTCTCGTTGGCCCGGAGGGGGAAGGACCACACGTCGAGCGCCGGGTCGAAGGTCGTCTCGATCGTCGCGGAATAGGAGGCGTCATACATTCCCGCGGTCGTCATGGACGAGCCGCGGACGGAAACCGAGCGGACCTCCTTCAACAAGGCGAGGTCCGAGGCGCGATACCACGAGTACCCGCTCAGGGTCGCGTTCTCGAGCATCCCTCGACACATCAACATCGCGGACGCACCGCTCGGATCCGCGACTGGGGTCGGGTCGACCATCCAACGGATGTGGAACGATCCTTCGAGGCTCACGTTGTATTGGGACGCACCCGCGGACACGACGGTGCGCGCGAGAGAGCCCACGGCCGAGGGACCATCGGGTTCCATGAGCCTCGACGACGTGTTCACATCATACGTCCAAGAGTCGCCTTGATGCCAGGTCGGAGCATCGAATGCCGTCGGCAGGGGTCCCCCCCCATTCCCGGGTTGATTCGATTCAGGATTCGAGAGGTTTCGAAGGGCCGCGGGGCCGAAGGCGACTGAGGCAATGGCGACCGCGGCGACAATGACCGCCACGATGACCGCGAGAAACTTCCGGTGCATCCCACTCGTCCTCGCTTTCTTGGCCGGCGCATGTCGCGGTCGGATATTTGGGCGTTATTAGACGGACATGAAACGCCCGCTTGGGTCGTTCCGTCCGATGAGAACATGATGGCGCTCCGTCGCGGCGGTTTCACGAGCCGCGGAAACCGACACATTCATCTCACGGGCACAGGGATGCCTCTTTGTGGAGTCGCATTCGAAACCGGTCCGCGGTCCGCGTCTGTGGTTCAATCGATGGCAGTTCGAACCCGTTCTCATCCTTCTGATCCCTTTCCTCTTCGTGATGTCGCTTTTCCTCGCCCTCCTCTTCTTCACGCTCCAATCGTGGATTGGCGATGCGTTGGCGCGGCTCGTCGTGATCGCGATTGTCATCGTGCTCCTCTTCGGAAACGCGTTTCGTCTGTTGCGTCGTCCGCGTCGTGAGCGAAGTCCTTAAAACCCGCATGCCCTCTCGGGACTGTTCCCGGTCGGGAGCGGGGCGAGGCGGTCCGTGGTCGAGGTATCGGAGGAACTCATCGCGGGTCTCAAGAAGAAGGCCGTGACCCTCCGTAAGCACATCATCCGGATGACGCACAACGCGCAGAGCGGCCATCCCGGCGGGTCGATGAGCGCCTGCGACATCGTGACCGCCCTGTACTTCCACGTCCTGCGCGTCGATCCGACGAATCCGACGTGGCCGGACCGCGACCGGTTCGTCCTGAGCAAGGGCCACGCATGCCCGGTCTGGTACGCGGCCCTCGCGGAGCGTGGGTTCTTCCCGGTCGAGGAGCTCATGACGTTCCGAAAGTTGAACAGTCGCCTCCAGGGCCATCCCGAGCTCGGCACGACGCCGGGCGTCGAGAACGCGGCGGGAGCGGAAGGCCAAGGCCTCTCCTTCTCCGTCGGCCTTGCGCTGGCGGCCCGGATGGACCACAAGGCATGGCGAACCTACTGCGTCCTCGGCGACGGCGAGCAGGACGTCGGGCAGACCTGGGAGGCCGCGATGGCGGCATCGAAGTACGGTCTCGACAGCCTCACCGCGTTCATCGATCGGAACGGGATCCAGCAGGAGGGCCGGACGGAGGACATCATGCCGCTCGAGCCCCTCGCCGAGAAATGGGAGGCGTTCAACTGGCACGTCCTCACGATCGACGGTCACGACTTCCGCCAGATCTTCGCGGCGATCGAGGAGGCCCATCGGACACGGGGCCGGCCCACGGCGGTGATCGCACGGACGGTGAAGGGGAAGGGCGTCTCGTTCATGGAGAACAAGATCAAGTACCACGGGGCGGCGACGAGCGACGACGAGCTGAAGCTCGCCCTGGCCGAGCTCGAAGCGATGGAGGCGGCCATCTGACCGGACCTCCGTGGAAGCAGGAGAGCCAGCGGTCGTACTTCGCGAAGGCCCTGATCGATCTCGGTCGACGCAATCCGAACGTGGTGGTCGTCGGCGCGGATACGACGGAATCGATCAAGACGCTCGATTTCGGCAAGGCGTTCCCGGATCGCCTAATCCAGCTGGGGATCGCGGAGCCGAACATGATCAGCGTCGCGGCCGGACTCGCGGCCGCGGGCAAGATCCCCTTCGCCGCGACCTACAGCGTGTTCGGGAGCGCGCACACGTACAACGTGATCCGGCAGAACGTCGCATACACGAACCTGAACGTGAAGATCTTCTGCTCGCACGCCGGCCTCACCGTCGGACCGGACGGAGCCACGCACCAGATCAACGAGGACATCGCCCTCATGCGCGGGATCCCGCGGATGACCGTACTCGTCCCCGCGGACGGGCCCGAGACGGCGAAGTGCGTGGACGCCGCCGCGGCGATGAAAGGTCCGGTCTACTGCCGGTTCTCCCGGACAAATGTGCCGACGGTCACCTCCTCCGAGGACGGTTTCGCGATCGGAAAGGCGCGGGTCGTCCGTGACGGTTTCGATCTGACTTTGATCGGCTGCGGCATCATGGTCGCGCGCTGCCTCGAAGCGGCGCAACTCTTGGAGCGGGAGAAAATCTCGGCGCGGGTGATCAACCTCTCGACCGTGAAGCCGCTCGACTTGGCCACGATCGACCGGGCGGCGCGAGAGACGGGAGGAATCGTCACCGCCGAGGAACACACGGTCGTCCACGGGATCGGAGCCGCAGTGGCCTCGGCGATCGCCTCGAATCATCCGGTGCCTATCGCGATGGTCGGGGTGCAGGACGTGTTCGGCGAGAGTGGAGAGGCCGAGGAACTTCTCCGGAAGTACGGACTGACCGCGGAAAAGATCGTCGAGGCGGCCCACGACGTGGTGAAGCGCCGCGACCGATGAATGCGGTCTGCGGCGGCGGGGATGCAAATGCCCGCCTACGTCACTGATTGCGGATCGACAATTAGACCCCGGGTTTCCAGCTTGGCGCGACGAACCGCACCCACGTGAGTCCCCAGATCTGGATGAGGGCCAGCATGAATGCGACTCCCAGCAGGAAGCCAACGAGGCCGTCGGTCATCTTGTGTCTCACAGGTTCCACCGGCACGGGCGTGCGGGCCCGCCGACGGGCGCGAGGCATTTCAAGACTAGCGGTTCATCTGTGTTCACGCCGACATCGCACCGTCACGCGGGCTTTCCGCTTTCAGCCGGTTCAGGCGGGCCCCTTTTCCGTGAACTTGATCACGGTCGTGAACCCGGCGGTGTTCTTGTGGTCGAACTGGAAATCTGCGTCGTGCAAGACCAACCGCTTGATTCGTGACACGACGGACCGCCGGAAGTTGATCCCCGTTGGGAGCACGACTTCTCCGACGAACTTCTCGCCGGTCACCGGGTTCTCGATGTAATCGCTCTGCACCTCGCCGACCCCGTCGACTTTGAAGGAGGCGACGTATTCCCCATACTTCCAATCGATCTTCGCGCGCTTCGTCGGCAGGGCCTTCGCGAAGGTCTTCGGGAAGATCTCCCATACCCCGCCGCCGTGCTTCCCGCTCGCGATCTCCTCCAAGGCGTGCACCTGCGCGTCCGTCGCCGCCGGATCCACGTAGAGTCGGGCGGTTCCTCCTCCTTCGTGGATGGCCTTCGGCCACCAAAACGCGAGGGCGAACTTCACGCCATCGAGCTTCGTGTCCCCGAACTTCCCGGTACGGATCTTGTATCCAACAAACGCTTCGCAGTGTCCCTTGTCCGGATATCCGTTGAAATTGCACGGACAGCCGTACGTGCAATTGCAGCTCTGAATATATTCCGTCTCAAAACCCCATTTCGTCGCCATGACGTCTCCCCTCGCCGAGTCCCCGCATTCGCGGAGGCTTATTTAATGTATTTTCATCCGCGGTCGAGTCGAGATCGGAACGGAAAGGTGAATTCTTATCCGCGCGCCCGATAGGGCGAGCCGTGGCCGAGGCGGTCTCTCCCGCGGTTCCCGACCTGCTCCGGCGCCTCACGATTCCAGTGGCCGCCGCGGTCGGCCTGATCGTGTCGATCGCTTGGTACGTCACATGGGCCTCGTCGAATCTCACGATGATGCTCATTTCCCCTTCGGCGGTGGGCGCGACCGACCTCGCCCTGTTCTTCGCGCTGATCATCGTGATGATGGTCGCGATGATGCTGCCGTCCGCGTTGCCCATGGCCCTGGCCTACTACGGCATCACGCGGCTCGAGGACGGCCGGCCGACGAAACCCGCCGATGTTCTGGGGACCGTCGCGTTCCTGATCCCGTACTTCGTCATCTGGGGACTTTTCGGAGTCGCGGCCCTCTTGGGTCTGATGGCCTTCGGCTTGATCGGTTCCATGCTCATGGGTCCCACCCTCTTCCTCTCGGCCGGAATTCTGATCGCCGCGGGCCTCTGGCAGGTCACGCGGACGAAGGAAGTCTGCCTGTCCCACTGCACGTCGCCGACGGGGTTCGTGCTCCAACACTGGCGTCGCGGCCGCGTCGGGGCCATGCGGATGGGGTTTCGCCATTCCATGTACTGCATCGGCTGCTGCTGGCTGTTCATGCTCGTCCTGTTCATCTCCGGGTCCATGAGCCTACTTTGGATGGGAGGAATCTCGATCGCCATTTTCGCGGAGAAACTCGGCGTCCGGACCCTCTTGTTCAGCCGCGTGATCGGTGTGATCCTCGTCGGGCTGGGAGCCCTCGTGGCCACAGGCGCTCTCTTCGCCATCTGAGACTAAACGTCCCGCTCACGCTCCGACCTATGCCGCCGCCTCCGGCATCTCCCGGATACGACGGACCGGTGAGAGGAGGACCCAGAGGAACGAGAAAGCTCCTCCGATGAGCCCGACAATGATCGCGTTCCGGACTCCGATCAGGTCGCCGAGGACACCGCCTGTGAGGGCGCCGAGCGGAAGGGTTCCCCAGACGATCGTCCTCATCGTTGCGTTCAGACGGCCTTGCAAGCGAATCGGGACGATGGCTTGGCGGAAACTGACCTGGTTGATATTGTAGAGGAGATTGCCGACGATTGAGACGAAGAACATCGCGGAGATGGCGGGGAACGCAACGGGTCCCGTCACAAAGGGAAGCGGGAGCATCGGGATCGAGAACAAGATCGCGCCCGTGATGATCGAGGGACCCACGCCAATCCGCTTCGCGATTCGGCTCGAGGTCGCCGCGCCGACGATGCCGCCGAGCGATCCGACCGTGAACAGGATCCCGAGGCTGAACGGCGTGAAGCCGAGGGCATTCTTGAGATACAGGATGAGGAGGGCCGCAAAGACCGCGCTCGAAAAGAAGTTCGACCACGCGGTGCACGCGGCGATGAATCGCAGCCGTGGCTCTCCGAACACCACGTGGAGGCCTTCCCGGATGTCCGCGAGGACGGATCGACGTTCTGCCGTGGGCGGGACGGTTTCTCGCTTCCGGATTCCAATCAACGTGAGGGCGGAGAAGAAGAACGAGGCGGCATCGAACAGCATGGCGATGGGCGCGGTGAACCATTCGATGACGGCACCGGCGACGGCCGGTCCGCTCGTTCCCGCGATGGAATTCGTCGTTTCCAACTTGCTGTTCGCGTCCACGAGCTGGTTGCGTTCGACGAGGGCCGGAAGGTAGGCTTGGTACGCGACGTCGAAGAAGACGGTGAGGATTCCGATGAAGAAGGAGAAGACGTACAGATAGGTCATCTGGAGAAGACTCGCGAGTCCGAGGAACGCGATGGTCCCGATGATCGCTCCGCGTCCGAGGTCCGCAAGAATCAGGACGGACCGCCGTTGCCGACGATCGACCCAGACACCAACCAGGAGGCCGAATAGGAGGAAAGGAAGGGTCCCCGCGAAGCCCAGCAGTCCGTTCTCGAACGGTCCTGCGCCGAGGACATACACCGCGATGACAGGGATCGCGAGCCCCGTGAATTGGTCTCCCAGCCGAGACACGGATTGTCCAAGCCACATCAGCATGAAGTCGCGATGACGCCAGAGGGGGGCCGGCTTGGCCATGTAGGCCGCCGGCAGGTGCCGCCCAGATAAGTAGCTTCGCCCTGGCCACTCGGGCCTCGGCTCATTCGCGCTTGCCAGCGAAAGGGTTAAGCGTGGGACGTGTATACATTATGTAGATACATGCTTGCGAAGGTTCGTCGGTGGGGCAATGGATTGGCCCTCCGCGTTCACAAGGAGGATCTGGAATCGGCCGGGGTCGCCGAAGGAGATGTTGTCCAGATTGAACTGACGCGCCGACCCGACCGCGGCTTGGACTTGAAAGGCCTCCCCACCTTCGAGGACGAGGATCCGAGGGCGAGTCTGCGTCACGATCGTTACCTGTACGGGTGACCCGGTGCAGGTCGCCGACACGAGTTTCCTCTATGCGCTCTTCTCAAAGTCCGACGTGTTCCACGGGAATGCTCGGAAGGGCGCCGCATCCGCGGACGCCATCCTGGTACCGAACGAGATTTACTCGGAGACGATCTCCCTGATCCAATATCGGAGGGGATTCGGCTCGGCCCGCGACGCGGGCACTTGGCTCCGGTCCCAGAGAAAGATCCAAATCCTCGGTTCGTCCCCATCCCTCCTCGACCAGACCTGGGGAATTTACCGGTCCGCGCGGGGACGACTTAGCTATCCCGATGCGGTCGTCCTCGCCTGGTGCTACGAACGCCGGGCGAGTCCCCTTGCGTTCGATCAGGTAATCCTTCGACGCGCGAAGAAGCGCCCGTCGGGGGACCGTGAACGTTCATAACCCGACGTCGCTATCGGAGGCCGGCGGACCATCATGGTGAAGATCTTCCTCGACACGGCGGATATCGATGAGATCCGCGAGGCGGCCTCTTGGGGCGTCCTGGACGGCGTGACGACGAATCCCACGCTCGTCGCAAAGACAGGCCGGAAGTGGTCCGAGGTGATCCAGGACATCCTCGCCCTCGTCGACGGGCCTATCAGCCTCGAGGTCACGACGACCCAGGCGGACGAGATGATCAAGCAGGGCCGCCAGCTCGCGAAGCTCCACAAGAACGTGGTCGTGAAGATTCAGATGACGATGGAGGGCCTCAAGGCGATCAAGGCTCTCTCGTCCGAAGGCGTCCGGATCAACACGACGCTCATTTTCTCCGCGAACCAGGCGATCCTCGCGGCGAAGGCGGGGGCGAAGTACGTGAGCCCGTTCATCGGACGGCTCGACGACATGGGCCAGGAGGGAATGCAGGTCATCCGGGAGATCGCCGAGATTTTTCGGAACTATGAATGGGATTGCGAGATCCTCGTGGCGAGCATCCGACATCCCCTCCACGTGATCGAGGCGGCGAAGCTCGGCGCGGACATCGTCACGCTCCCCTTCGACGTGCTCAGGAAGATGACCCAACACGCCTTGACCGACGTCGGCCTGAAGCGATTCTTGGACGATTGGCAGAAGGTCCCGAAATAGGACTGGATCGCATCCATGGGCGACCTGGGGTCGCTGCGTGACCTTGCCCTTCGAGTCAGATTTTCGGACCGGCGCCGTTGTTGAGCCGATCCGCTACGACCCGAAGGATCTCGTCCGCGTCGAACGGCTTGCGGAGGAGGGTGATGTCCTTCCGACGCTCGTCATCGATTTGCTCGTACACGTACAGGTAGGCGGTCATCAGGATGGCGGGAATCGGGTGGTTCGCCTTCCGGG
>VBMN01000093.1 GCA_005878385.1 Methanobacteriota archaeon
GACCTCTACTATGGTCTGAGGATCCTTCAGCACCGCGGCCAGGAGTCCGCCGGTCTGGCGGTGTTCGATGGAGGCCTGAAGGCGAAACGCGGGATGGGGCTCGTCCACGAGGTCTTCACGAAAGAGGACCTCCTCGGCCTTCGCGGGAACTCCGGGATCGGACACGTCCGCTATTCGACGACGGGCTCCAGCGTCCTCGATAACGCGCAGCCGATCGTCGTGAACACGTCCTATGGAGAGATCGCGCTCGCGCACAACGGGGATATCGCGAACGCGAACGAAATCCGCGAGGAGCTCAGCAAGAAGGGCTGGGCCTTCATGACGACGTCGGACAGCGAGGTCATCGTCCGCCTCCTCGCGAACGAGATCGTGAACACGGGAGACATCAAGCGGGCGCTGCGAGAGTTCACGAACCGCCTCGTCGGCGCGTACAGCCTCGCCCTCATGATCAACGATACGGTTTACGCAATCCGCGATCCGCTCGCGATCCGGCCCTTATGCATCGGGGAGGGGAACGGCCGCATGATGATCGCCTCCGAAAGCGTCGTGTTCGATACGCTCCCGGGCTACAAGTTCATCCGAGACCTGAAACCGGGCGAGATCGTCGAGCTCCGGTCCGACGGATTCGAATCGACGCGGCTGCCTCACCCGAACCACACAGCGCACTGCATGTTCGAGTGGGTGTATTTCGCCCGTCCGGACAGTGTCCTCGATGAGCGGCTCGTCTACGACGCCCGTGTGAAGATCGGTGAACAACTCGCCCACGAGTATCCGGTCGCGGCGGACATCGTCGTCCCCGTGCCTGAATCCGGACGAGCGCAGGCTCAAGGATACGCCCATGTCTCCGGATTGCCGGTCGTTGAGGGACTGATCAAGAATCGCTACATCGAGCGGACCTTCATCATGCCGGAGCAGGCGGACCGGGAGACCGGGGTCATGCTCAAGTTGAATGCGATTCGCTCCGCGGTAAAGAACAAGCGCGTCGTCCTGGTCGACGATTCAATCGTCCGCGGCACGACGATCCGGAAGATCGTCGGGATCCTGCGGCTTGCGGGAGCCCGCGAGGTTCACGTGCGGATCGGCTGTCTGCCGATTCGCTTCCCGTGCTACCTCGGGATCGACATGAAGACGCGGAATCAGTTCATCGCGAACGAGAAGACGGTCCCAGAGATTGCGGACTTCATCAACGCGGACAGCCTCGGGTATCTGTCCCTCCGGGGCCTGATCTCCGCGCTGAAGCATTCGCGCGATGACGTCTGCCTGGGATGCCTGACGGGCGAGTACCCGGTGCCAATCCCAGGCGAGAAACTGCGCAGGGAGAAGCCGCTAGAGATGTTCGGCGAGTCGACGGCCAAGGCTTCCCCGCGGAAGAAGGTCAAGTCTGCGGCATAAGGCGTCCTCGACGCGCGTCGAATCCATGCGTGACTATGGTCCCATGACGATCTCACCGGAACTCTGAAACGAATGGCGTACACGACCCGCGAACTGAGCGTTCGGACGCTCCCGGATTTCGAATCCCTCGCCGTCAAGCAAGGCCAATGCTGGTGCATGTTTTACCAACGACCGAAACCCATCGGGAGAGAGCTCTCGAGCGAGGAACGGAGGAAGGTGAATAGGAAGGATAAGGCCCTGCTCGTTCGACAGGGTCGCTCCCATGCCGTCTTGGTTTATGAAGGGAAGACCGCGGTCGGATGGTGCCAATACGGCACCCAGGACGAGCTACCAAGGATTGATGCAAAACTCGGTTATCGGAAAGTGGGGCCGCTTCCCGGATCGACGAAGTTGTGGCGCATCACTTGTTTCTTCGTGGACAGACACCACCGAGGACGCGGTCTCGCCAAGATCGCGCTGAATGCGGCTCTGGAATCCATCAAGAAACGAGGCGGAGGGATCGTAGAGGCCTACCCGGTCGTCTCCTCGAAAATGTCGGCCGTGCCGGAATGGCGATGGTTCGGTACTCCGAGCATGTTCCGGAACGAGGGATTCGAAGAGGTCGCTCCTCTCGGGGCCAGCGGAGTCCTCATGCGAAAGACGATTGGCCCCTAAGATGGATCAGCACGTCCGAGAGGGCGAGATCCCGCCTGAAGGATTTGCCACCTCTTGCCACCGAGATGCCCCACGTGGGGCCAATTGCACCTATGTGTACCCTTTGAAACCACAAGCAATCACCCCTGTCATGCCGTTACCTGGACGTCCTTTCCTCAGGCGGGCATGGACTAGGCGAGTCGTTTGGAGGACAGGGTAGCAGGCCACTGTTGCCGAAAGCGAGAGCCGGGCGTAAGAATCACGAGAACCTGACCTTCCGGCTTGATGCCTCGCTCTTGGAATCGGTTCGCCGAGATTCCGAAAGCGAAGGGTTTACGCTCAATAGTCTCGCGAACCGCCAGTTCATGCAATATACGGAATGGGACCGGCTCGAATCGAAGATCGGCTTCATGACGGTCCGCCATCGCTTTTTCCGGGCGATCTTGAGCAAACTCTCGACAGACGAAATCGCCGCCATCGGGCGCGAACAGGGCCCCGCGGAAGCCCGCGAGTACATGCTGCTTCGGTGGCGGACGGTCACCGTGGAGAACTTCCTGCGGTTCGTCGAGAACTACGCGCGATTTGCCACCCAGTACCAGCTCGAGCACCACAACCACGGCGAGCACGTGATGATCCTCGTCCACCCGCTCGGAGAAAAGTGGTCCATTTATCTCGAGGCCTTCATGACCGCCGCGCTCGAGAACTTGTTCGAGATTCGCGCGAAGACCCAACGGACGGATGAGAGTGTGGCTCTCACCTTCGCAACGCCCAACCCGGTCCACGGATAGAGGCTTTGTTGAGTCGCCCGGCCGGTCCGCGAGAGTATCGGATTGCCCTTTTGAGGCGGCCGAAATCGCAGTTGTGCAGCTGAAGGAAATCGCGTGCGACCGGTTCTTCTTCTGGGCACTGCGATACATGCCGTTCATGAGCACCTCGCCGATGACTCCTTCGGGGCGATGGGATGCAGAAGCGAGAGTCCGTTCTTGGGGAAAATCCGAGTGCCCGCGTGGGTCATCTTTTAGGGGAGTCCCAGACCCCGCCCACATCCCTTGACCGAGTCGGTCTGGATGAAGCGGGAACTCGGGCGCAATGGGGGGACTTTCTGCTAACTCTACCCGAAGCCGCGCACGTCGCATCCGCCGCCCCCTCGACATCCCGTGTTGGCAGCCCATGAGTTTTCAGACGGAGGCGGCCACGCGCTTCGCCCTGGGAGGCATTGATCCCGGGGAAAAGGTCCTCGTCATCGGATCGCGCTGGTAATACTCGGACATCCTGCGCAGCCTTCCGGAACTCAAGAAGGACTTCGGGCCGGACAGGAACCACTCCTCGTGGCGGAACCGTGACCTCACGGTCTTCCCCGGTGACGCGCCTATGATGACCCTGCCCGCGTAGAAGCGTCCCTGGGATGGCACGCCCACTTTTGGTCCGCCCAGCTCGAGGAGGCGTCGCGGTCGAGCGACTCCGAGCCCCAGTGCACGACGCAGCCCTCGACTCTACATCAGACGGCGGCGCTCGGGAAGGACAAGGCTTTAATGACGGTTCTCGCATCGAAGCCCCGCGGGCCGGTAGATCAGCTGGAAGATCGCTATCTTGGCATGGTAGAGGCCGTGGGTTCAAATCCCACCCGGTCCACTTTCGGTGAAAGGCATGGAGCGCCGCGAAGGTAGGGCATAAATAGCGCCAACGAAGTCGTGATGCCGATGCCCGGATGGAAAACGGTTCCCCCAAAAGATGACCAGGGCTACTTCGACCTGATGTCGAGAGCGATCTTCACCGCGGGTTTGAATTGGCGCATGATTGAGAAGAAATGGCCCGATTTCCAAAGGGCGTTTCGTGACTTCACGCCAGAGAAAGTCGCGAGGCTATCGGAGCGCGATATCTCGGCGCTGATGAAGGATCCCGGAATCGTGCGGAACGAGAAGAAAATCCGCGCGACGGTCGAGAACGCCAAAACGATCTTGGACCTGGCAAAGGAACACGGTTCGATCAAGAGCTACATCAGCGGCTTTGGGAAGCGTGAAGGGAAGCTGCTCGAAGATCTCCAATACAAATTCAAGCACGTGGGACCATCCACTGCCCGGACCTTCCTCTGGTCGGTCGGATATCCCCTCAGTCCCACCGCGGAGGAGAAGCGGTGGATGAAGGGCCATCCAGAGGACCACTAGCGACAAACGTACCGCGCCTCGAGCCCCTTTTTCGTATAGGCTTAAGTCCTAGCGTCGGTTCGGGCTCTGCCTGGAAGGAGAGGAAACATGGGAATGGTGGAACTCAAGAGCCCTGAAGGGACGGCCTCCGGATACCTGGCGGTCCCGGTGAAGGGCCACGGACCCAGCGTCCTGGTCCTCCATGCATGGTGGGGTCTAAACGATGTGTTCACGGATGTGTGCGATCGGCTCGCTACGGCGGGATTTGTCGCTTTCGCTCCCGACCTGTACCGCGGGGCGACCGCATCGACCAGGGACGAGGCCAAGAATCTGATGTCGAAAGTCGATCAAGAAGCAGCCGGCCGAGACATTCTAAACGGAGTGAGAGGCCTCCAAATCCATCCGGGGGTAAGAGGAAAACGCGTTGGAGTCGTTGGCTTTTCCATGGGAGCATTTTGGGGTCTTTGGTTGGCGCAGGAGCTCCCCGCGGACGTGGCGGCGGTGGTCCTCTTCTACGGGACGGGGGATGGCAACTATTCCCAGATAAAAGCGGCCTTCCTCGGTCATTTCGCTGAGACAGACGAATTTGAATCCCCCGCCACTGTACGAGATCTCGAGAAGGTCCTCCGCACAAGTGGAAGAGACGTCACCTTCCACACGTATCCTGGGACGACGCACTGGTTTTTCGAGAAGGACCGATCCGACGCATATGATGCCCAGGCAGCCAAGGTTGCTTGGGAACGAACGATTCGGTTCTTGACGACTCAATTGCCTGGCGAGACTATTCGCGGTTGAGGTTCAAGTTCGACTCGGTCCACTTCTCCGCACGGCGGTACTCCAATCGACGACAGGTCAATTTTAATGCTTAGTATGGCATGGTGCTTATATAGATAGTATTCCATATATACCTATATAGTCTATATGCTATTAGATATGTTGAATGGATAAAACCATACTGGAGCCTCTCCGACAAGAACTCCTCACGCGAACCCCTCTCGACACGATCCCGGCAGGCGTCTGGAAGAGGGCCGGCGCACTCAATACATGGGGCACCAACGCGATCGAGGGGAATACGCTGAGCCGCCGAGAGGTTGAGCGGGTCCTGCTCGAACAAAGAAGCGTCGCAGATCGTCC
>VBMN01000094.1 GCA_005878385.1 Methanobacteriota archaeon
TGGACGGCAGGCGGAGCGGGAACATTTATCGGGTCGTCCGCACGAAGCCGGTGAAACAACCGGAACTGAACGACTTTCTCACTCTTCTGTCGAAAGAGTTCCAGACGCTCCCGTTCGCCGAGCGCTGGGCCTTCCGTCTCGAACCGCGGACCCCGGCCCTCCTGAATTCGCTCCTCCGGACGGGGGCGGTGATGTCCTATCCAGCCCTCTTGGATCTGGAGAACGGAATCGTCTCTCAGACCGAACACACGATGATCGTCCGGAGCGGCGGCGCCGACGTCACGACCGCGTGATGTGGATCCGGTCCCGCAAACGTTTATCATCAAACGTCCCCATCGGCAAAGCCCCTCGGAGCCGGCATCCTGTGAGCGATATCAAACGGATCGTTTTGGACGTGCTGAAGCCCCACAAGCCATCCTTGGTCGACATGTCGCTTCGTCTGAGCGGGCTGAAAGGCGTGGACGGCGTGAACCTGACCCTCCACGAAGTGGATCAAGAGACCGAGAGCGTCAAAGTCACAATCGAGGGCACGTCAATCAATTACCCCAGCGTCGAGGAGACCTTGCGGGAGATGGGTGCGGTGATCCATTCCGTCGACCTGGTTTCGACCGGCAAACGCCTCGTCGAGGATGTGCGGACCCCGCAAGACCATCGATGACGCGCTAGCGGGATTCCTTGATGCGCTTCGCGACCTTCTGGACGATCGACGTCTTGTAGTAGTCAGCCCGGACAAGAACGCGTCCTTCCTTCCGCCAAGGCGTGGACGGGAACGCCTTGCCGTCCTCCACCTGCGGCTCGAGGCCGAGGGCCTTCGCCGCGCTCGCGACCTCCTGCGTGGTCGGCATCTCCACGGCCCACCGCTTCGCGACGCGGCGCCCCTGCTGTCGAGATCGGCCGACGTCGAAATAGGCGGGATAGAGGACGATCGGTCGGTCTCCCTTCGGCATGGACGCGGTCCGAATCCCGCCATCGCCATAAGGCTATCGCCGTCGGACGATACCTTCATTCCCGCAACCGCTTTGTCGGGAGCCGTTTCCGGGGGAGCCGAGACATGAACGCCGAAATGGACCTCGTGAATTTTGCCGTCGACGAAGCGCGATCGAAAGGGGCCACATACGCGGAAGCGCGATACGAGAAACAGGACCCGGAGAATTTCATCCTCAAGAACGGTGTGTTGGACGCGCTCTACGTGGGCCACGATCAAGGCATCGGCGTCCGCGTCCTGGTGAACGGCGCTCTCGGATTCGCGGCGACGAACTCGTTGTCGAAGGCCGGCGTCCGCGCGATCGTGGGCGACGCAATCAAGATCGCGAAGGCCTCGCGGCGGAAGACGAAGATCACGTTCGCCCAGGAAGATTCCATCGCCATGAACTGGTCCATCCCGGAGGCGAAGAAGCTCGCGGATGTGTCGGTCGAAGAGAAGATCGCGGAGATCCAGGGCGTCGATCGGGACGTGACGCAGCTCGGTTTCAAGCTCGCGGCGCGCTACTTCAACCTCAGCGACAATCGAATCCGGAAGTACTTCGCGAACTCCGAGGGATCGCGGATCGAGTCGTATAGTCCGCGACTTCGGGTCTTCTACTTCCTCACGGTCGTCGAGGGCGCGGGCGTCGAGCAATCGAGCCGCAACTACGGCTGGTCCGGCGGGTGGGAGGGGATCTCAACGTGGGGCCTCAGCGACCGCGTGGTCGAAGAAGCCCGCTCCATGCACCGGTCCCTCACCAAAGGCAAGAAGTCCCCAGAAGGGAAGATGGACCTCGTGGCCGGTCCCCAGGTCGCGGGCATCGCTTCTCACGAATCGTGCGGCCACCCGACGGAGGCCGACCGGGTCCTCGGTCGCGAAGCGGCCCAGGCCGGAAAGTCGTTCATCCCTCCGGATGGCCTGGGGATGAGGGTCGGCTCCGAACTCGTGAACGTCGTCGACGACCCGACGGTCGAGCATGCGATCGCGTACTATCTGACGGACGACGAGGGCGTGAAAGCCCGCCGCCGGTATCTCTACAAGGAAGGCCGCGTGACGGAATTCCTCCAGAACCGCGAGACGGCCGCGGCGCTGCACACGCATAGCAACGGCGCGGCGCGCGCCGTGAACTACAACGTGGAGGCGATCGTCCGCATGGCGAACACGTTCGTGGAACCGAAGGACCACTCGTTGGAGGAGCTCCTCGAAGGCGTGAAGCATGGCGTCTACATGAAGAGCTTCATGGAATGGAACATCGACGACAAGCGATACAACGCGAAGTACGCGGGACGCGAAGCGTACCTCGTGGAGAACGGCGAGGTGAAGCACCCGGTGAGGAACACAATCGTCGAGCTCACGACACCCGCCTTCTGGTCCGCCGTCGACGCGGTTGGCAAGGACCTCGACTTCGAGGCAGGTTTCTGCGGTAAATCCGATCCGGGCCAAGCACTCGACGCGAGCATGGGCGGACCGCCGATCCGCCTCCGGAACGTACACCTGAGGTGATCGGATGGAAGAGGTCGCATCCCAGATTGTCGACAAGGCAATCGCCCTCGGATGTCAGGACGCGGTCGCCGACGTCGTCGAGAACCGGTCCTACCAGATTCGTTTCGCGCAGAACGAGGCCGTGATCAGCAACCAATGGCGCGAATCGACCGCGTCGGTGTTCGTCGTCCACGGCAAGCGGGTCGTCGCGAGCGACCTCAAGGACCTGTCGAAAACGGACGAGGCCGTGGAGCGGCTCGTGAAGATCGCGAAGACGTCGCAGCCGAACCCGGATTATGCGGGAATTGCGAAGGGCTCGTTCCGGTATGCGCGGACGCGGCCTGACCCGAAGGTCTTGTCCCTGAGCGAGGGAGGCAAGTACGTGGAAGCCGCGGTCGGCGGGGCGCTGGACCAGGGAGCGAAGGAATGTGCGGGTTCCTTCTGGAAGTACGAGGACGAGCACTTCCTTGCCACGTCGAATGGCGTGGAGGGCCACGACCACCGGGCCAGCCTCTACCTGTCGATCCGTGCCCTCGTTTCGCTAGAGTCGAGCGGTCATGGGATCGCTTGCGCCACCAAGCTTTCCGGGTTCGAACCGGAAAAGGCCGGACAGAAGGCCGGGCGGATCGCGGTCCTGGCCCGGACCCCGAAACCGGCGAAGGCGGGCCGTTATACGGTCCTCTTCGACCCTCTCATCTTCGGTTCCCTGACCGATCAGGTCGGCGGCCGACTCAGCGCGTGGGCCGTCCTGGCGGGTCTTTCGCCGTTCGGCAAGAAAATCGGGAAGCGGGTCGCATCGCCGCAGCTCACCCTGTACGACGACGGCTCCGCGGATTCCATCGCGCGCAAGCGCTTCGACGCGGAGGGAGTGCCGACGCGGAGGAACCTCCTCGTCAGCAAGGGGATCCTGAAGACCTATCTCCACAACACGTCGACCGCGAAGAAATTCAAGACGAAGACGACCGGGAACGCGGGGCTCGTTTACCCGGACTCTCACGCGATCTTTGTGAGGCCCGGGGACCGATCGCGGGACGAGATCTTCTCCGAGGTAAAGGACGGCCTGTGGCTCACAAACACGTGGTACACGCGATACCAGTCCTACGTGACCGGCGACCTCTCCACAATACCGCGCGACGGCATATTCCACATCCGAAACGGGGACGTCGTCGAGGCCTGGAAGGACATCCGCGTCACGGACAACCTCATCCATCTGATGAAGAACATCGTCGCCTTGGGCAAGGAGCCGGAGCAGATGATGTGGTGGGGCGAGGTGTCCGTGCCGAACTTCGTCCCGTACGCGCTGATCAAAGACGTCGGGATCACGACGTCCAACCAGTAGACAGACCTAGGTTGCGGTCGTCTCGACCAGGACCGCGTTCACGACGCCGTCTTGGCCCGGTCGGGACGTGACCCGCGCCAAGCCGAGATCCGTCTGGATCGTCGCGCCGCGGGTGATGATGTTCCGCGTCACGAAGTTCGGGTTCGACGGATTCGCCTTGACGGTGACGATCTTCACCTTCTTCGTCACGGAGGTCCGGCGGTCGAGCACGTTCGCGAACTCCGCCTTCAACACGCGGACCTTGCGGTTCGCGCCCTTCGTGCGGTAGAGCTTGAGACGCTGAGGTCCGATGAACGCCCACTGCTGCTCGCGGCCGATCTCCCGCCGGCGCTTCTTCCGGAAAGGACGGTAGCGCCCGCCGGTGGGCTTCCGCCGGGAGCGTCCTTGCCAAAGGGCCATGAGAACCGAGCCAAGGATGCGGGCGTATTTGACCGTTGTGGGTCACACGATGTGCACGGTGCCGTAGACGAGCAGGCTCGAGAGGACGAACCCTAGCAGCGCGCCGCCATTCAACAGTGGGAGGCCGGCCTGCGGGTTTCCCTTCAGCACGTAGCGCATCAAGACGATGAAACCCACGAGGCTCCCGAGGACGGTCCCAAACGCGATGCTCGCGTTCGGCAGAAGGCCGAGGAAGGATCGACCCGTTGCGCTCGAGAACGTGAATGAGGAGACGGCCAGGATCCCGG
>VBMN01000095.1 GCA_005878385.1 Methanobacteriota archaeon
GATCGAGGGCGCGGACTCGCGGATATTGTTTCACGAGGCCCGAGGCCTGTACAAGCATCCGGACCCGTCAAAGGCGGCCCGACGAAAGAATCCTTCGGTTTCGTCAGGTCTTCGGCGAAGATCCCGATGCATCCACCGTCGTCGGATTCGGTTTTCGATATCGGCCATCCCCGTGGAATGTGACGCCCTGGGATCGGCATGCGTCTGCGAGATCCACGAGGAAGGACTCCATGTACGGGCCATCGGAAATCCGCATGAGTTCCGAGGCGATCTCGCTTTCCTGCAAGCGGGACAACATTGC
Organism: Methanobacteriota archaeon; assembly: GCA_005878385.1. GTDB lineage: Archaea > Thermoplasmatota > Thermoplasmata > RBG-16-68-12 > RBG-16-68-12 > RBG-16-68-12. The sequence continues at coordinate 302 of VBMN01000095.1, forward strand.
CTCCCTCACCCCCCAGCGCGCGTCGAGCGCGCGGGCGAACACCTCGTCGATGCCGCGAGCCGCAAATTCGGTGGCGATCGCGTTCGCCGTTCCGTCCCCCGTGGGCGGATAAGCCGGCGCGAAGGACACGAACGTGCGGAGGCCTGCATCCGCGAGGGTTTGAAGGCAGCGCAGCCGCGCCTCGATCGGCGGTGCCCATGGTTCGAGTAGGGCCCGGGCGCGATCGTCGAGCGTCGGGACGGACATGCCCACGTCGATCGTCCCGAATTGCGTGAACAGGTCGAGGTCTCGGACCATCAACGGAGATCGGGAAAGCACGGAGACGGGCCATTCTGCCCGCAGCAGGACCTCGAGCGCGTGTCGGGTGATCCGGTATCGTCCCTCGACGAACTGATAGGGATCCGTGGCCGTCGAGATCATCACCAGGCCCTTGGGCAGCTTCCGGATCTCCCGGGCGAGGACCGTGGGGGCGTTACGTTTCACGGTGACTGACGTGCCCCACGCGGTCCTGTCGAGTTGCAGCAGGCGCGGTACATAACAAAATGTGCACGCGTGAAAGCAACCCACGTAGGGGTTGAAGGAATAGTCGACGTCCGGCAGGGGATCCGGACGGAGCGCGTGGTCCACGGTCACCTCGCGAATCCGGAAATCGTCCCGAGGCGACCGTACGTGGATGCCGAGCAGTTCCTCCATGGCCGACTGCAGTCTCCGAGGGAGCTTATGCCCCGCATAGGGAGGGATGGCCGAAACTATTGCCATCACGCGGGCTGAAAGCGTGTGCTAAGGGAGCCGACGACCGCGTCGAGGAAACGGAGCGTCGGGTTGGATTGGCGACCCTTCTCCGAATCGGGACGCCCGGAGCGACTCGAGGAGTTCCGGCCGGCGGGCCGTAGCAACATACTCCGCCATGAGGCGGCCGACTTCGGGCGAGAGTTTGAATCCGTGACCGCTGAACCCGACCGCGACGAACAATCCCTCGGGACCCACCCGATCCAGGATCGGATACGAGTCCGGCGACACGTCATACGCGCCCGCCCATCCGCCCCGCGGCTGCGCCTCCGACATCCGCGGGAATCGCTTCGTGAGTCGCATGCGGATATCCCGGACGGTGGTGGCGGGGAGCGTCTCGAGGAGCTCGTATTGCCGCATCGTCTTCCCGGGATCCGTATTCATGTATCCTGCGAGGGTGTCCTTTCCCCCTTCCGGCCGCGAGTACGTGTTCCCGTAGAAATCAAAATGGATTCTCGGCGGTGCACCGAAGTCGAACGGTCGTCGGAGGATGGCGACTTCCCCACGAACGTATCGAATCGGCAGGCGCGGACCCACCGCGACTACCAAGTCAGGCGTCCAATTGCCCGCCGCGACGACAACGCGCTCCGATGCCAGGAGTCCTTCGCCCCGGATCTTGACTCCCGTCACACGACCCGACCGGGTCGCGATGGACGTCACCGTGCGATCGTTGAAGACCTTCGCTCCTTCCACGGCCGCGGCGGACGCGAAGCCATTCGCGGTTGCGATTGGATCGGCATAGCCGGCGTCCGGATCGTGGACGACGGCCGCGTAGTCAGAGACCTCGAGCTGCGGTTCCATCGCCTTCGCCTCCGAGGGTGTGAGACGCTCGGCCCGAACTCGCTCGGACCGGAGCAGTTCGAGCAAGGCGTCGAACGCTGGCACATCCCGTTCCCGTGTGCCGGACAGGAAGCCCGTCGTCCGGAAGTCACACGAGAAACCCGTCTCCTTCTGGAACCGCTGGAAGAAGCTGAGGCTCTCCCGCGCGAGTCGGATCCCGATGCGTGCTTCGTAGTGTTGTCGCACCAGGGCGCCGCTGTGGCCCGTCGCGCCGGAGGCGACATGACCCTTCTCGAGGAGGACCACATCGACGTCCCGCCGCGCCAGATGGAAGGCGATGCTCGCCCCCATGCAACCGCCGCCGATGACGGCGACCTCGGCCTCTCGCGGGGTGTCCGGAGCGACCATCGCGGCCCGGATGGAGTATCGCCTTATCGCCGTTTCCTCTTTTTTATCGTCGAAAGAAAATAGATATCCGACGATTAGACAATCCTTTATCTCACCGGACTCCCGATAGGCTGCCCGTGCCGGACATGTGGCAGCTCGGCATGGGCGAAGAGAGGGCCCGGGTCGCCGTCGTGGGATGTGGCGGAGCGGGGTGCAACGTCCTTCGCCGCGTGGCCTCCCCGCCGAACGGGGTGCGCATCGCGATGAATGACACCGCGCCTCCGAAGTTGGCGGACGTCCAGACCAAGATCATCGTCCGCGCAGACTCGCTGCAGGCCTATGCATCGATGGACGAGAAGGCCGTCCAGCAGATGGAGACGGACGAGGAGAAGGAGATCTCCGCGGCGCTCTTGGATCGGGACCTGATTCTGATTCTCGGCGGCCTCGGAGGCGAACTCGGCGGCTGGGGGATGAGCCTCGTCGGGCGGGTCGCGCGGATTCTCGGAGACACGACCTTGGGCTTCGCCACGATTCCCTTCGGGATCGAAGGTCCGATTCGCCGCCAGCTCGCAGAAGCGCAACTGCACCTGCTCCAGAAACGCATCGACGGCGTGGTCACGTTCGGGAACGATCAGTTGTTGCAGGTCGCGAAGGACCTCCCGATGACGAAGGCCTTCGCGGCTCTCAGCGCGATCATGGCACGGCCCGCCTCGGACCTGGCCGCGGCCCTCGCCCGGCCGGACGTCGTCCCCCTCCGCCGGATGCTCGCCCGCGTGCGCGACTGGCGCTACGGCATGGGGGTCGGACGCGAGAAGCATCGGTGCTTCGTCGCGGTCGATGAAGCCTACGCGTCCCCGTGGTTCACGTCCGTTCCGGAGGAGATCCGTCATGCGATCGTTCTGATGTCCGTCCTCGAGCCGGGGAACGACGAGGCCGAGATTCTCCGGGACATTCGCCGGCGGTCCCCGAACGTCGACATGGCCTGGGCGAGCCTGCCGCGCGCGGAGGGAGACGACCGCACGGTGGTTCAGATCGTCGCAGGCCTGTAGGCACGGGCGGGTGCGGAGCCTCGGTCAGTCATCGGAATATACCACGCTCGACAGGCGTCGAATGCGGCCTTATTATCCCGGGTGTGCTACGGCTCGGGGCTAATGGCGGCCCCTGGCAAGGAGATTCGGTTACGGCGGATTCTCCCCGGTGGCAAGGCCCTGATCGTCGCGATGGACCATGGGGTCTCGTCGGGACCCATCGCGGGCCTTGAAGACATCCGCAAAGCCGTGGCCAATGTCGCGAAGGGCGGCGCAACCGGCATCGTGCTGCATCGAGGCGTCGTGCGTTTCGCGAGAGACTACTTCGACGAGAGGCTCGCCCTCATCCTCCATCTGAGCGCGTCCACATCGGTGGGCCCGCGTGCGGATCGGAAGGTCCTCGTGACCGAAGTCGAGGACGCGATCGCCTGTGGCGCCGACGCGATCAGCGTCCATGTGAACCTGGGAGGCGAGGACGACGATGGCATGCTCCAAGACCTCGGATCGACGGCGACGGCGTGCGCTCGATTCGGCATGCCGCTCCTCGCCATGATGTATCCCCGAGGTCCGACGATCAAGAATCCGTACGAGGTCGAGGTGGTGAAGCACGTCGCACGGGTCGGGGCCGAACTCGGGGCGGATGTGGTCAAGACGCTCTACACCGGTTCCCCGGAGACGTTCCGCGAGGTCGTCCGCGGCTGTCCCGTCCCGGTCCTGGTGGCGGGAGGGCCGAAGCTCGACTCGGAGCGTGCAGCGCTGGAACTGGTCGAAGGCGGTCTCGCCGCGGGCGCCGCGGGGGTTTCCTTCGGGCGGAATATCTTCCAGGCGAAGGACCCGATTGGCATGACGCGGGCGATCGCTCGCATTCTGTTCGACGGCGCTTCGGTCGACGACGTCGCCCCCGGGTGAGGCGACATGGAACGGGTCGTGTGGGTGAGGCCACTTCCAAGGGAGCGAGACGCGGCTCGTGGTCGAGGTCCACGATGCCGCGGAGGCCAAACTCGTCTTCGAGACCATGGAAGTCGGCGTCGACGGGGTCCTCTTGTCCACATCGTCTCCCCAGGAGGTCCGCGCGCTGCGCGCGATCCTCGATTCGGATCGGATCCAGGTTCCCCTGGTGCGGGGACGGATCACCTCCGTCCGACGCCTCGGCCTCGGCGATCGGGTGTGCGTCGACACCTGCTCCCTCCTCCGCACCGGGGAAGGCATGCTCGTGGGCAACGCGGCATCCGGGTTGTTCCTGATCCACGCGGAGACGCTCGAATCCGGTTACGTCGCGGCCCGTCCCTTTCGCGTGAATGCCGGCGCCGTCCATGCGTACATCTATCTTCCCGATGGCACCACGAAATACTTGAGCGAACTTCGCGCCGGGGACGAGGTCCTCGTCGTCGACTCCGGAGGCCGTGGCCGCTCCGCCATCGTCGGTCGGCTCAAGGTGGAACGGCGCCCCCTCCTCCTCGTGGAGGCGGAAGCCGAGGGCCGTCGATACGCGACGATCGTCCAGAACGCGGAGACGATTCGATTCGTGACGCCCGAGGGAGGCGCCGCGTCGGTGAGCGGACTGAAGGAGGGCAACGAAGTCCTCCTTCGGACGGAGGACGGCGGTCGTCACATCGGGATGCGGATCCAGGAGACGATTTCGGAGCGATGACATGGCGAAGGTCGCGGCGGTCATCCTGGCCGACAACGCCCGCGGGGTCGAGCGCGAAGCGCGGTCAGCTCTTTCGAAAGGAGTCGATCTCACGGAACTCCGGCTCGACTTCGTTCGAAACCTCGATCCGGTAACAATTCGGAATCTCGCCGCGGCGGTCGGTTCGAAATCGATCGCGACTCTTCGATCGGA
>VBMN01000063.1 GCA_005878385.1 Methanobacteriota archaeon
TCGAACTACAAGGTGAACTTCGGTATCGGGACGAACACGGGAACGGTGGCGAACATGGGCGCAAACAACGCTAACGTCACAGTGACCGTGACCGGAGCAACCCCCGCGTCGGTCGGCGTCAAATGGACGGACCTTGGCGGCACGGGCACGGTGAAGGGCGGCGACATCATCACGATCGCCTTCCCATCCGCGCCGGCTACCAGCACCCAGCTGACGTTCTACCTGCTGTACTCGGACGGATCGCAGGTCCAGAGCCAGCAATGGCAGGCCTGAACAAGAACCAGAGGGCCTCAGGCCCTCTCTCTTCCCAATTTTCCTTCCCTCTTGTCCGGCATCCATGCACGACATATTCGGATCGATGTCTTCTTCGCCTCTCCTGACGCCCGAACCGGCTCGTTCGGTAGCCTCCCTCCCCGAATCCGTCCATTCGCTCGCTTCCTTTTCACGAGCGTACAATAACCCGTTAATAGTCCGGCTCCTTCGAAAAGACGCGGGAGGAGGTAGGCGCCCTCCATACGAATGACGCGCCGGCGTTGTCGACCCTCTCCCTCCAAACGCGACGCCGGCGCTTTTCCGTCCCGGGGAGTCCCCCGATGAACCTATCCGTCGCGACCGCCACGCTCATTCGGTGCGCGGATGGATGCATTTCCAGGCATTGATCCGGAGAAACGGATTCGCAGCCTGACGTGGCTCGGGGTTGCGGCGGCGCTGATCATCATCGCCGCAATCGCATACCAGTGGCTCGCACCCTGATTCGACGAGGGTCGTCACCACGTCCATTTGAATTCTTCGATCGGCAGTGCGAGGGAGGTCGTCGCTTCCGTCACCCGGCTGAACTGGACCATGAAGTCCGCTGCCGTGGAAGCATCCGGCGCTTCGAAGATCACGACCGCATCGGGCTTGCCCAGCAATCCCAGAAACTCGTGGACCATCACGTTGTTCGGGAGCTTCGGGTGCTTGAACAAGCGGGTGGCCTCCTCCCATTGACCGGGAATCACCCTCAGCTGCATCACGAAGAGCATGGCGTCACTGGAGGCGCATCATAGGCCGACGATATAACGATGCCGCGGCGGTTATCGACCGTCGGCTGATTGGGCGTCGAAGGAATGTTCCCGGACGTGGATCAGATGGGACTGGACTACCGTGGTGCCGAGCACGTTGTCGGACCAACGTTGCCGTGGATCGCCGTCGACGACGAGGCCCGCGAGGGTGTCCAAGAGCGGGAAGGCGAACCAGAACAGTTTCGGGATGTTCCGCACGATGGCCTTCGACATCGTCATGGGCCCGCGTGTCGAGCGCACCTCGAGTCCGACGATGAACTTTCCAATCGTCGTGCGGAAGATGGCCTCGAGAAAGGTGGAATACACGAAGAGGACGATTCCTCCGAAGATTCCGTACACCCAAGGAGCTCGGACGTCCTGCATGTACAGGAGGGACCACAACGGGGCAAAGACGGCGGCCAGGTCGATGAAGTAAGCAACGACCCGTTTGACCCAATGGATCTGGAACGTGCGGTTGTGACCGATCAGGTCGAAGCCGCTCACCATGAGCGCATCCCGCGGTTACGATTGGTCTCTCGCTATTAAAACATCCGTCCTCGCGCTGCCGTCGTCTTGACAAATCAATGGCCACTCAGATCGCCCATCATTCATCACGGATCAGCGTCGGTACAATCATCACGGTGGCAGCGGAGAAACCACACCGTGCAGGATAGGCTTTGTGCCGCAGGTCAGGAAGCCCTTGCCGGACGACACCTATATGCCCGGCCCTCGATTCCTTCAGGATTAAGCGCCTCTTAACGCGGACAGCGGCGTGGAGACCTCGATGGGTGAAATTCGGCTTCTCGCGTATCATGCGGGACAGTGCGATCCGAAGAAGTGCACCGCCCTTCGGCTTAAGCGGTTCGGGCTCATGACGTTCGTCCCGCGACCCTCCTCCATCCCGAGGGGCGTGGTGTTGCTCACGCCGAAAGCAGCCCGCGCCCTCTCGCCCGCGGACGCCGCCCGCGCGGAACGCCGCGGGCTCGCGATCGTCGACGTCTCCTGGAAACGCGACACCTTTCCCGCGGTTCCTCAGGCGGCCGGACGGGCGCTGCCATACCTCTTGGCCGCGAATCCAGTGAACTATGGAAAACCGTTCGTCCTCTCATCGGCCGAGGCGCTTGCCGCGGCCCTCTCAATCTTCGGGCGCGCCGACGCGGCGCGAGCGGTGCTGGCCAAGTTCGCCTGGGGCGAACAGTTTTTCATCCTCAATGAGGAGCCCCTGGCCGCGTATGCCGCGGCAAAAGACGGCGCGGGTGTCGTGGCCGCACAGTCGGAGTTCATTTGAAGTCGGGAGGAAGCAGGTCCGGAATCCCGTCCTTGATCTCGTACCGGTGATTGCACGTCTTGCAAAACAGCGAGCCTTCGAGGATCTCGTCCTTCTCGACATCGACGGCGAGCTCCAGGTCTCCCTTGCACACAGGGCAGCACAGGATCTCCATGAGGTCTCGCTTCATCGATCGCGGGAAGGCCGCCGCGTCACTTAAGACCATCGCGGGATCCCGTCCGACGCGCGTTCCAAAAGACTCTTGGCAAGGCCTTCCATCAGGAGGGCCGCGCCCTCCGTTGGATTGCCGACAATGCCTATATAGGCGGTCCATCATGGGCGCAACCTCCCGGAGGTTTCCAGGCTCTTGGACGAAGGTAAAAGCTGGTTCCGTGCGAACTGGCGGACCGCCGCGGTCCTGGTCCTGATCTTCGGACTCGCGCTGTTCCTTCGGGTCTATTTCGTCTATGGCCTCGCGTTCCAACTCCCGCACGTGAACTGCGACAGTGTCTACACGCCCACGTATTCGGGCGGGTCGGACTCGTACTACTGGGACCGGGCGATCTGTTATTCGTTCCAGACCGGACGCGACCTGGGCTTGGACCCGATGCTGAACTACCCCCTCGGGAATCAGAATCCGCGGCCGCCCCTGTTCCCGTGGTTCTCCCTCCTCGTCGGCCGGTTGATCGCTCCGCTCTTCAGCACCGCGTGGCAGGGCGTCCTATTCACGTTCCTGCTCAGCGCGGGCCTCTTCGGCTCCCTCGCCATCTTCCCGACGTACGCATTGGGCAAGGAGGCCTTCGGACGGAAGGCGGGAATCATCGGAGCCCTCCTCCTGGCGATCAGCGTCGGGAACCTCCAGCGCAGCCAATCGACGGACGCAGACCATGACGCCTTCACCCTCTTCTTCGTCGTCTCCACGTTCTATTTCTTCCTGCGCGCGCTGCGCATGATGAACCGCAAGCGCTGGGTCGAGAACTGGTTCCAGAAAGACTCGATCGTCACCGGTCTCCGCACCTTCGCCAAGGAGAACCGCACGAGCGTGCTGTACGCGCTCCTCGCGGGACTGTGTGTCTGCGTGATCGCCCTCGCGTGGCAGGGCTGGGCCTACGTGTCCGTGATCCTGATGGTCTGGTTCGCCGCGGAGCTGTTCCTCGGCCGGTTCCGCAACGAGGACACGATGGGTACGTGGATCCTGTTCACGATCGCCCTTGCGACCCCCCTCCTGCTCGCCTTCCAGTGGTACTTGGTCCGGGGCCAGATCCGCGTCTGGTTCGACGTCCCCGTGTACCTGTTCCTGGCGTCCTTCGTCCTCGGACTCGCGTTCACGGTCACGCGCGATTACCCGTGGACCCTCGTGATCCCGAGCACCCTGATCGCGGCGGCGGTCGGCCTCGCCGTCGGGACCCTGGTGAACCCGGCCCTCACGAACGCGTTCTTCACGGGTGCAGGGTACTTCGTCCAGTCGAAGGTCGTCACGACCATCGCGGAGGATCAGGCGCCTGGCATGTCCCAGATGATCCTGTCCTTCGGTCTCTTCACGTTCGGACTCACCCTCGTCGCGGTCGCGTACTTGCTCTGGCAGATCCCACGCCGCCGCGACCCGGCGTACAACATCGCCGTGATCTGGGCGTTCGTCGCGATCTTCATGGCGATCACCGCGGCCCGGTTCATCTTCAACGCCTCGCCCGCGTTCGCCGTGGTCGCGGGTTTCGCCGTCGACCAAGTGCTCCGGCGCGCGGACTTCACCGGAATGCGTCGGACCTACCGCTCCCTCGCTGGCGGCAGCTGGCGGAACGCCCTCCGCAAGTCCGTGAAGGTGCGCCATGTGCTTGCCGTGCTCGGAATCGTCTTCCTCGTCCTCCTCCCCAACGTGTGGTGGGCCGTGGACGCGTCGATCCCCTTCGAGCTCAAGTCGCAATACGACAAGCAGCTCGCGGCCCTGCTCCCGAGTTTCCTCCGGTCGCCCGGGTACAGTCCTTCGAGCACGAGCCCGTTCTACTTCGGGGCCTTCGGATACAGCATCCCGAAGCCGACCGAATACTACCCGGCGGCTTGGAGTTGGTTCGCGACGCAGGACAAGGACCAACCCGCGGAATTACGACCCGCGTTCCTGTCGTGGTGGGACTACGGGTTCGAGGCCACGGACCGCGGAGTCCATCCGACGGTCGCGGACAACTTCCAGAACGGATACGCGATCGCCGGCCAGTTCATCACGGCGCAGAACGAGACCGAGGCGATCTCCCTCCTCGTGGTCCGCCTCCTGGAAGGGGATATGAAACTGAACCGGCCGAACTTCAGCCCCGGAGTCAGCGCGACCTTGGCAGGGGCCGGCCTTCCCGTCGACGTCTTCCGGAGTGCGATCCTCCACCCCGCGGACTACATCTCCCCCGTCCTCTCGAATCCGGTCCTCTACGGTGCGTGGGCTCCGGACATGCAGCCCCTGAACGCCGAGTACGTGTTCCTCACGCACCTCCTCACGCGACAGCTCGATCCGGAGGGCGTCGTGTCCCTGTACCGCGGAATCCGGGAGGCGACGGGTTGGGAGATCGGATATTTCGCCGTAGACTCGCGCCTGTTCCCGATCAGCGTGCAAAACACCGGGATCTTCTACGCGCCCGTGAAGCTCTCCGACCACCGCATCCTCGCGCTCCCGGACGGCCGGATCCTGCCGTTCGAGTTCTTCCAGATCTACGCGACGACGAACCGCGGATCGAACATCCCGATCCAAGACATCGCGCCCGGCGACACGATCCAAAGCCAGACAATCCAATACAAGCCCGCGTTCTACCACTCGATGTTCTATCGGTCGTACATCGGATATTCGCCCGCGGACCTGGGCTCGAACGACACGGGCATCCCGGGATTCGATCAGGCCCTCCAGGCCTACCCGCCCGTGCCGGCCTGGAACCTCACGCATTTCCGCGTCGTGTACCGGAGCTCGTATTACAATCCGTTCCCCGATCCTGCGAACCACACGGATGCTTGGCGGGCGATGAACTACGACGAGGCTCAGCGCATCCAGGCTAACATCACCGCGGGGACGCTGAAGGGCGTCGTCGACATGGGCACGGCGACGACCGTGGCGAACGGCGTGGTGTTCCTTCGCTACTACGATGGCGCCTGGGTGAACGGGACTGTCAGCGCGGGATCCACGCCGCTGCCGGGCGTCCGCATCACGGTCACGGACGAACTCGGAACGCCGCACTATGTGACTACGACGGACGCGTCCGGACACTACAGCGCCCTCGTTCCGTTCGGTGACATCACAATCACCGCGTCCTCCGGGACGATGACGAGGACGAGCCTGATCGGTACCCGCGTCCTGGCGAGTGCGAAGGTCCACGTGACCGTGGATCAGGCGATGCGTTCCCCCGCGGACATGGACGGCGATGGGATTCCGGATTGGCTCATGACCCGCGACCTCCAGGCGACACCGCACGCCTGGCACGGGACCGCGTTCTTCGACATCGACCGCAACGGGGCCTTCGGACCGGGAGACGTCCGGGCGAGCGGGGCCATGATCTCCGTGACCAACAAGGAATTCCCCTTCCACCGGACCGCGACCGCGGCCCTCGACGGCACGTACACGCTCGGCGATGCGCCGGAGGGATCGTATTCGGTGACCATCGCGCTCCAAGGACGGACCCTCACCGCGCCCGGCATCACACTCACGGGGGCGGACAGTGCGCGCGACGTGAGCGTGCCCTTCTCGATCGTCCACGGCACGACCGTCTCGAGCCTGGGCGGATCCATCCCGGCCGCGAACGTGGAATTCCGGGACGAGACGAATTCCACCCTCATCGCGACCACGACCCTGAGCGACGGCTCGTATCGAGTCGGCCCGCTCCTCGCGGGGAACTACACGGTCACCGCGTCCTCGGCGGACCTGGCGACCACCCCCACACGGACGCACACGGGGCCGACGGACCTCGCGTTGAATCTGACCCTGTATCCGTCGGGATTCGCCGCTGGAGCGACGAACCTCTTCGGAAATGCGAGGCCCTTCGCGACGCTCGAGTTCCGGTCCGCCGCGGATCCTCAAACGATCCGGATGGCGACGTCGAACGCAGGTGCGGAGTATTCGATCCGGCTCGCGGCGGGCACCTGGTTCGTGACCGGTCGTTTCTATGACGGGACTCACCTCTACGCCACCCTGGGCCGCGTCGATGTGGCGTCCGGCGCGACCGCCCATTTCGACGCGATGTTCCTCGATGGCGTCCGCGTGAACGGCACCGTGAAGGATCCGAGTGCGGGCGTCCAGAACCCCAAGGCAAGCGTGGCCTTCTCCAGTTCCTCCGGGGAGCTGTGGCTCCGCACCGACACACTCGGGCGATACCTGGCGTTCCTTCCCGTCGGGACCTACGATCTCGAATCGCTCAGTCAGGCGGGCGCGTACTTCGCGTCCGTGACCTTCTCCTCCGACACCCGGACGGACATCGGCCTGCTCGCGACCTCGGACACGGTGGCCTGGCGCGTGTACCGGGATCTCAACGGAAACGGGGTGGCCGACGCGGGAGAGGACATCGCCGGAGCCCACGTCGAGATGGTGGACGACCGGGGAGCCCATCTGTTCCTCACGACGCCATCGTCGGGGGATTTCCCGACCCCTCTCTTCGCCAACCGCACCTATGCGGGCTCCGTGTCCGCGGCGGGGTATGCGACCCGCGTGATCCCGGCGTCGCATCCGGCCGACCTGCTGACAACCGTCCCGATCGCGTTGGACCCAACGCCGGTCCCGGTGCAGGGGACCGTCCTGCTGAACGGATCGGCGCTCGTGAACCGACCCGTGACGATCCGAGCCGTGCCGCTGGGCAACGGGGCGATCGCCCAGACGAACACCTCGGACTCGAACGGCGGGTATACGTTGGCCCTCGTTCCGGGGACGTACGACCTAGTGGTCGACGAGAACGTGTCGACGTCACGGGACCTACGGTATCAGAACCTCAAGTCGGATCAAATCGCGTTGACGATCGGACAGAGCGGACTCTCCCACGATCTCCTGATCGTCGTACGAACCCGCGTGCACGGCAATGTCACGCTCTCCGGCTCGAACGTGTCGACGGGATTGACGTTCGACGGACCGGAGAAGCGGATGACGAACGCGACGAGCAGCGGGTATGAGGTCTACCTGATCCCGGGCACCTACCTGGTGATGGCCAACCAAACGATCGCAACCCGAGACTACGCGTTGGTGTCGACGGCGACGGTGCCCCAGGCTTCGAATCTGACCTTCGCCCTCGCCAACGCGACGCGGGCGACCGGCCATACCCTCTTCCAGGGCGTCGCGGTCCCCGGCCCCATGTCCGTGACCTTCGTCCGGCGGGAGGGCGGATCCGTCGCGGTCTCGACGGATAGCGCCGGAGCGTATTCCGCAATCCTCGCTCCCGGGAACTATTCCGTCCATCTGAGCGGCGTCGCGAGCCCGACGGAGGGCGGGGTGACGCGATTCTATCGATACGATTTCGACGGGAACGCGACGGTGACGCCGGGTCAGCCAATCCTCGCCTACGATCTGGTCACATCGAGGACGCTCGACAACACCACCGTCGCCGGGACGGCGACCCTCTCCGGGCAGCCCGTCGACGCGCGCATCACGTTCACGGCCCGCGGCGGGGGGGCGATCACGGCCCAGGCGACCACCGACGCGAACGGGATCTACTCTGTATCCCTCCAAGCCGGAACCTACGACGTGTATGCGACCGGGACCTTCGCCTCCGGTGCGTTTCTCGCGCGCATCTCCGTGCCCCACGCACCGTCGATGGCCCGGGATCTCCCCTTGTCGCCGGCGTCCCTCCTCTCCGGCGTCACCACAAACGCCCAGGGATTCGCGACGAACGCGTCGATCACGATCCAATCCTCCGCGCAACTCGACCTGGTCTCCGATGCGGGCGGTCAGTACCAGGCCCTCCTCCCCGCGAACGGCTACGCCCTCACGGCGGTGAAGACCGGGACGGAGAACGGAGTCACGGTCACCTATCGGGCCGCCTCCTCGGTCGCCCTCGAGGCCGACTCCCTCGTGAATCTGCCACTGGCGAAGGTCGTCTCGCGTTCCGTCGCCCTGACCTGGGATGCCTCCCAACGACGGCAGATCCTCGCGGGAGACTCCGTGACGTACACGATCGACGTCCGAAACACGGGCAACGTCGCCGACACCTTCCAGTTCTCCGGGACTCCCGCCGACTGGCAGTTCTCCTTCACGCCGAGTTCCGTCCCCCTGAACTTCGGGAGCGGGGCGACTTCGACCTCGGTCCGGGTCGTCGTTCAAAGCCCGGCGAATGCCCTCGTCAATCACGATCCCCTCGATGTCGTCGCCACGTCGACGACGGATGCGAGCACGGCCGGCGACGTGATCGTGAAGGTGGACATCGAGCGGGTGCGCACCCTCTCCGTCGCCCTGAATTCCACGGGCGCCACCTTCGACGGCCGATTCCTGAACTACACGATCGATGTGAAGAACGCGGGGAATGCGCGAGAGGTCGTCCAGGTCGGGATCACGAACCCCGACGAGCTTGCGGCGGTCGGCTGGTCCGTCAGCCTGGGAAGGGTGGGAGGAGCGCTAGCCGGAACCACCCTCGCGAATGTGACCGTCGAAGCGAACCAGACGGTCCTGGTGCACCTGCAGGCGCAGTCCAGCGGCGGCTCAAGCGGCGCGACCGTGGTCCTCGTCGCCTCCGCGCAGGACTCGATCGCGGTCTCGTCGAACGCCGTGTTCACGCTCCAACTGCCGGACCTCGGCCCCGGTTCGATCACGGTCACGGGCCCGGAGATCACCCCCGCGGCGCCGCTGAACGCTCCGCTTATCGCGGTCGCCGCAGGGGCCATCGCCGCGGTGGCGGCGGGCCTGTACCTCGGCCGCCGGAGGCGCTGACGTGGCCTCGCGCGCGTGGTGGTTCGCGTTCTCGGTGCTGACCGCCACCCTGGCGCTCGCGATCGCTCCGGCCTCCGGGCAGGGACCGATCTTCGCGACGATCACGGGTCCCCCGGCCGCCGCGGCGAGCACGTCGACGATCTACAACCTGTCCATCGAAGGCGGCCCCACGGTCTCCGTGAACTACACCGTGAGATGGTACATCACCGGTTCCGACACGACCGGCGGCCTCCCCCTCGAGTCGAAGCCGACGAGCGCCTCGGGGACCACTCCGACGTTCAAGCTGAACCTCACGACTCCGGCGAAAGAGCAGACGATCACGCTCGTGGTCGCGGTGTCGGCCGCCTCCGGAGGGACGTTCGAGAACACGAGTGTGGAGCAAGCGATTGCCGTCGTCACGCCCGTCGTCCTGAGCGCGACGTTCCAGAACAACGGGTCGACCGCGGCGGTGAACGTGACCGTGCGGTTCTTCGTCGACAACGTGGCCGTCGGGACGAAGACGGTGGCCCGAATCGACTCAGGCAAGGGGGCCACGGTGACCTTCAACTACCTGCCCGTCGGGTTGCCGCCGGGGACCCACAGCGTCCGCGTCGAAGCGGACCTGGATGGGAACGGCGTGATCGATTCGGCCCGCGGCGAGGTGGCCACCTCGCAGCTCTTCTACAAGGGGACGCCCGGACTCAGCACCGGGTGGACGGTCCTGATCGGAATCGCGGTCTTCCTGCCGGTCCTGTTGCTGACCGTCGCCGTGCGGCGGCGCCGACGGGCCTGATCAGGCGGGCTCGAGGAGCCACACGTCCGAGTGGTTCCGAAGGAGCATCCCGAGCTTCGTGCGGGTGATCCCCGCCCGCTTCAGGAGGGACTCCAGCTTCGGTCCCTCGGGAAGTTGGACGGTCCCGTCGACCCACGCGGCCGCGACCGGTTCGTACCGGACGCCGTCATCGCCGACGCGGATGCGAGCCGCCGCCGCCTCACGGAAGGTGTGGAGGACGATATGGACCGACGTCACCGCGGTCGGTCGGACCTTGTGGTTGTAGTACTCCGCGACCTCCCGATGCACGGGTGCAAAGGAGCCGACCCGTTTCGCGTACTCGCGCCACCCACGCTCGAAGGGGGAACGCAACGTCGACATGCACCGTTCCGTGACCGGCCGGACTTCCTCGAACGTGGAGAGGATGGATTGGCTGTCTCGGACGGCCCCGACGAACTCGGTCCAGGACGCGTATTCCTCCCGGGGCATCGCCGCGGCCAGGTTCTTCGCGAGGGAGACGAGGTAGTTGTTCAGGCCCGCGACCCCGACCTTCGCCGCGAGATCTTCCAAGAACAGATGGGTGGCGATTTCCACGAACGGATTGCTGTCCTGCATCCGCGCGTCGGAGGGCATCTCACCGTTCTCCCTTGAGCCGCGCGCCCCGGAGGACGAGCGCGTATACGCACTCGTAATTTCGGAGCAGGGCCCGGACGTGGTCCTCGTTGATGTTCACCTGCACGACGTTCTTCGACGAGATCTTCGTCTCCCCGCTCCATCCGCGGGTGGCGAGGAGGAAACATGCGAGCGGGTTGCCGGAGACCGTCACGTTCTTCGCGATCTCCTCTCGGAAGCGTTCGTGGAAGACACAGAAGTTGCACACGGCGATGTTGTGGACGTTCTCGTTGTACTCCTCCGTGACGGCCTTGTCCGCGGGGCTCATCCGCCCGACGGCGAAACGCGTGCGGAAGATCGTCGGCACGTAGCAACATTGGCGCATCGCGTAGAGGTATCCGACCACGTCGCCATCCACGTCCGTGATCGCCATGTCCGTGAGCGGGGTGACCTCTCCCTCGATGCTGAAGGCCGTCCGGGCCTCTCGGACCGCGACGTTGAAGGAGGTCCATCCCAGGTAGGCTTCCTTGCCCATCCGGCCCGCGAGGTTGTCTCCGACCCGCTGCCAGAACTCGACGACGCCTTCGGCCCCGGCCTTCTCGATCATGTCCTCGATCAGAGAGGCGAGCGCGACGTCGATCACAGGACACCTCCGGCTATGGCCTCACACGAACGAGCTGAGCACCTGCTTCAGGTGCGCGCGCCATTCCTTCTCCGCTTTCGCCGCGACCGAGTCCCCCTCGATCTCCCGGAGGCGGTCGAGCAGGATCGTCAGGAATCGCTCCCAATGCCCGGACGTCATGTACGGCGCCGTCGTCCCGACTTCGTTGTACGCCAGCGTGACGATCTCCTGGAGGGGGCCGGGTCCCACCAGCGCGCCGAGTTTCGACTGAAGGTACTGGGCGATCTCCTTGTTCTTCTTGAACTCCTTCGTCTCCCCGAACTTCTCGACGAACAGGATTCGCGTGAGTCGCTTCAGTTCTCCCGCGACGGCCTCGTCGTACGAGGCGAGGACCTCCGGGGTGATCGGCTTCGATTCGAACAGATGGCGAACGACGATCGACGTCTTCACCACGTTCGCGAGGACCGTCTGCATCTTCGTGATCTCGACCGGCTTCGACGTGAGGAAGACGAGGAAGGCCCGGTCTCCGACGCCGGAGATGATGATCGTGCCCGCCTCGAACTGCTGAACGGACATCATCATGTTCTGCCCGCTGAGCTGGTTGCAGATGTGCGCCAGACTGCCCTTCAGGAGATTCAACAGGCGGTACTCGCGGGGATCGAGCTGGTTCGGGATCGAGGACGAGAAGATCCGGCCGTCCACCCCGAGGAACATCGCGAGGTCCAGGTTGCTTTCCTCGCGGGCCCTCTTGAGCTCGGTCTCGAGGAGGAGCTTCAGGTGGCCGACCGTGTCGGCCCCCATCGTCTTGTCGACCTGGCCCGCGTAGGGCATCTAGCCGCCCCGCTTCAACCCGTACGAACTGAAGAGGATCTGGAGGGCTTCCTCGGGCGAGTAGTCGTAATCCCAGTGTCGGGACATCCGCTTGATCCGATCGACGACGCGGGCGGGGGCCTTCATGGCCTCGGCCGTCTTGATCGCCTCGTCGAAGGTCTTCAGGTGGGACCGGGTCTGCTCCTCCGGGATGTGGGAGGGGCTCGCGCGGACGACGATGCCCACGCCGCGGGCGAACAGGTATGGGTACACGCCTTCGCCGTGGTGCACCCCGCGCATCTTCAGGAGCTTCAGCGTGCGATTGAACGCGCCTCCGATCGGATAGTATTCCAGGTGGATCGCGCCGTCGGAGAGGTAGATCGGCAGGAGCACGTCCTCCCCGATCGTCTCGCCGGGCTTCGCGTGCTCCTCGACCGTGCAGAGCACGACGCCGAGTTCCTTGAGCGTGTAGAACAGCTTGCCGATCAGTTCGCGCTGCTCCAGCTTCTCCGCGGTCGCCCAGATCACGGGGGTCATCGGGTCGATCACGACGCGCGTGGCGATGTTGTAGTCCGCCCGCGCCTTCACAAGCTGGGGCAGCTGCTCCTCAATCATCTTCTTGAAGTTGCGGCCCTTGAGGTGGATGAAGAAGAGCGATTTCTCGTAGTACTTGCGCATGTCGAAACCCATGAGGTCCGCCTCGCGCATGATCTGTTCCGGCGGTTCCTCGAGGGTCACGTACAGGGCCTGCTCGCCCTGCTCGATCCCTTCCATCAGGAATTGGATCGCAAAGGTGGACTTGCCCGTCCCGCTCGAGCCGAGGATCACCACGGTCGACTTCGGCCAAAATCCGCCTTCAATCAGATCGTCGAGTCCCGGGATTCCGCTGGCTACTTTCTGGACATCCGCCATGGTAGGCTCCCCCTGGGGCCTCGCCCTGAGTGCAGAGGCGAGGGCCTCGCTGGGTGGAATGTGCCGTTCGATGCCTGGGGCTTTTTAAATGAATTCCGACCCAGGAATCTACCCTGATAACGTAAGGAAACGGAATTCCTCGAGGGGTTGACCAACGCTATCGCGCGGTCGACTCATGCCGCCTTTCGACCCGGTACTCCACCCACCGTTCAAAAAAGGCCGGATCGCGGGCAACGGAGAGCTGACAATCGGCCCTTCGCTCGAAGAGGGCCATCCCGACGGCGATGGTCGCCATGACCCCGAGCCCTCCGAGGGAGGCCGCGGCCACAATCTGCAAGGGAAACAAGTTCACAGCCCGATATCCGAACACGGAAATCAAGATCGGGATGGACCACGACCAGTAGGCAGGCCTCTTTCGATAGAATCCTGCGGGCATGCTCTTGAACCAGATCCGTCGCGCCGCGAGGAACCCGAGCAGTACTCCGATCGGAAGAGCGACACCGACGACCGCCGCAAGGAGGATCAATTCCGCCCCGCTCATCGTCTCGGAGATCCCGAAGAGAACGAACAGGCCGACCAGGAACGCAGCACCCACGGCCGAGCCGACGGCGAGTCTGGGGACCAACCTCAGCCGATTGCCCTCCTGAATCCGTCACATCGACGGCTGTCTGAAGATAAGAAGACTTGGTATGAGGATGTGCGCTGACTGCAGACCTCTCACAGCTTCTCGCGGACGGCATCGAGTTTGTCCGCGAGTTCCTGACTTCGCGCGGCCACCGCGACCTCGCCGCGGGTCTTCTCAATAAGGCTCCGGGCGACGTCTTGCTTGCGCTTGAGGGCTACGAGAGCGGTTGGATAATCGAACCGCATGAGGGCGTCCAAAATCCGCTCCATCTTCTCCAGGTAGGAAGAGGCGAGCTTGATGTCTCCCCGGCGAAGATGCTCGAGCGAGAATCGGCGTAGTTCGCCCACGACGTCGCCCAGGCCGAGCAGGTAGGCCGTGTCCGTCACCCCGATGTCCTTTGGAGCGGGCAAGCCCTCCGCCTCGAGGATCGCGTGGACGAGGAACGCTTCACATGCCTCCTGCATCGCGTTCTCCACGATGCCGGTGTGGTACAGATCCGGATGGTCCTTCAGGAGGCTTCGGAGTTTCAGGATCTCCTCGCGGGTCTCTTGGAGTTGCGTGTCGACGTCAAGGCCACGGTGCATTCCCTGGATCGCGGAACCACTCAGGCGGGCGATCGTGCGAGAAGACTTGATCGTGAGCTCGCGAACCTCGTCCTTCTCGTCGAGCCGGGACTCGATCTCTTCGATCACGTCGTCGAGATTCTTCACGGCGCGCGGATGGCCCATCCCGTTATTTGAGGGTTGGCCCTCGGCCTATGGGAACGGGTTCGAATGAGAGAAGCACCGCCCGCGAACGGGCCCTCGTCCAGACGGTTAACATGTTAACCAATACGGGGAGTACTTTCTGCCATCTCCCGGAGAAACATTATTATATGACTGTATATATAGTAATGAGCATGACCTTCGATGCGTCCTCCGGGGGAGATTGCGTGCTGGTATCGTACGATGTATCGGGCGCCGCCCGGTCCGTCGCCGCGAGAGTCTGCCAGATCGTTTTCGGGAGGAAACGAACCGTCGGCGACCGCCGGCGAGAGGAACCGGGATTCATCCACCGTGCGGGCGTCGTGTGGATCGGCCAGTCGGTCCTCGCGATGCCTGCGAACGAGGCGGATGATCTCGCAGCACGTCTCCGCCGCCTCGGTGTCCGAGTGGCGCTGGCTCCAGTATCAATCCCTCGAATGAGTCTCCAGGCGTTCCGGCGACCGCGGGCTTAACATGTTAACCCACCGAGCATCGGGGCATCCGGTCGGCTCGGCTTCAAGGCTGTGCCACGATCCTGTCACTCTGGATCGCCGAACCTTCCCCGTCAACCGGTCCAGGTCACGGGCCGATCAGGCTCGAGCGAGGTCTCCCAGCTCGGCGCTTGACTCGGGAAGAGCTTCATGGTGAACGCGACCCCGGACGGGTGACCGGTCACGTTCGCGGTTCCGGAGAGTCTCCAGGTCTCCCCGGGATTCAGCCGAACTTCCATATGGGCCCACGTTTCGAAGAGAGAGCCCGTTGTTGGATCATATGCGAAAAGGGTAAACCAAGCGAAGTGGGCCTGCGACGACCCCACATTCCGCAGGATGAGCTGGACGTGGACCTCCGTCATGCCAACCTGCGGGGAGTCCGGGACCATCCCAACGTCGGTGACGCGCACTTCGACCGACGGACGCAGGAGCAGAATCGCTCCCGCTCCGATGCTCAAGACTACGGCCGCGGAAATTGCGAGGACAAGGACGATGCGGCGATGCTGGGCAAGCATCGATTCCCACGAGTACGCATCATCAATTGAAAGTTATGTTTCGCCAAGGGAGACGTGGACCCGCAGCGGACGCACCGCTTCCTGGGGTCGGGCCGGGCTACGAAGGACGCGCGGGCTCGCGGGAAGGCGTAACATGTTAACCATCCGATTGTACGGGGTCCGTCATCTCACCGACCTCCTCGAATCTTCCGCATCCGTTCGACCTTCTGCTGGATGACTTCCGGCTTCCCGATGTCCCGCCGGGCATAGAAGCTCCCGGCGACGAAGGCGAGGGCCTCTTCGGACACCGACTCTGCCTCCGCGAGATTCGCCGCGATCCCGACGATCGCCAGGGACCGAGAGGTCGTCGTGTACAGGTGGCCACCCCTCTCGTCGACGCTTGCGTAGTACAGTTTCGCGCCGGTCTGGCGGATGCTGTCCTCGTCGACCTTCAGCTGCTCTCCTGCCTTCGGATGGGATCCATATCCCATCGGGACGACATACTTACAGACGGTCGCTTGGCGCGAGAACTTGAGCGATGCCGGGAGACCTCCTTCCGTGAGGCGTTGGCATGTCTCGAGGAAGTCGTCCTCCAAGATCGGCAGGACGTTCATCGATTCCGGGTCTGCGAACCGGACGTTGAATTCGAGGAGCCTGGGTCCGTCCTTCGTCGCCATGAAGCCGCCGTACAGGATCCCCTTGAACGGCGTGCCGCGAGCCGCCATGGCCGCGACCGTCTTGCGCATCGTCTCGAGTGCGCCCTCGAAATCCTGCCTCCCGACGAACGGCATGAGATGGTCCGCGTCGCTGTAGGACCCCATCCCGCCCGTGTTCGGTCCCTTGTCCCCTTCGTAGGCGCGCTTGTGATCCTGCGCGAGCGGTGCGGGCACGAGGGAGTGTCCGTCGCAGAATGCCTGGAGAGAAAACTCCTCGCCGACCAATTTCTCCTCCACGAGGAACCGGGGGACGCCCCCGATCCGTTTCGTCACGATCTCCTTCCCATAGGCGATCGCCTCGGCCTTCGTCGTGAAGTGGTCACCCCAGACGCGCACCCCCTTGCCTGCCGTGAGACCGAGGGGCTTGATCACGAACTCGA
>VBMN01000064.1 GCA_005878385.1 Methanobacteriota archaeon
AGCGTCGTCGTCCGCGAGTGCCTCATCCATCCGGCCCAGGGATCGCAGGATGTCCGCGCGAAGGAGGAGTGTCTCGGCGTCGGGCGTCTCGATTCCTCGGAGGACGGCCAGGCCTTCCTCCGCTTTGCCGATCGACTGGAGGACTCGTGCGAGCTCGCGCTTCGCCTCCGGAGCGGCGCCGATGTCGATCGCTTTCCGGAAGAACCGCTCCGCGTCCCCGGTCCGACCCAATGCGGCCGCCGCACGGCCCGCGGCGAGCCATCCGCGTGGATCCGTCGGATACCGTGAGCGAGCATCATCGGCCGGAACGAGTGCGTCCGCGGCTCGACCAACGCGCAGCAGGAGGGCGGACAGATGGATGAGCGCGTCGGCCGAGTGGCCTCTCGAGGACGAGGCCGCAAAGGCGTCGATCGCCTCGTCCGCTCGTTCAAGGTCCTCCAGAAGGAGGGCGTAGTGATAGTGCAACTCCGCGTTCTCGGGCTCGAGCTCGAGGGAGGCGCGGAAGCATTGCAACGC
Source organism: Methanobacteriota archaeon (assembly GCA_005878385.1). Classification (GTDB taxonomy): domain Archaea; phylum Thermoplasmatota; class Thermoplasmata; order RBG-16-68-12; family RBG-16-68-12; genus RBG-16-68-12. Next base: position 517 of record VBMN01000064.1, read on the forward strand.
TTCCTCGTAGCACCGCTCCGCCTCGAGTGCGTTCCCCATCTCCTCGAGGATCTTGCCGCGGAAGACCCAGGCCTCCTCGTATTCGCCGTTCAGGATCAGGGCGTTGTTGAGCGCGTCGCGGGCCTCTTCGAGCCGACCGAGACGGTACAGCGACTCTGCCTTCGCCATCCATGCATGATCGTAGTTCGGGTTCAACTCGAGGCTCTGGCCGATCAGCTCGAGGCCTTCCTCGTGTCGTCCGAGGTTGTCGAGAGCGTGGCCCTTCGCGTACAGCGCATAATCAAAATCGGGCTTGATCTCCAAGCTCTTGTCGTGATACTTCAACGACTCCGCATGCCGCCCCATCTTGTTCAGCGCATTGCCGATGTTGTTCCACGCGATCTCGTATTTCGGGTTCACCTCGAGTCCCTGCTCGAAGTACGGGATCGACTCGCCGTACCGCCCGAGATTGTAGAGGGCGTTGCCGAGGTTGTTCCAGAGCACCTCGTCTCCGCGGTCCAGTTCGATCGCCTTCTCGTAGGCGGTGACCGCCTCCTCGAGGCGGTTGATCCCGTGGAACGTGTAGCCTTTGTTGTACCAGGCCTGCTTGTACGTCGGGTTGATCGCGAGGGCCTTCTCGTAGCAGGAGAGGGCCTCTTCGTGGATGCCGAGCATGAAGAACGTGAAGCCCTTGTTGTTCCAAGCCTCCTCGTTGGTCGGATCCGCTGCGATCGCCCGATCGTACGCCTCGACGGCCTCCTCGTATCGCTCGAGGGCGTACAACGAGTCGCCGAGTCCGGTCCATGCATCCGCGTCTCCGGGATTTGCGGTGGTCGCGGCCTTGTAGGCCTCGACGGCTTCCTCGAACTTGTTGAGCTCCTCGAGGAGTTGCCCCTTGCGGGTCCACGCGACCACGTTCGCGGCGTCCGCCCGAAGGAGGATCTCGTAAGCCTGGAGCGCCGGCTTGGCGCGACCAAGGCGCGCGAGGACCAACGCCTTGTCGTATAGGGCGTCGGGATAATCCGGCTTGATCGCGAGTGCGCGGTCGTATGCCACGAGGGCCTCGTCGAACTGTCCGAGCTGCGCGAACGCGTTTCCCAGATTGTACGCCGCGATCTCGTACGCCGAGTTGCGCTGCATCGCGCGGGTGTAGGCCTGGATCGCATCCTCATGCCGACCGAGACCGTCGAGGGCGACTCCGCGGTTGTTCCACATCACGTGGTCTTCGTATCCGAATGCGGCGGCGCGCTCGTAGCATTCCAGGGCATCCGCGAACTCGCGGGCGTCGCAGTGGGCGTTCCCGCGGAGAAACTCCGCCTCCCCCCGGGCCAGATCCTCGGAGGCCGGCACCGTCGCGAGGGCGACGGCGAGGGGGAGCGCCATCGGGGGCGCATCAGGAGGGGAGCGTCCTTAAAGGTTCCGCGGTGAGGGTCGATGATGAGAGCATTCGCGCACGATTTGACAATCCAGGTCGTCAGAGTTAAGTACGGACACCCCCTTGGACGCGGTCCGGAGGCGACCACCATCGGCACGTTGGATACAGAGGCGTTCAACAAGTCCAAGGCCATGGAACTCCCGCGGAACATCGTGATCGGTCATGACGCCCTCCACGCGGTCGGCGAGGTCTGTCAGTCTCTCAAGCTCGGCAAGAAGGCCTTGATCGTCGCGGACGAGAACACGCTCAAGATCGCGGGCAAGACGGTCGAGAAGGAGCTCACGGCGCGGAAAATCCGGACGTCGGAGTTCCTGATCCCCGACGCGACCTGGGAAGAGGTGCGCGACGGCGAGGAACGGATCCGCAAAGGGGCTTTCGAGTTCGCCCTCGGAGTTGGCGGGGGCCGTTCAATCGACGTAGCGAAGTGCGCGTCCTTCAACGCGGGCGTGCCGTTTGTCAGCGTGCCGACCGCCGCGAGCCATGACGGCGTCGTGTCCTCGCGGGCGTCGATCCAGAAGGACGGCGAGAAGGTGTCGATCGGTGCCGCAACGCCAATCGCTGTGATCATGGACACCGGCGTGATCGCGGAATCCCCGTTCCGACTCCTCGCCTCGGGCTGCGGGGACATCATCTCGAACCTCGCGGCGGTGAAGGACTGGGCGCTTGCGCGGAACCTGCGGAATGAGTATTTCTCCTCCTATGCGGCCGCTCTCAGCGAGCTCGCCGCACGTCTCGTGATCGAGAACGCGTCGACGATCAAGCCGCGGCTCGAGGAGAGCGCCTGGTTCGTGTGCAAGGCCCTCGTGTCGAGCGGTGTGGCGATGTCGATCGCCGGTTCCTCGCGCCCGGCCTCGGGGAGCGAGCACAAGTTCTCCCACGCCCTCGATCGGATCGCGAAGAAGCCCGCGTTGCACGGCGAGCAGTGCGGGGTCGGGACGATCATGATGATGTACCTTCACAGTGCGAACTGGCAGGAGGTCCGAGACGCGCTCCTGGCGATTGGCGCGCCGACGACCGCCAGGGCCCTCGGCGTGACGGACGACGAGGTGGTCCAAGCCCTCGTCCATGCGCATGAGGTGAACAAGGAGCGGTACACGATTCTCGGAGACGAGGGACTTACCCTGGAAGCGGCGGAACGACTCGCGAAGATCACGAAGGTCATCTAGTTCGGTTCGACAGGACTCCGAATCGATCTAGGGATTGGACGATCCGGTCCGCCCGCGAATCTGCTTCGATCGCGAGACCATAGCGATGGAAGTGCTTTCCGAGCGCGTGGAACCCGTGGACCAATGCGTCTCGGGCTTGCGTGAGGCGGATCCACGGGACGCCTCCGGTTCGGTCGACCCGGATCGCGTCCGAGAAATCGATGAAAAATGGAACGCCTTCGTGGACGAGGATGTTGAACGCACTGAGATCCGAGTGCACGATGCCCGCCGCGGCAAGCTTGTCCACCCCGGTCAGGACCGCCTCCATGAATTCCGCGGGCGCCTCGAGGCTCACATCGTGAAGCCGCGGCGCGGGTTCGTCGGGTTCCCCCAGATAACGCATCGACAGCAGGTTCTCCACCCGCCGCGCGGGCGTGGGCACCGAGGCGCCACCCTTCCAAGCCTGTCGCATCATCTCGAACTCTTGTGCGGCGAGCCAGGACATCGTGTCCGCCTTGATCGGACGGCCGCCGCGGTGGGACGTGCGATACAGACGATACGCCTTCACCGCGAGCGGGGCGCCGTTGTACGCGCACAGGTACACGTCCGCTTCCTTGCCTGCGCTGATCAGGCGCCGGACCTCGGTCGCGAGGCCCGCGTCGAGGATCGCCTCCGCGGTCCCGCGGTATCCGGGCTCGCGCAGGTCGATCGTCCCATGGTCGATGCGCCACTGGACGCTCGCATCGAGGGTCGGATGGTTCGGCATCTCGGATTGTGAGTCTCATCGGGCAGTCGCACGCCAAGCGCACGGCGCCGAAGTTGCGGACGGAAGCTCACGCGGTTCTCGGCGCGGATCGGAAAACAGAGCGGGACATCATCGCCGGGCCGCTACCGGATCCGGCGGGTCCGAGACGTCTCCCATCCCTGCCTCCTGAACGAGGAGCGCGCCCGCGTGGTCGAGGTCGAACCGGCGGCCCCGGACTGCAGCCTTTCGAGTCGCTCCGCGATCGAGGGAGCCGTCCTCGCGTACGAGAAAATCGTCTGCGCGAACGCGGCCTGTCCGAACTTTCAGACGTGCCACCCGGTCGGGATCGAGCCCGGCACCCGGATCCGCGTGCTCGACGTCGGACCGGAGCTCGAGTGCCCGCTTGGCTATTCCCTCGTGTCCGCGAAGGTCGCGTACGACGATTGAGGACTCCGATGAAGGCATCCCTCCCGCGTCGGATGACGCTCCCCGCGATCGAGGCCGCGGTGATCACGCTCGGATATGGGCCGAAACGCGAGACGTTCGATCTGGTCGCATTCAAGGCCCTCCACAACGGGAAGCGGTTCCACATGCGACTGGAGACGCACGGCCTCGACCGGGTCCCGAAGGGATCCGAGATCGACCTGCACATGGACTTCTTCCGCGAGGTGAAAGGCTTCCACGGATCCGAGGGGGAGTCCGAGGAGATCGCGTTCGAGATGGCCCAGCTCCTCGGCTCGCTGAACGCGCAGGACCCGGACCGGACGCGGCCGCGGGTCCGCTGCCCGGAATGCGGTAAGGAATTCGGACAAGAAGCGTTTCGGGCGCACCGCAAGGTGGTCCACGGATTCTAGAGGATGTCCCGACCGTAGACGGTGCGACCGCCGGTCCGGAAGCCCATCGATTTCCAGAACGCCGCCGCGTTCGCGTTCGTCGGCGTGACTTCGAGATCGATCCGCTCGACGCGCATCGCCTTCGCCTCTTCGAGGAGGCGCGTGGCGAGGGCCCGCCCGACTCCCTTCCGCCGCCACAGAGGGTCGACGAAGAAATCGTTCAGGACCAGGAGCCGGCCCTCTTCCGCGGACGGGGAGTACACCGCAAGGGCCACGCCGACGACGGCCTTTTTCTCCCGCGCGACGAGGACGACTCCCCCGACCCGGTTCTTCATCACCTGCTCGACGGCCCACGTGATCCGCTCGGGGCGTGGCTTGACGCTTTCGGAGGTCAGGTAAGCCGCGATGAGCCGTTCGACGTCGAGACGATCCGTCGGATTCGCGCGCTCGACGAGGACCATCGGCCGCGGGCGACATCCCGCCACCCTATAAGCATTACCCTGCGACAATCGGAATCGATGCCGCGCGGACAGAATCGTGCCGTGGGACGGACGCCCTCCACGAAAATCAGAAGAGCGTGACGCGGACGGTCTGGCCGGTTTCCAGTCGTTCGACGTCTGCGGGAATCTCGATGTATCCATCCGCATGGGCCATCGACGTGATCGCGCTGCTTTCCTTGAAAGCGGAGAAGGCCTGTCCGTCCACGATGCGAACCGTGTGAAACTCGAGACGCCTCGTGGCCCGCTCGATCCGCTTCCCGAGAGGAATTTCGACGATCTGGGCCTGGGCCAGTGGCAGCCGAGCCATGCGTCGCAGCATCGGGGCGAGCAGCAGGTAACAATTGGTCAAGCAGGACGTCGGGTATCCGGGCATCCCCAGGACGGGCTTTCCGTTGACACGGCCGAGGGACGTCGGCTTTCCCGGCTTCACCGCGACCCCGTGGAACAAGAGATCTCCCATGGACCGCACCGCATCGACGACGATGTCCCGCTCGCCGACGGACGAACCTCCGGAGAACACGACGAAATCGTTGACGATGCCCCGATGGAGCGCGGCACGCAACGCCGAGAGCCGATCCGAAAGACGACCGAGGAGAACCGGCACACCACCATGTGCGCGGACGACACTCGCGATCGTGTGCGAATTGATATCGTACACCTGTCCCGCTCGAATCGGTTTTCCGGGTGGCACGATCTCGTCGCCCGTCGTGAGAATCGAGACCCGCGGTTGGGAATACGCCCGCGCACCCGCCGCTCCGATCGCTGCGAGAGCGCCCACTTTCGCGGGCGTCAGTAACTCCCCCGCACGGACCACGATTGAACCGCGTCGGATGTCCGCTCCGCGCGCAACGACATGTTGGCCGGCATGGACGGCGGCGAGGATCTTGACGACCTTTCTGTCACGTTCCGTGTCTTCGACCCGGACGACCGCGTTCGCACCCGCGGGAAGAGTCGATCCTGTCGCCACCTCCGTGCAAGTTCCCGTCGTCACTCGTTTCCGTGGGATCGTGTCCGCATGGAGGACCTCGAGCTGCCGCAATATCGTAGGCCGGCTCATTTGAGCACGGGCCGTGTCGCGGGCGACGACCGCGTAGCCATCCATCGCGGCGCGGTCGGCGAGAGGTACATCGATCCTCGAACGCACGTCCTCCGCGGCGACCCGACCCGCAGCCTCGATGAGGGCCACGGTCTCCTTCCGTTCCATGGGCCGTACGAGATCCATCGCTATCCGCCTCGCGTCCTCGAAGGAAATCAGAGCCTTGAACGGCCGCATCCCGTGCCCGGCATGTTCCCGCGGTTCGTGTCCGTGGGCCGTTCCTCGCCTCAACGCCCCATCACCCCGACGGCATGGCCCAGCTCGAGGAGGATCAGCTTCTCCATCGCCAGGCGGCATGCATCCGGGGATCCCGGGAGGCAGAACACGATCCGGCCGTGGTACACGCCCGCGGCCGCGCCGGAAAGCATTGCGGCACCGCCAATCTTCTCGTACGATAGGAACCGGAACAGCTCGCCGAATCCGGGGAGGGTGCGCTCGAACGTCGGAAGGAGCGTGGGGATCGTCACATCCCGCTTTCCGATCCCGGTCCCGCCGTTCGTGACAATCGCGTCGCAGGTCCAAGAGGCCTGTTCGACCGCGTCGAGGATTGGTTTCGATTCATCCTTCACCACGGCAGAGAAGAGTACTGAATGACCGGCCCGCTGGAAGAGATCGCGAATCAACTTGCCCGATTCGTCCGTGTCCTGTGTCCGACTGTCGGAGATCGTGATGACGCCGCACTTCACCGATGCGGGGGCTTGCTCTTTGTGTTTCCTGGGGACGGCCATGGTTCGGATGGCAGAGAAGACCGAGGCGCGTCTAAAGGTTCTCCTTCTAGTTCAACCTTAAACAAGGTTAACCTGGGAATTGCCTACAAACGATGTCTATGGCCTCTACATCGCGAGGCCGAGAAACGGAGCGACGCGATCCCCGGCAGCGGGATCATCGAGCGAGGCCACGAACGCGGGCAAGGAGTCGAACGGTCTCGCGCGGACGATGCGCGCTGCGCGCTTCGCTCCGATTCCCGGAAGGGCCGAGATCGCCGCGAGCGGAGCGCGGTTCACATCGAGCGGATATTCGACTGCCGTAAGGGACCGCTGCCCGTGGCTCACGACGCGGACGTCGACGAACCGATTCATGCCGGTCCGGTACGGCAAGCCGACGAGGATCGGATAGGTACCGATCTGTCTGCCATACGTCACATGTCCATCCTGCAGCTCCAGGAACACGTCGCGCAGGACGGCCCCCTCGGGAACGACGCGCTGCAACATCTCATGGTCGATTGCCGTTCGGACCGCCTCCTTGAACCGACGGAACTCGCGGTACAACCCGGTCGGCTCGAACTCCCGCCGCACGGGCCGCACCTGCCGGATGTTGATCCGGCGAATCCAGAGGTCTTCCTCGAGGAGGTGTTTCAGGAATGCGAGGTTCAGCTCGAACGTCTTCTTCGTCTCGCCGTCGAGGCCCACGACGAAATTCAGGCCGGGCAGGAGAGTCGGCATGCCACTCGCGCCCCGCTCCCTCCCCACCTCGTTCACCATGCGGATCGCTTCGAGGCAGCCGTCCGCGTCGATGTTGAGGTTGTTCGCCTCCGTGACTTTTGGATCCGCAGACTCGAGTCCGAACGACAACGAGTTGCCGGAGGATGCAAGACGGGCCAGATCGTGCATCGCGGCCATCGCGTCATCCGGATGCGCGATCATCATCGCGGGATCACCGTTGTCCGTGTGAAGCACCTTGAGATTTGGGGCGGCCACGCGGATCCCCTCCAGCAACTCGCGGATCACCGGCACATTAATCCGCGGCGTCGGGGAGGAACCGAGTCCGATCGCGCACGACGTCCGCGCCGAGCAGTGCCCAACGATCCCATTCCTCCATCGTCTTGTCGCGATGCGTCCATTCGCCCGTCATCAGATGATCGTACACGGCCGCGTCGAGATCCCGCAGTGCGACCCAGTCAAACGGTTGGATGAGTGAGTCGTCGTAGTATCGGAACCGCGCCAGTGGGCCACCGAAGACGCGCGGTCCCGTGAACGCGCTTGCATGGTGGACAATCTCCTTCTCGCTGATCGGTAGGCTACGTAGGTACTTGCCTGGGACGATTGGGCCGGAGATGAGGACGAGCAAGTCACCGGCGACCGGGTGGCCTGCGCGAACGCGGTCGATCGTCACATACTCCCATTCGTGGCCCGCGTCGCGGACCGCGCCCGCGACGTACCGTGGATACGGCGAGATGTACGGTGGCACGCCGAAGTTCGACGGCTCGTCCACGTACCCGTCGAGAATCACGACTTTCATGGGCTGGAATCCATGTCGCCGTTGCGATAAAAGGACTTCGCCCGAGGCGGACGACTCCCCGGGCGTGACCCTGACGATCTACTTGCTCCCCCATCGGCCGATGACGATGATAAGGACAATCATGACGACCGTAATGACGAGGGCAGTCACCAGGTAGCCAATCCAACCGATGGGCGTGATGTTCGCGAACGTAGTGTCGACGCCCGCGACTTTCAGCCCTCCGGTTACCACATTGTTCCATAGCAGGGCAATGACGAACCCGAAGGCCGCTGCCAGGGAGGTCGAAATTGTCTTGCGCACTTCCGCCATCGAAATCTTTCGTTCATCCGCCATACTTCGTCCCTGGCGGAAAATGGCTGTTCGGGTTCTAAGGTCTACTGTTCCCCGGCCTTCCCCTCTTTCTCCTTCCTCACGACGTGGACGTCCTCGATGCGGGCGCTCGGATACTGTCCCTTCGAATCCTTCTCCAATGGCTTCACCATGTCCCACACCGTGAGCAGCGCGACCGTGGCGCCGTAGAGCGCTTCCATCTCGACGCCGGTCTTGTACGTCGCTTCCACGGTCGTCGTCGCGACGATCCGATCACCTTGGACGTCGAAGGTCACACTCGCCGCGGTGATCGGGATCGGATGGCAGTGCGGCAAGACCTGCCACACGCTTTTCATCGCATGGAGGGCCGCGACTTCCGCGGACGCAAGGACGTCGCCCTTCTCGATCCGACCGTCGCGAATCGCGCGCACGGTGGGAGGTCGGAGACGGATCGAGCCGGTCGCCACGGCGCGCCGGTGGACGTCGGGCTTCCGGCCGATGTCCACGATCTTGGCCATCCCTTCCGGATGGCAGCTGGCGCTATTTCTCCCTCGCGCCTTTGTCAAGCGTTTCCCGTCGGTCGGGCGCCGTGTCGCGGACCCACCACGCGCGCGCGACGGATTTGTCAAGTCGACCTGTCGGACGCGACAAGCATTATCTACGATGCCCGCGGCTCCAGACGACTGCGTGCGGACTGGCTGCGCGCAGGAAGGGATGGGAAGGGTGACCGCTCGGCGGTTCGCCCCAGGACGATCCTTCTCCGCGCCACCAACCGCCATGCGACGCAACGGATGGTAGGAGACGCGAACACATGGCAAGGCTGAAAAAACTCGTGGGGCTGACCTTGGCCGTCGTCTTGGCGACGGCGCTGGTCGCCTACATGCTCCGGCCGTCGGCCACGCCGACGACGACGAGCAACACGACCGAGCCGCCCGCGAATCAGACGTGCCCGTCGCGCCATGGCCACACGTGCGGGACGATACCCAGCACGACAAACGGCGGTGGCCAAGGCTCGAACGGCGGATCGAACGGAGACCACGATACCGACGACCATGACGACCACGGAGACCACGGTGGCCATTCGGACGATGACCACGATGGAGGCCATGGCGACCATGGACACGGCGACCATGACAGCGAAGGCCATCATGGCGAACACGGTGGAGCCTCCGATCGAGGCCACGGTCATGGCGAGCACGACGATTCGTGAAGCGACGAACCTTTAGCCCTCTCGGGTGCGGTGGCGCGGGGCCGGAGCGGTCCCGCCCGATCTTTCCGCCGAATCGAGGCGGAGGGACGCGAGAGCCGAGGGCTTCGGGTCAGCGACGGCGACGGACGCGGTCGGGCCGATCGGCGATCTCCGTCTTCCAGATCGGGATGATGCGCTTGACCTCGTCCATGACCCATGCGCAAGCCGCGAAGGCTTCCGCGCGATGGACGGCGGCGCAGGCGATCGCGACGGAATCGCCGCCGACCGGAATGCGGCCGACCCGGTGGATGATCGACACATCCGTGAGGCCGAACTTGTCCTTCGCCCGCTCCGCGAGCGCGGTGAGACTTTTGATCGCCATCGGACGGTACACTTCGTAATCCAGGGCCCGCACGCCTTCCTCCGAACGGACCGTTCCGACGAAGAGGACGATTGCGCCAGCATCGTTTCGTCGGACGCTGTCGACGACGGCCTCGAGATCGATGCGCGCTCGCCGCACGTCGATCATGGCGCACCCCCGCTGACCGGTGGGAGGAGGGCCACCTCGTCTCCCTCCTGGAGGATGCGATCGGACGGCGCGAAGTCGTGATTCACCGCGAGCAGCATGGTGTCCCGATGGCCCGCGAGCCGCGGGTACTTCGCCACCACTCCGTCCACGAGTTCCTGAAGCGTGAGGCCGTCCCGCGCCGACCACGTGAGGCCCCGCGATCCGACGATCTCGCGGTACGTCGCGAAGAGCCGGACCTGGATCCGCATCGATCGGTTCCATGGCCCCGCCGTCCTAAGGCCTTTGTCGTCAGGGCGGGAGGGCGCGGGCCAGGATTTCCCCGCGACGCCGGCGGAGCTCCGCGGTGAGTCGGTCCAGGTACGCATCGAGCGCCTCCTCGAGTTTCTGTCGCGCGGCCTCGGACCGAAGGGCGCCGAGATACCGAAACGCCTGAACCCTCCGACCGCCCCGCTCCTCGTAATGCCAGAAATACAGGTACCGCCGCCCGCGAATCTCCTTTGTTGTCACGCCACAGCCGATTTGCACAGCCCCGAATCGAATCAACCTTATTCAAGGGTAACGGTGCATCTCTTTGGTTCCGGAATTCGGACAAACGTTAAATTCTCTGAGTCGGTCGTTTCTCGTATGGGACTGCGGGATCGCCGGCGAGCAGGTCTGCTCCTCTTCGCCGGTTCGATCGGGTTCGCGATCGGGATGACGGTCGCCGAAGCCATGTATCCCGGCTACAATGTGGCGCATGATTTCCTCGGAGACCTGGGCGTCGGGCCCAGTGCGCTCACGTTCAACGCCTCGATCCTGTTCCTGGGCGTCGCGTTCCTCGCGGCGGCCGTGTTCCTCGTACGGGCATTCCGGGATCGGCTCCTGCCCATCGCGGTGGCCGTGACCGGAATCGGCGCGATCGGCTTCGCCCTCGTGCCCGCGACGGAGGACAATCCGGTCCGCATGATCCACACGGGCGCCGCGTTCCTGGCCTACGCCTTTGGCGCCTTGTCCGCGATCCTGGCGGCCCGACTCCTCCGACCGCCGCTTCGATATGCGTCGGCGGCCCTCGGCGTCGTCTCCTTCATCGGGCTTGGATTGATGATTTCCCAGACCTACGTGGGCCTCGATCGCGGCGTCTGGGAGCAGGTCGCGGTCTGGTCGATCCTCGTCTGGGGAATGGCCATGGGCGGATCCCTTCTGATCCCGCCCTCGGCCTCTCGAAGGGAATCGGCTCCCGCCGGTTCTCGGAGCGCTTGATCAACCTGGTTTAAGGTTGATTCCGTGACCGCAGCTGCGGGGTACGAAACCGAGTGCGTAAACTGCTTGAGGCGAGTGGGCGTTCGTTCGGGCCGAATGGTCGATATCCTTGAAGCCGCGACTATCTCGCTAGTCGTAGCCACTGTTGTCTACGTGATCGCCACGATTTACCTCGCACGATTCACTAAAGACCTCGCACGATTCACCATGGCCCTGAACCGCACGACTGAGCGGTTGGCGGAAGGCGAAGAAAGGAGGGAGCGCGTCGACGCCAGGAATCGACAGATTGAAAGACTGAAAAGAAAAATCCGTCGCGCGGAGCAGATCATTGCATGGAAACCGATGGGGTGGCGAGGGTTGACGAATCTTCCTCACGAAGAATTCGAGGGGCTCAGCGAGCTTGCGCAGTTGCTCACTTATGGCAAAGACCAAGCCCCTAAATCAACGATAGATTTGTTGTTACTCGCTTTCGATATCGCGGCACAAGGTGTCACGATTAAGAACCAATTGGCAGACGATTTTGTGGATAACGTCGGCCGTATACAGCAACACCTGCGCGACGATTTACCGCGATGGCGGACTCGCGTAGTCGAGCTCTTCGCCGAGGATGCTCAAGAACTGCGAGATTCGTCCCGCCAGGCGAGCTAGTGGTAGACGCGGTCATGGGCCGAGCCAGGACCTGAAGAGCGATCTCGCGTCTTGGTCACCCCCACCCCTTCGCTTCCACTGGAAAGCCTTATGCCGCGGGCGTCGCCTCGGACGGGCGCTTGGACGTCCTCCTGGTCTCCCTCGACCCTGACGTCGTCGAGATCTCCGCTCTCTTGGCGTCCGCGGGCCACCGGATCGTGGACACGATCATCCAGCGACGGAACCACCCGGACCCGCGCACCTTCATCGGCCGAGGCAAGCTCGAGGAGGTCCGGGACCGCGTCGCCGAGGACGATGTCGATACGGTCGTGTTCAACGGGGAGCTGCGCCCGACGATGCACTATCTGCTGGAGCGGGAGTTGCATGTGGAATGCTACGATCGCCTTCGGGTCCTGCTCGAGCTGTTCGCGCAGCGCGCGTCGAGCCGGGAAGGAAAGCTCCAGGTCGAACTCGCCCTCCTCCACTATGAGGTCCCTCTCCTCCGGGAATGGATCCATGAGGGAGACATCGGGGAGCGGCCCGGGTTCATGGCGGGCGGGGAGCAACGCGTCGAGGCGTACTACGAAACCGTGAAGCGACGAATGAAGAAAATCCGCGACGAACTCGAGACGATCCGACGGGAACGGGAGGTCCGACGGATCGTACGGAAGGACCGGGGCTATCACCTGGTCGCCCTCGCGGGTTATGCGAACGCAGGGAAGACGTCTCTCTGCAACGCCCTGACGGACGAGCATCTGCTCGTAGAGGATCGGATGTTTTCGACCTTGGCGACGACCACGCGCAGCTTGGTCGGGACGAGGAAACGGATCCTGCTCACGGACACAATCGGATTCGTCGATGGCGTGCCGTTCTGGTTGGTCGAGGCGTTCCACGCCACGCTCGAGGAGATCCTTCAGGCGGACCTGGTCCTCCTCCTGGTCGACGCCACGGATTCCGAGTCGGAGATCCAGCGAAAGGTCCGGCTTGCGGCCCGCACGCTCTTCCCGAACGTTCCGTCGGACTCCGTCGTCCCGGTGCTGACGAAGGTCGACGTTCTTCCCGAAGAACGAATCGCGGCTCGCGCAAGCGTCTTGGAAGATTCGGAATTCCACAGAGCCCCACTCGCGATTTCCGTGCGGACCGGACGCGGCATCCGAGAGTTGCGGGAGGCGGTCCACCAGGCCTTCGTGTATCCACTCGAACTCCACGTGGTCCTGATACCCGGCCCGGAGGCTTCCGGAAAGGTGCACTGGTTGTACGAGCATACGGACGTGGTGTCGGCGGTCCACGGCCCGGACCGGATCGAGCTCGTCGTCCGATGCCGGATCCGCGACCGCGAGGCCGTGGAACGTCTCGGCCGGATCGTCCTTTCGAGAGACGTCTCGTGATCAGCTTTTGATCCGGAACTCGCGCTTCTTATCGAGGAAGCGTCGCTCGTACGCGGACGGCAGATGGTCGTACGTGAGCTCCTCGATCCGCCGCATGTTCTTCACGAACAGTTCCTTCGACGTCGTCGAGATGAGCCGCTCGAACTCCCTCTCTTTACGAATCGTGTCGATGAAGTAAAAACCGCCCGCGAGCACGGCGAGGAAGCCGAGGAACGCTTCCCATACCACGTACTCGCCGACCGCATGATGGATCGACTTCAGCCAGTCCGGGCTCTGCGTCGGTGCGAGGTACTGGGTGAGGGAAAAGACCATGCCGAGGATCCCGAGGGCGAAGAACAAGGCGCTGAGCTCGTAGCGGAGCTCGCGGAAAATTCCCATGGTGGCCGCGGGCAACGAGGCGGGTCGGGATAAGCTTTGCCGGGAGGAAGGCTTTCATTCGGACGCGCGTTGCCTTTTCGATGGCGTCGCGCACGCCCTTGTATGATTGGCATCGGTCCGCCGGTGCCCGGTTGATCGAGTTCGGCGGATGGGAGATGCCGCTCCTGTACACGGGCATCGTCGAGGAACACGTGACCGTGCGCAAGTCGGTCGGCCTCTTCGACGTGAGTCACATGGGAAAGATCTTCGTCGAGGGCCCCGCCTGTCATGCGTTCCTGGATTCTCTCAGTGCGAACGAGATTGCTCGGACGCCGGGTCGCGCGCGGTACACGCATCTGTTGCGCGACGACGGCACAATCATCGATGACGTGATCATCACGTGCCTCGCGCCGGATCGATTCTTTCTCGTGTGCAACGCCGGGCCTCGTGCGGAGGTGATGTCGTGGTTGAAAAGTCACATGAAACCGGGCGTGAGCCTTGCGGATCGCACCCTCGAGTTGTTCTGCCTCGCGGTGCAAGGACCCCGGGCACCCGAGCTCCTTCAGCGGTTCACGTCCGTGGACCTCTCGCGCGTCAAGCCCTTTGCTGGCACGGTCCTGGACTTCGTGACGCCGGCGCCCTGGGGGGCCGCGCCGCGGGCGGTTCCACCGGAAATCGAGGGGTGGGGGCGCGTTCAGGCCACGGACCCCTCCACGCCGCGTCGAGGAGAGCCCACCGCTTCCGGTGGACGGACCGCCTTTCTCGCCACCCGAACCGGGTACACGGGCGAGCCGGGATTCGAGCTCTTTCCGGCCGCGGCGGAGGGCCTGGGAGTGTGGGAGTCGGTCCTGAAATCCGGCGAGGACCTCGGGATCCGGCCGATCGGACTCGGCGCGCGGGACACCCTTCGCCTCGAGAAGGGCTACCTGTTGTCCGGTCAGGATTTCGACGGCCATCAGACGCCCCTCGAGGTGAACAGTGCATGGCTCGTGAAATGGGACCACCCCTTCATCGGACGCGATGCGCTCGAGCGACAACGGGCGAGAGACCAATATCGAAGGCTCGTGAGCCTGCACATGGAGGATCGCGGGATCCCACGGCACGGGTACCGCGTCCTGTTCCAGGCGAAGGACGTCGGCCTGGTGACGAGTGGGACGATGTCTCCGTCTCTTCGCGTCGGGATCGCGCTCGCTTCGGTGGACAAGTCCGCCTCCGCGATCGGGACCACGTTGGATGTCGACATCCGCGGGACCCTGCATCCGGCGTCTGTCGTGAAACTCCCCTTTCTGTGAGGCCGTCCCTCCATGGGAATAGGTTCACCCATCTCCGTCCGTATCTTGATATGGAACGTGCCTGTATGGTAACAAACGTGGTAACAGCCGTGCGGACTGCTGGTAACATACGTGGTTCAAAAAGGACTATACCGCGGACGGTCCTTCGCGGCGCCCCCCAGGGATGGTCTTGCTGCTTCTGTAGCTTCAGACTCCGTCCCCCCGGAAGAGGGTTGTGACATGGAAGAAATCAAGGTTGCTGATTCAAGGGCCCTCGAGGTCGTGGCCCGTGAGCCCGATCCGAAGCTGTCCGAGAATGCGTTGCGTGTCCTCCAGAAGCGGTACCTCAAGAAAGACGACAAGGGCCGCGTCATCGAGACGCCGCGGGAGTTGTTCGCGAGAGTTGCATGGAACCTCGCACAAGCCGAAAGGACATACGGAGCCGACGAGGCGCAGGTGGAGGAGACCGCGCGGCGATTCTATCGGATGGTAGCGGATCTGGACTTCCTCCCGAACAGTCCGACGCTGATGAACGCGGGGCTCGAACTGCAGCAGTTGTCGGCTTGTTTCGTGTTGCCCGTAGACGACAGCCTCGTTGGAATTTTTGACAGCCTGAAGCACCAGGCTCTGATTCATCAATCAGGCGGCGGCTGTGTCGAGGGCGACGCTCATGTCTACACAACATTCTGTGGTGTTGAAAAAATCGGCGTCCTCTATGAGCGAGTGCGCTCGCGCGGACTACCTGAAGTGGTTGGACGTGATCACCGGGTCGTTGATGCATCGTCACTCGGCATCCGAACGTTCGCGATGGACCCGCGCACAGGGAGGTTTGTGCCGAAACAGGTTACGCACCTTTGGCAGTGGGATGTGGCTGCCGAGAAGCAATACTCGATTCGATGCCGCGATGGGACAATTGTAAGGACGAGCGAGTGGCATCCGTTTCTCGTCCTTGCCGATAACGGCCTCGAGGAACGCAGAGCCGATGAGTTGCGACCTGGCGATCTCCTTCTGACCCCGAATCGATCCGTTCGGGATGAGTGGCCGTTCTCCGTCGCTCTTGAGCAAGACGGTTTGCTCCTCAACGAGCGAGTCGCATGGTTGACGGGCTACACCCTTGGCGATGGCAGCCTCGACTGGTTCAACAATCGTACAACTAACTATCGCGCGCTTCGCTTGCGCCTCTTCGACGGCCGGGTGGAGACCCTGCGCTTCGCGAAGAAGGTTCTTGCGGACTACGGTGTGCTAGTGAATCCGAACCAGGACAATCGAGGCCTTTGGAAAATCACTACGACCAGTCGGTCATTCGTGCCGAGGTTCGCGAAACTGGCCCAGCTCGAACCTGGGCCGAAGGAGTCGCTGACGTTGCCCGAGTGGGTGGCGAAGTCGCCTCTGAGGGTCATCGGCGCGTTCCTTGGAGGGTTGATTGACTCTGATGGTTACGTTTCCCTGAAACGTCGGCGGATTGAATTCAGCACCGTGTGCCCAGAACTCGCCCGTCGCCTCGTGTCCCTCCTCAGCGTTCTTGGCCTGAGCCCGTCGATGCATCTCAAACAGCCGTCGGGCCGCAGCCGCCGCGTCGAGTATCGCATCCACATGGCGGACGCAAAAAAGACGCCTGAGCTTATTGCACTCGTTCGTCCGTGGGTTCATGACTCGCTTCGCAGCGAACGTCTTGATTTGATCCGAGTGAGCCTCGCTCACAACAGCCATCCTCGAATCCCGGTCCCGTTCGCGCTTTTGGAGACGCTGTTGAATGCCGCCGGCGTGGAGACGCGGACCACAGCAATCCACAAACGAGCCGTGACGGTAGGCGCAGATCAGATTTGGCTGCACCATGCAAAGTGGGGCGATGGAATCGGTGAGGACAAACTGCGGCGTCTTGTTCAAGCGCTGCGACCCGTTCTCCCTGCCCAGCTCCAACACCTTCTCGCCCAGCTCGACAATCTATCTCGTGGTTGGACTGTCGTCGAGTCGGTGAAGCGAGCTGCCTCAGCGCTGCCGTTCTTCGACTTCACCGTCGCAGACTTTAACAACTATCTTGCAGGAGGAGGAGTCGGAAAGATGACGGTGGTTCACAACACAGGATTTTCCTTTTCCCGATTGCGGCCAAAAGGAGATTTCGTAAAGTCTACGATGGGCGTGGCTTCGGGACCCGTCTCCTTCATGAAGATTTTTGATGCCGCGACGCAGACCGTGAAACAAGGCGGCCGTCGTCGCGGTGCTAACATGGGCATCCTCCGCGTGGACCACCCAGACATCCTTGACTTCATCACATGCAAGGACAAGACGACCGAGATTACGAATTTCAACATCTCCGTCGCAGTTACAGACAAATTCCTGGAGGCCGCGAAAGCAGGGACCAAATACGACCTCGTCAACCCTCGGAGCAAACAAGTCGTCGGGCAGCTCGACGCTCGCGAGGTCCTAGACAAGATCGCGTTCCAAGCGTGGAAGAACGGAGAGCCAGGGCTGTTCTTCATTGACGAGAACAGCCGCCGTCAGCCGACGCCGAATGTTGGCGAGATGGAAGCGACGAATCCTTGCGGCGAGGAACCGCTCCTACCGTATGAGTCGTGCAACCTGGGGTCCATCGATTTACAGCGTCATCTGAAGCGCGACGCACGGAACAAATGGGAAGTAGACTGGGAGAAACTCGAGCGCACGACTCGGACCGCGGTCCGCGCACTGGACAATGTCATCGACATGAGCGCCTACCCAATCAAGGAAATCGAAGAGATGACTGATGCCACACGCAAGATCGGCCTCGGGGTGATGGGCTTTGCTCGAGTCCTCTTCGCTCTCGAGGTCCCGTATGATTCTAAAGAAGGTGTCGAATGGGGCCGCAAGATCATGAAATTTATTCAAGAGATTGGATATGACGAGAGTGCCAAACTTGCAGAGGAGCGCGGAACGTACCCTGCCTGGGAAGGCAGTCGTCAATGGGAGAAGGGGCTCAAGGTTCGCAACTCCTACGTCACGACGGTCGCGCCGACAGGAACAATTTCGATGATCGCGGACACCTCTGGCGGCTGCGAGCCAGAGTTCAGCCTGATTTGGTACAAGCGTGTGATGGACGGCGATGAGCTTCCGTACTTCCTAGACTACTTTGAGGATGTTGCAAAACGCGAGGGCTTTTGGCGCGATGACCTCGTGCAGAAGATCCTCGACAACCACGGATCGCCTCGCGGCCTGAAGGACGTCCCAGAGAAATGGCAGCGGGTTTTCGCGACGGCCCACGACGTTGCGCCCGAGTGGCACGTGCGTATGCAGGCGGGTTTCCAAGACTATTCCGACGCCGCTGTCTCGAAGACGATCAACATGCCCCGGGAGGCGACCGTGGAGGACGTGAAGAAGGCCTACCTCCTTGCTTTCGATCTGAAGTGCAAGGGCATCACGGTGTACCGCGACGGATCGCGGGAAGACCAGGTCCTGAACATCGGCGTCGTGGAGGCAGAGAAGTCGACGGAAGTCCGCGTCGAAGTCCCTCAGGAGAGCGCGGTCCTGCGCCCGAGACCCCGGCCCGACGTGATCACGGGCCGCACGCAGAAGATCCTCACCGGATACGGCGCGCTCTACGTGACCGTGAACGAGGACGAGAAGGGTCTATTCGAGGTCTTCGCACAGATTGGGAGGGGCGGCGGATATACGGCGTCCTTCACGGAAGGGATTGCGCGCCTCGCGTCACTGTGTCTCCGGTCCGGCGTCCCGGTCGACGAGATCATCGACCAGCTCGAGGGGATTCGCAGCCCGCGGATCGCCGTCGACCACGGCGAACGCGTCTACTCGATCCCCGACGCGATCGCGAAGGCGATCAAGCGCCACATCGGGATGCAGAAGACCGGCGTGCAGCCGCCCGTTGAAACGTATGACGAACTCGGCGGCGCCGTCGAGACCGACGTCGAGCTGGAGAAGGAGTCTCGTGACGCGGCGGAGCTGCTGCGGAAGGGCCTGAACCCGGAATGCCCGGAGTGCGGCAAGTCCCTCGTGTTCGAAGAGGGATGCGTGAAGTGCCACGCCTGCGGGTACTCGGAGTGTTGAGCCGGCCGCCGTCGAAAGGGCCAAGTCCCGCCATGTTGTCGGGTCAGTCATGCCCCGCGTCCTGTTCTCCGCCTCGATGGACGCGGAGCGACGGGCCGTCGTCTCGGCCAAGGCGCCAGGGGCATTCGATCCGCTCATCCTCGAGGACGTTCCTTCCTCGCAGCGAGGGGCCGCCTGGGAAACGGCGGAGATCCTCGTTTGCACGGGCTTCGGCTCGGAACTGCCTCCGGACTTGGCGTCGCGGGCCCCTCGCCTCCGGATGATCCAGGTCCTCGTCGCGGGCGTGGACCACATGCCCTTCGATCGCCTCCCACGTGGTGCGATCCTATGCGGAAACGCGGGCGCGTACAACGAGTCCGTCGCGGAGCACGCGATGGCTCTCCTCCTCGCGGCCGCGAAAGACATCCCCGCGCGCACGGACGAGATCCGCCGCGGGATCTTCAATCAAGACGTGATGAACCAAGGCTTGGCGGGGTCCACGGTCCTGATCCTCGGGATGGGCGGAGTCGGAACGGAGGTCGCACGTCGATGCAAGGCCTTCCGGATGCGCGTGATCGGGATCTCGCGCTCGGCGAAACCCGATGCACCCGCGGATGAGACCGGGCGCCTCCAGGACGTGCCTCGTTTCCTCCCGACCGCCGACTTCGTGGTCCTCACGTTGCCGCTCACCCGCGAGACGGTCGGATTGGTGGACCGCGGATTCCTCGCAGCGATGAAACCGGATGCCGTCCTCGTGAACGTCGCGCGGGGCAAGCTGATCGTCGAGGACGATCTGTTCGACCACGTTCGGACTCGTCCCGCGTTCCGCGCCGCGCTCGACGTCTGGTGGACCTATCCGGACTCGAAGCGTGGTCGGCCATTCCACCGGCCGTTCCACGAACTCCCGAACGTCGTGATGACGCCGCACATCGCCTGGGCGGTCCCCACTCAGCGGCGGGAGGCGATGGAGGCCGCGATGGACAACGTGCTCCGGTTCCTCCGCGGGGAGACGCCGTGGAATATCGTCCGCGTGGAGGAGTATGTGCGTTCACCCGCAAAGGAAGGAAGTCCATGAACCCGCCCACGGCCGTCCGGAATCTCTGAGAGAATTAGGACGCAAGCTTTAAGGACAAAGGTCCTTACTCGCGGCACTCTCGTCGACGGTCTTGTAGACTCGGAGAGGTGTTTGCATGTCGAAGCCGAAGGAGACGCTGAATCCGTTTGAAATTGCCAGAACGCAGATCGATCGGGCCGGAAAGAAACTGAACTTGGACGCCGGCATGCTGGAGATCCTGAAGAATCCGCGCCGGGAGCTCACGGTACACTTCCCGGTCAAGATGGACGACGGGACCGTGAAGGTCTTCACCGGCTACCGAGTCCAATACAACGACGCGGTCGGGCCCTTCAAGGGCGGCATCCGATACCACTGGAACGTCTCGCTCGACGAGGTCCGCGCCCTATCCTGCTGGATGACATGGAAGTGCGCGGTCATGGGCATCCCCTATGGCGGCGCGAAGGGCGGGGTGATTTGCAACCCGAAGGAGATGTCGAAGGACGAGCTCGAGCACATGACCCGCCGGTACGCGTCCGAGATCTCGATCATCATCGGCCCGGAGAAGGACATCCCCGCCCCGGACGTGTACACGGACGGCCAGACGATGGCCTGGATCATGGACACGATCTCGATGGCCAAGGGCTTCGCGGTCCCTGGGGTCGTCACGGGCAAACCCCTCGCGATCGGAGGGTCGCTCGGCCGGGACGAGGCGACGTCCCGCGGCCTGATGTACGCGGTCCGCGAGGCCGCGAAGAAGATGAAACTCACGCTCAAGGGCGCGACCGTCGCGGTCCAAGGCTTTGGGAACGTCGGCATGCACTTCGCCCGCCTGATGCACGACGAGCAAGGCTCGAAGATCGTCGCGGTGACCGACTCGAAGGGCGGCATCTTCAGCGAGAAGGGGGTCGACCCGAAGGAAGTCCTCGCGTTCAAGGAGAAGACCGGGTCCGTCGTTGGATTCCCAGGGACGAAGCCGGTCTCGAATGAGGAGGTCCTGGAGCTCGAGGTCGACATCCTCGCGCCGTGCGCCCTGGAAGGCGTCCTTACGTCGGAGAATGCTCCCCGGGTGAAGGCGAAGATCATCGGCGAGGGCGCGAACGGACCGACGACGCCGGAGGCGGACGACATCTTCCACAAGCGTGGGATCGTCCTGATGCCGGACATCCTCGCGAACGGAGGCGGCGTGACCGTCTCCTACTTCGAGTGGGTGCAGAACCTCTCCGAATTCTTCTGGACGAAGTCCGAGGTGGACCAGAAGCTCGAAGGCGTCATGGTGGGCGCCTTCAACCGCGTGTGGGACATGCGCGAGGCGAAGAAGGTCGACACGCGCCAGGCCGCATACATGGTCGCGATCAACCGCGTCGTCGAGGCGTACAAGTGGCGGGGCATCTTCCCGTAGGTGCGGCGGATCGCGCCTTAACCCCGTGAAGACGGCATTCGGCGTAGCGCGTCATCCCACAGGTCGTCTTCCGGAGGTCTCCTTCGCCTCGAGGAGGAACCGGCTCTCGGTGAGGACGATTCCCTGGTCGGTCGAGAATGCTTCTTCGGCGGCCAACAGCGCGGACAAATCGCGGCCGAGCGGGTCGAAGTCGGGGATCTCCCACGGAGCGATGCCGAGGAGGAACACGATGTCGCCGAGCCCGCGGTAAGCGGCCTTCCATTCGTGGGTCCGCGCTTGGACCACGGTAAGGCCGGCTGCTTGGAACCCGTTTCGGTAGGGATCGAACAGGTCCCCGAAGTCCTGCATCCTTGGAAAGAACGTGCGCAGCTCGTGCCATTGGTTCCGTCCGACTTGTTGCGTCAGGATCGTTCCCTCGAGGGCCAAGACCCGAGCGACTTCCGAGGCCTCGAGTTCCTCATGTCGGTTGAGCACGACATCGAAAACGGCATCGCGGAACGGAAGCCGCAGGCTGCCAGATTGGACCACGGCGATTCCGTGCGGCCGTAGCCTCACGGCCGCCAGGGGCGCGTTCACCGACCAAGATTCCGTCGCGACGGCGCGCCCGACGAGGGCCGAACTCAGCGTCTCGAACAGCTCGCCTCCTCCCGTTCCCATGTCCAGGACCGATCTTGCCCCTTGCAGCAATTCCTCGGCTTGGGCCTCATAGCTCCACGGGGGACTCGGTTCCAGTGGCCTCGGGGTGAATTCGTCCAGCTGCCAACCGGAAAACCGTCGGGCGCGTTCGACGAAGGGGC
Source organism: Methanobacteriota archaeon (assembly GCA_005878385.1). Lineage (GTDB taxonomy): Archaea > Thermoplasmatota > Thermoplasmata > RBG-16-68-12 > RBG-16-68-12 > RBG-16-68-12. The sequence continues at coordinate 22,664 of VBMN01000064.1, forward strand.
GAATGCGATCTCTCGCACTCTCTAGGTCATGCATGGGCACTCAGAGTCGCGAACAAGTTGAGACGCCGACTTGAACGTTCAGATTCTCCGCCGCATTTGGGAAGCTTGAAATAGCGTCCGTTTCCTCCTCGCGTCCGCCGTGGCCCTCAACGTCGTGGTATGCCTCAAACAGATCCCGAACCCGGACCTGCAGTTCCAAATTTCGACGGACGGGAAGGACATCCGACGGGACTCGCTGAACTACAAACTGAACGCGGCGGACGAATACGCCTTGGAAGAGGCCGTACGGATCAAGGAGAAACACGGAGGTCGCGTGGTCGCCCTCACGCTCGGCCCGAAACGGACGGAGCAGATGCTGCGAGAGGCACTCGCGAAGGGTGCGGACGAGGCCGTCCGAATCGCATACGACGATCCCTCCGCGTTCGATGTCGGCAAGAACGCACGGATCCTCGCGGCCGCGATCCGGACGTTGCCCCACGATCTGGTCCTGACTGGTGTGCAATCGGACGACTATGTGAACTCGGCGACCGGAGGTTTGCTGGCTGGGATCCTTGGCCTGCCACACGCCAGCGTGGTCACGCGCGTCGTCGTCCAAGAACGTCAGCTCGAAGTCGCATGCGAACTCGAAGGCGGGCTCCAGCGTGTCTACTCAATCCCTTTGCCGGCACTGCTCACGATTCAATTCGGCGCGAACACCCCGCGGTATGCGCCTCTGCCCGCGATCATGAAGGCGGCGCGGCAGCCGATCAAGGAACTCGCTCCCTCGGCCCTCGGTCTCAACGGATGGGATGCGGTCGCGCTCCCGTATTCCTTCGGAGTCCGGGGTCTCTCGCCGCCCGCCGCGAAAGGCCATGCGGAGATGATCACGGGATCCGTGGAAGAGCAGGCGAAGCGCTTGGCCCAAGTGCTGCGGGACAAAGGTTTCGTACGCAGGTGATCCGGTGTCGGGCGGCGTCCTCCTCATCGCGGAACATCTCGAAGGGCGTGTGGCGCCGTCCACCCCGGAACTCATTACGACGGGAAGGCGTCTCGCCGCCGCCTTCGGTGGGGACGAACGCGACGCTCGGATCGTGGTCCTCGGGAGCGGCGTCCGAGACCTCGCGAATCACTTGGCCGGATACACGCTGGACGTCCTCTTGGTCGACCATCCGGCCTTGGCCGAGTACACCGGGGATGGGTACGTTCAGGCGCTCCGTGGGATCGTGGAATCGACCGCGCCGCGTGTCGTCCTCGTGGCCCACACGTCCCAAGGCTACGATTTCGCGCCCGCGCTGGCGGGGGCCATGGACCTGCCGCTGGTGACGAACTGCCTCGCATTGGACGTCGAGGGAGATCGCCTCATCGCGACGCGACGACTCCTGAACGAGAAGGTGCAGGCGCAGGTCGAGATCCGATCGGAACGACCGATCGTGGTCACGGTTCGGCCCGGGGCTGAGAAGCCGGTAGGTCCCGCCCGAGGAACGATGACGGTGACCGACGTGCCGGTGTCCATCGATCCCTCGGCGGTTCGCGAAAAATTCGTTCGATTGGAGAGACCGCAGGTCCAGGACATCGACTTGTCCGGGGCGGACATCATCGTGTCCGCGGGGCGGGGGATCCAGAAGAAGGAGAATCTGGTTCTCATCGAGGAGTTCGCGAAGGCAATCGGCGGCGTCGTGGGAGCCTCCCGGCCCCTCACGGACATGGACTGGCTCCCGAAGACGCGCCAGGTCGGTCAGAGCGGGAAGACGGTCCGGCCGAAGCTCTATGTCGCCTGCGGGATCAGCGGGGCCATGCAGCACGTCGCAGGGATGAAGGACGCAGGCCTGATCGTCGCCATCAACACGGACCCGACCGCGCCGATCTTCGAAATCGCCCATGTGGGGTTCGTCGCGGACGTCCTCAAACTGCTCCCCGCGACCCTGAAGGAGCTGAAACGATAAGCGTGCGGATGCCCGGAGCGTTCATCTAAGCCCCTCCCAATCCGGAAGCGTGGCCCAGCCGCAGCCGCCTCCCGTGCAGCCGCCACCCCTCGGATCGTATCGGATGACCGGGCCGAGAGGTCCCCCCCAGGCCGCGATGATCGGGATCGTCCTCGTGTTCGTCCTTCTCGCGGTTTTCGGGGTCATCATGTTCTCCCTCGTGGGAGGTCCGAGTTCCCTGATGTTTTCCAGTGCCGCCTTCCTTTGCGTCCCCGTGATCTTCGTCGTCATCATCTTGATTGTCGTCTTCGCGCAAGGCGTCGGCCGCAGGACGATCCCCCCTCCGCCTCCGATCCAGCAGCCGATGGTGCCCGCGGGCCAGCAGGGGCCGGTCGCCTTGAACTGCCCGAATTGCGGCGGCCCGCCAACGAACGTGGACCGGTTCGGGATCGCGACGTGCGGCTATTGCGGGACCCGCTTCCTCGTCCGGTGAGTCGTGACCGGCATGAGGTGACTCGATGGCGCGTGCGATTGTCGTGGAACTTCCACGGACCTCGTACTACACGGGCGACGTGATCGAGGGGACCGTCGTGGTCGAGGCAAGTCGCGATGTGTCGAGCCGGGGCCTGTACGTGGAATTCACGGGGACGGAGGAGACGGTCATCACCCGACAACAGGGGAAGCAGTCGCACACATACAGGTCGAGCGCGAACATCGTCCAATGGCGGCTGCCGTTGCGTGGGGAAGGGACCCTGCCCGCGGGAACATTTCGGTTCCCGTTCCGGTTCCAGATTCCGCTGCACGGCCTTCCCTCCTACGCGGGACGCCACGCGAACGTGAAGTACGTCCTCACCGCGCGACTCGATGTCCCGCTGTGGATCGACACCACGTGGAGCACGGAGATTTTCGTGTTCTACGATCGGCCGAGTGTCCGGACATATGCGCAACCCGTCCGCTTCCGTTCGGCGGCGGAGGGCCCGCAGGTCTATGTGGAGCTCGACGGAGACCGGTTCTTCGCGCGAGAAGTGATCGGGTGTCGGATCACGCTGAGCAACATCGGGACCGCGAGGGTTCGCCGGGTCTACACACGGTTGATCGGCGGCGAATGGGCCCGGGCGGACGGCCAGGAGGAGACGACGGAGACCTACCGGACCGAAGTCTCGGTGCCGATGGAGCAGATCCGGGTCGGCGTACCGTTCACGTTCGAGATTCCGATTCCGGCTGACGTCGCCTCGAGCTACCGCGGGACCTATTCATATTACAGCTACATGCTGCATGTCGCCCTTGATATCGCTTGGGGATTCGACATTGTGGCGCAGACGCCGATCGTGATTGTGCGATGAGGCCATGGAGCGAGCGAGGGCGAGGACGGTGCGTTAACCTTAAACAAGGTTGATTTCTTGTTCCAAGCCCTTTTCCCCGGTGGCGGCATTGCAGCCCCACAGATCATCATGGCGCGGCGCACCCTTCTCTCCGAGGCCGAAATCGCGGATCGGCTGAAAGAAATCCCGCAGTGGTCGCGGGAGGGGAACGCGATTACGCGAACGTGGACGTTCAAGGATTTCCCAGCGGCGCTCCGATTCATCAACAAGGTCGGCGAGCTCGCGGAGTCCATGAACCATCACCCGGACATTCGCAACTCGTGGGCGACCGTTCAGTTGACGCTGACCACCCACGATCGCGGAGGACTGACGCATCTCGACTTCGAGCTCGCGAAGAAGATCGATGCGCTCTAGGCGAATCCGAGAACTCGGTCGAGAGACCAGGGGCCTGCCCCGAGTAGCAGGACGACCAAGGCCAGTAAGAGGAAGCCGACATCGAGCTCGTAACCACTGATGTACTTCTTCCCAAGTTTCTGTTTTGCGAAGATCGTGGTCGCGGCCATCTCCAGTACGAACAGGAGGGCGATGAACTGCGTGAGGAATCCGACGATGAGCGCAAGGCCGCCGAAGAATTCGAGGAGCGTGAACAAGACCGCGAACGCCGCGCCGCCCGGCCACCCGGTGCCCTTCACGAACGCGATGGTCGCCTTCACGTTCTTGATCTTCGGCCAGCCGTGCGGGAGGAACAGGAGGCCGAGCGCGATCCTCGCGACGGTCGCGGCGATGTCGGGATACGAGGGAACGACCATGTTCCGTGGCCCTGAGGTTCCGGCTTGACCCCGGCCGCGCTACATGAATCTTCGCGCCTCGGAGTTTCGTTTCTTATAACGATTTGTCTAGGAGCTCCGCGATGTCGAACCGTCGGATGTCCTCGCGGTTCTTCGCTTTTGCGGCATCGTCCAGCATGATGAGGCAGTACGGACACGCGGTCGCGACCGCGTTCGCATGCGTCTCCTCGACGTGGCTCAGACGGCGGTGGTTCACCTTCTCGCCGATCGTCTCCTCCATCCACATCCGGGCGCCGCCCGCCCCGCAGCAGAACCCCCGGTCGCGGCAGCGGGACATCTCCACGGTCTTCACGCCGGGGAGGACCTTGAGGACGTCCCGCGGCGCGTCGAAGATGTTGTTGTACCGCCCGAGGTAGCACGAATCGTGGTGCGTGACCAGCTCCGCGACCTCCTTCGTGGGGGTGATCCTCCCGTCGTCCAGGAGCTCCTTCAGGAGCTGCGTGTGGTGGATGACCTCGTACTTCCCACCGAATTGCGGGTACTCGTTCTTCAGCGTGTTGAAGCAGTGGGGGCACGCGGTGACGATCTTCTTCACCTCGTACTTGTTCAGCGTCTCCACGTTCGCCGCCGCCATCGTCTGGAACAGGTACTCGTTCCCGATCCGCCGCGCCGGGTCCCCGGTGCACTTCTCCTCGGGACCGAGGATCGCGAACGGTACGTGGGCCCGCTGGAGGATCCGCGCGAACGCGAGGGTCACCTTCCGGTTCCGGTCGTCGAAGGAGCCCGCGCATCCGACCCAGAACAGGTAGAGGTACCGCCCGCCCTCCGAGAGCTTCGGGATCCACATCCCCTCCGCCCAGTCCCCGCGGCGGTCCCACCCGATCCCCCACGGGTTGTAGTTCTGCTCGATCTTCCGCATCGTCTCCATCGCCTCCGGCGGCATCTTCCCCTGGGTGAGGACCATGTGCCGCCGCATCTCGATGATCTTCGGGACGTGCTCGTTCATCACCGGGCACTCGTACACGCACGCGTAGCACGTCGTGCACGCCCAGATCCCGTCCTCCGGATGGACGGTCGCGAACATGTCCGGGAGGCCCTCCGTCTTCCCCGCCACGATCGCGGACCCCTGCTCGTCCAGCGTGTCCCGCATGTTCGTGATGATCCGCATCGGGTCCAGCGGCTTCCCCGTCGCGTTCGCGGGGCAGCTGTCCGTGCACCGCCCGCACTCCGTGCACGCGTACCCGTCGAGGAGTTGCCGCCACGAGAGCTGCTCGACCCGGTTCACGCCGAACGTCTGCGTCGCCTCGAGGTCGACCTTCTTCAGCGCGCCCTTCGGGGTGAGGTCCATGAAGAACGTGTTCACGATCGCGAAGAGGATGTGCATGTGCTTCGAGTGCGGGACGTACGCGAGGAACGTGAACAGGAGGACGACGTGGGTCCACCAGAACGCGTGCCACCAGAACGCCGGGTTCGTGCGGACGATGGAGATGCCG
>VBMN01000024.1 GCA_005878385.1 Methanobacteriota archaeon
TTCGGATCGCGGAGGAGTTCCAGGAGTTCATGAGCGAGGATGTGGGAGAGTCCGTCCTGCTCCGCGAAATGAGTGACGTCAGGGTTTTCGAACAGAAGAAGCCAAAGAAGTAGTCGATTGAGGGAACGTCCCGCGGGGCGCGAGATCCGTCCGCGGGACGTTAGGACCGGAACCTCCTCTCTGGCGGGCGAATCGGAATGGAACCGGAAGGACACCGCGGGGTTGGGATGGCGCCGGGCCGCCTCCTGACACTGGCCGATGGCATCTTCGCGATCGCGATGACGCTGCTCGTCCTGGACCTGCGGCTGCCCGATATGACAAGCACCGGTGCCGTCGACTTGCTGAGCCGACTCGCCACGCTGACGTCTCGATTCGGAACCTTCGTCATCAGCTTCGTCGTCCTCGGTGTCTTCTGGTTCGCACACCATCAGACGTTTCACTTCGTCGTTCGCGTGAACCGGACCCTCGTATGGCTGAGCGTCCTGTTTTTCATGGGAGTCGCCCTGATCCCGTTCGTCGCGTCCGTCCTCGGCGCGAATCCGACGGATCCGATTGCCCTCACCCTCTACGGCGGAGTGATCGGACTGTTGACCGTCCTGGGTTACGTCGTCTGGTGGTACTTGACCGGTGACCATGGGCTGGTCGTCCGCGGGCTCGATCCAACCCTGGTCCGGAAGGTCCGGCAGTGGATCGCGGTCGGTCCCGCGATCGCCCTCGTGGCCATCATCCTGGCCTTTGTGAATCCGATTCTCTCCTTCCTGATCTATCTCGCGCTCCCCGTCCTGTTCATCGCCTTCAATCCGGTCGACAGTTACTTCGAGCGGCTCCGTGAAGGCGAGGTCTGATGGGCCTTCGACGATTGTCGTGCGCGAAATGGGTCACTCGCGGCCGCATTGGTGCGTTTTGTCAACGCCCCACGCTTCAGCGCGCGGAAGATTAAAGGTACATCAAGGAATCGGTTCGCGGTATGCGGGGGAGCGTACTCGGGGTACCGTTATGGCTCGTCGTGGCCGTCTGCGTCGTGCCACCGATCGCCTACTCCCTGTCGCGGGCCGTCAACGTTCCCGTGGAACTGATCCTGCCGACCGCGGTCGCGATGGAAGTCGTCTTCCTCACGCAGACGGTCCAGCAGACCCTGCGCCGGGCCGAGGTCCGGCGGCATTTCGGCTTCGCCCTGTGGGAGCTCCACCAGGAGATGTCCCAGCATCTGGACACCCTCGACGGGAGGATGGCCCTCGTCCGCCAGGGCGTAACCGGCGAGCCGAGTCGCGATGGCCTGCGCACCTGGGCCTCGTCCGTGGACGCGTTCCCGGACGACGCATGGGAACGGTTCCTCACGATCGGCGGGCTCCACCGCCTGCTTGACACCGCGCCGGATCAGGTGGCCGGAAACCTGTACCGGTATTACGACGGCGTCCACACGTTCAACAGCGAAGCCGCTCTGCGGGATCGGATGCTCGAGCGGCTCTTTAGCGTAACCGGTCCCGCGACGACGGGCATCTTCAAGACGGTGAAGTCGAGCGACCGACGACTGGAATCGTGGCTCAGCGAGATGCCGTCGCGCCTTTCGGTCGTGATGCGGGACCTCCAACACGTCCTCCGGGAGCTAGGCCACATGCCCGGAGTGATCCTCTCCGGCGCCGACGATCAAAGTCTGGAGGCGGTGAATCAGCGGGAGAACGAGGCTTATTACCGATGGCGGAAGAAACACGGCGACGTGCGGCTGCCATCGGACAAGGGCGACTGGGACTGGTCGATCCAGGACGACCTCGTGCAGTGAGTCCGCGAGCGCAAACTTATCTCTCGCCTCCCGCTTCTCGGGCCATGCTTAAATTCGCGACAGTGGCGGTCGTCGTACGGAACGAGAAAAGAGCGATGAAGTGGTGGAAGGAGAAGCTCGGTTTCCGGGTCGTCACATCGTTCCCCCACTGGATCACGGTCGCCCCGCGAGGCGCGAACGTCCACCTCCATCTCTGTCCGGACTCCCGCCCGGAGAAGGGGAACACCGGATTCATGTTCTCCACGGCGGACGCCGTGAAGGAGGAGGCCCGACTCCGCAAGAAGGGCGTCAAGATCACGCACCCGGTCAAGAAAGAGGACTGGGGGACGATCTTCTGGTTCGCGGACCCCGACGGGAACGAATTCCAGGTGCTCGAGTACTAGCCGTTTTTAAGAGGGGATCTCGGGGCCAGCGCGGGAGGTCCGGACCCGCCAGCCCTTAGTCGCCACGCCCGTTCATCAAGGCTCACCGAGTCAGTTCGGACCCTAACATCGCACGAATCCACAAATACCTCTGAAATCCATGCGTATGCCGTGGAGGGGGAGACTTGCGGACAGCTTATGCCATTCTTCTAGGGGTCGCGCTCGTTGCGTTCCTGTTCATCCCGAGCGCGACGGCGGACACCGTACAATACGGCCACACGTTGGGTGGTGCCGCCATGGAAGCGGGTGGCTTCATCGGCGTCGACGGGTCTGGCAACGTCTACCAGTTCGGGACAACCAGTGCCTACTCGGCCGGCGCGTTTCTGGCGAAACGGGATTCCCGCGGGGACGTGATGTGGCAGCGCATCCTGAACTTCGGTGGGTCGCTGGCGCCGGGCGGATTGTCCGTGACCCCCGACGGAACCGTGTATTTCACAGGCCAGTTCGGGAGTAACAATTCCGCGGGCACCATCGTGGGAAAGATTCTGTCCGACGGAACTCTCGGGTTCTCGAAGTTCACGAATACCTTCGCATATCCGACCGGAATCGTGTTCGAGCCCATCTCGGGCGGCGCCCTGCTCACGGGCGCTGTGAGCGGGTCCGCTCCGTCGGGAGGAATCTGGGCGGTCGATGCGAACGGCAGCACCCGTTGGGCCGCCTTCGTGAATGGGACGGTCGTGCCATACACCGCGACCTTCGACGACAACGGCACTGCGTACGTCGCGGCCACCCGGCTTTTCAACGGTCGGACGGACGCCGAGATCATCGCGTTCAGCGCGTCCGGCGCCATCCTCGGGGAACGACGCCTGAACCTGCCGGATGACGAATACGGGTGGTCGATCACCCGCGGGCCGGACGGAGATCTCTACTATCTCGGTTTCTCGTATCCGAGCTACGACCCGATCTTCGCCCGCTTCACGACGAGTCTGGTCCCGCAGTGGACGGAACTCGGCGGGAGTCCGTCCCTCTACGAATACTGCTGGCGAATCGTCTCCCGTGGCGACGGGACATTCGTTGCCCTGGGTAATTATTACGACTACTCGATGGGCCAGAATGGTGGCGTCACATACCGGATCAACTCGACCGGGGCGATCGTCGACAGCGCCCTTCGTCCTTCCTCGGGGCCCGGAGGCTCCAACCTTCGTCTGGAAG
>VBMN01000143.1 GCA_005878385.1 Methanobacteriota archaeon
GGTTCCGGCACGGTGAAGGAGACCCGGAGGAATTTGCTTCCGTGCCTCCTCGACAGATAGGATCCGGCGCGCGTGTGGACCAGGTGATCGAACAAGAGGCGTTCTTCGGCCTCTTCCGGATTCACGCCGGTGCCGGACAGATCGATCACGAACATGTTCGCTTTGGAGGGATAGACGGGCAAGGAGGCGCCGTCGACTTTCTCAACCGCGCGACGAATGGTGGCCTGGTTCCGTTCGCAGGTCCGCCGCACTTCCGGGAGCCATTCCTTCTTCGTGCGCAGCGCGGCGAGGGCCGCTCGTTGCGCGAGCACGTTCACGCCCAGGACGTTCGTGTCATAATGGCGGAGGGCCTTCATCACCGTCCCGGCCGGATCGCGCGTCGCGTGGCGGGATCCGCCCGGAGGTGCGAGGAGAGCCCCGATGCGCATCCCCGCGAGACCGGGTCCTTTGCTGAAGGAGTACGAGATCAGGGTCTGTTCCGGATAAAACGCCGCCGCGAGCACGTGTTCCTTGTTGAAGTCCCGGTACGTGACGTCGTTGATGAGCCACAGGTCGTGATCGCGTGCGACGTCGGAGAGGCCGCGGACTTGATCGCGGGCATAGCCGGAACCGAGGGGGTTATTCGGGTCGATCAGCAGGAGCATCTTCGTGGCCGGCGTGATCGCCGCGCTCGCCCACTCGGGTGTGAGAAGGTAGGGTTTCCGATAGATGTCGACCTCCGCGGCCCGCGCTTCGGACATCGCAACCTGGTCATGGATCGGAAGGAACGACGGGTCCGTGGAGAGGACCTCGTTTCCGGGAGCGAGGAACGACCGCGTGGCGATGTATTCCCCCTCGATTCCGCCGTTCGTCAAGAGCACGTCGAAGCCCTCGAGACCGAGATCCTCCTGGATCGCCTCCACGAGGCCGGGCACTCCCGCCTTCCGTGGATAGAGGTTGAACTCGCGGTCGTCGACGCTCTGCCGGATCGCGTCCAGAATAGCAGGATGGACCGGGAGCGTGTTCGTGTTCTGCGACATCCAGGCCACTTCGCGGCGGTGTTCGTGGGCGAACTCGAAGTTGTCCTTCGACGTCACGGTCGCGACCTCGGATTCGGACGTGCGAGGCCGTGACGGGAGATATCGCTTCCGGTCCGTCGATTCCGATTCCGGTCTCGGGGCTGACCGTCGCGATCGAGCCACAAAATGTATATGTATACGTATACGTTTACGTATACATCATGCCAGTGAAGACGACGGTCCTCTTGCGAGAGGACGTGAAGGATCACCTTCTGAGGAAAGTCGGGCCCCGGGGGCTTTCGGATGCAATCAATGAGATCTTGGCGAAGAGCCTGTTCCGCTCCAAGGAAACGCTTTTCGGCGCGGATCCGTGGTTGAACACGAAAGCCTTGCGGGACGAACGCGACGCCCATGAAGACCATTGATTCCTGGGCGTGGGTGGAATACTTCCGAGGCTCCCGAGCGGGTGCGGAAATCAAGGCGTTGCTCGAGGGTAGGGAGGTCCTGTTCACGCCCGCCGTCTGCCTCGCCGAGATCAGAGCCAAGTACCTCCGGGAAGGGCATGATCCGGCGGATCGCATCCGGTTCATCAAGTCCCGGACCTCAGTCATCAACGTGGACGCCGCTGTGGCCGAGCAAGCGGCCGATTTGAAGATCCGCGAAGGCCTCCACATGGTAGATGCGATCATTCTGGCTTGCGCCCAAGCGCGAAACTCGGACCTGGTGACCGGAGACAAGCACTTCCAAGGAATCCCGAACGTGGTCATGTTGGCGGGCTGAGGCGGGTCGCTGGATGGACCGTCGCGCTCAACGGAAGGCATTTCTCCGCGGACCGCCTTGCCGCCTTCATGACGCTCGAAGGGAGGAAGATTGTCGTGCTCGCCGAAGACGGCCACGAGGACCTCGAACTCTGGGTCCCGTACTATCGGTTGATTGAGGAAGGGGCCGAGGTCGTCCTTGCGGGGCACGAGAAGCGGATCTACAGTTCGAAACACTCGTATCCGTGCGAAGTCGACATGAAAGCGGCCGACCTGAAGTCGAAGGATTTCGACGCCGTCGTCATCCCCGGAGGGGTCGCAGGCCCGGACCGGATGCGCCAGCACAAGGAGATCCTGGCTTTCGTCCGGTCGATGAACGACGCCCGCAAGATCGTTGCATCGATCTGCCACGCGGCGTGGGTGCCGATCAGCGCGGGCATCGTCAAGGGACGCCGAATGACGTCGTACGCGAGCGTGCGGGACGATTGCATCAACGCCGGTGCCGACTGGGTCGACCAAGACTGCGTCGTGGACGGAAACTTGATCACGTCACGTTTCCCGGACGATTTACCGGCATTCTGCCACGCGATTGTGGCCGCGCTGACGAAGTGACGACCGGTCGTCTGGGGAGGCCCGACCTTCCGAAGGTCGATGGACGACCCGGGAAGAAAGGCTTAAACCGGGTCGGAGGTTAGGCGCGGTCGCTGGGCTCGTGGTCTAGTGGCTATGACATCGCCTTGACATGGCGAAGGTCACCGGTTCGAATCCGGTCGAGCCCATCTCTTTTCGGGAGAGTCGAATACGGGCCATCCCTGACGGCAAATCAGGGTTGGTAGCATTGCTTCTCCTCCAAAATTGTGGGGCCACGGGCGGGACGAACCTAACCCTCCTCGACGTAGTCTCCGGGGGTCTGTATATTTCGGCGGTTCAGGGCTTCGGAGGAGGAATTTCGCCGGGTCCTTGGCTGGACGACGCAGGAGGCATGTCGTGGCCCATCGTAGGAGGTGGCGGGACCTGTTGCTTCCTCCGAGATCGTCGCCGCATTCCGACCGCCGCCACGGCAATGACGGCGGCGGCAACGACGATCAGGATGGCCAACGTGGTCGAATCCAACCCGAGCAACAGTCCGCCGACCGTGCCGGTCCCTGTTCCGTAGCTGTAAGATTTCAGTTTCATCGATTCGGGGCCCAGGGCGGATGGGCTCGTGGACTCTCTGGCCACGGTGTTCCCGGCCTTTTCGGACCACGAGGACGTGGTCGTGTTACCACCGCCCGACTCGGTGACCCGATTCACGGTGAATGTCCCCGCCGGCACCGTGATCGATGTATCGGCCTCCACGGTGACTGTCTTCGTGACGTTCGCAAAGGTCGTGGCGGTGAGGCTCCCGTAGTCAAGGAACGTCTTGATCTCATACGATTGGGACCAGGATGCACCCGCACTGAGGGGCCACTGGTAGGAGGGCGGTGGGATGTTGGTCGTGGTGGTCGTCGATGAGGCCCCGCCGAAATTGAAGGCGACGACTTGTTTGGCCTCGGCCAGATCCGAGGTTCGATACCATGAGTCACCCTTCACCGTAATGGTCGCCGTCGAGCTACCGTAGGTGACCGTCATGCTGACGTTGTCCTTCACGTGGTACGCATTGAACATCGACCCTCCAATCGTGAGGGATTCCGTGCCGACCACGTCCATCCGCCACGAGCCAGAGGAGGATCCGTACGGCGCCGCGTTGGCGGTCAGGTCGTACGACCAGTAATCGCCCGCGTTCCACTTCGGCAACGCGGTCGAGGCGCGCGTCGGGGCGGCGACCGCGAGGAGGACGAATACAGAAACCGAGATGACGACGACCACCCAGGCCAGAACCTTACTGCCAGGCGGAAGGTCCAAGGAACGCCGAGACCGATTATCATTCGCAGAGACACTCATATCCAGACGTAGAGAACCCAATCCTCTCCCTCCACGCGGCGCCGAAAACGGGGAGGATTTGGATATATCCCACGTTTACATGCGGTGGATACGGCGAAGGGAGATGGCCGTCGGCCTGCCATGATCTGATCTGGAATCGGTCGTGAGAAGAGACCCTTCTGATCGCGGGCTGTTTTCAAGAATGGAACCGCCGTCAGGGAAGGTTTGAGCGAATTCAGTCCGGAACAAAGGCTTCCGTTCTCTGCCATCGAAAACGCACGCGCCCGGACCCCCTCGCGGTTCGCTCTCGCTCCACCTTTGAAATGACGAAAACCGCCCCGCCGAATTCCGTCTCGTCCAGAATCTTCACGCGGTCCGGCAGGAACTGGAAGAAGGCATAGGACCGCAAGAGTGCGGCTTGTCGGCGACCTTGTGCGGTTTGATTTTTGAGCCATCTCCCGAAGGCCGGGAAGCGAGCCCCGTAGACCTTCGCTGCGAGATCGACTTGACGCCCTTCGGTTCGGCGCCCTGCACCGAAGAGCTGGACCCCCTGTCCCGCCCTCTCCCATCGCTGAGAGGAATCGAACACCGTCATGGCGAGGGATGGGTTGGCCAGCAAGTTCTGGCAGTGGAGCGACTCTGGATCGGACAGAAAATAGAGCTCGAGACCGGTCGAATAGGCGAAGTACGCGGTGTTGATGTGAGCGCGGTTCCCGCGACCCACGGTCGCGATCGAGCATAGCTGGGTTCTAGCTAGAATCCGGAAGAGGTGCGCCCGGATTCGCCCGTCCGAGACCGGTTCGTCCTTCTGTTGAACCGCCATGGAATGCAATCGACGTTTGTCCCAAAACCCTTCCTGCCGGTCCTGCGAAGCGGAAAGCTCTTAGCGTGATTTCCGATTCAACTGGTCTGCGGGCCTTCTGGACCGCGTGGCGGGGGATGACTTGGCGGATGCAGCCATCCGCGTGCAGGGACTGAAGAAACGTTACGCCGCCTTCCGTAAGCCCTTGGACGCCCTCCTGGGTGTCGACCTCGAAATCGCGCGGGGCGACGCGTTCGGGTTCCTGGGGTCGAACGGTGCGGGCAAGACCACGA
>VBMN01000065.1:0-30594 GCA_005878385.1 Methanobacteriota archaeon
ATCCCCACACAAGTTGCTCCTCGGCCGTCGGGTGACGCGAGGGCTCGGCGCGGGAGCGCTTCCCCAGGTGGGCGAGGAGTCCGCTGGGGGAGCAGCCGACGAGCTCCGGTCCGTCGTCCACGGCGCGGACATGGTGTTCATTACGTGTGGCCTCGGCGGGGGCACGGGGACCGGTGGGGCTCCGGTCCTCGCGCAGCTCTCGAAGGAAGCGGGCGCTCTCACGATTGCGATCTGCACCTTCCCTTTCCGGGCCGAAGGAGCGATCCGAGCGGAGAACGCCGAGTTTGGCCTGGAGAAACTCCGGAGCTTCGCCGACACCGTGGTCGTGATCCCGAATGACAAACTCCTTGAACTCGTCCCGCGTCTTGCGTTGAACGCGGCATTCAAGGTGGCGGACGACGTGCTCATGCGGGCCATCAAAGGGATCACCGAGGTCATCACGAAGCCCGGCCTCGTGAACCTGGATTTCAACGACATCAAGACGATCATGAAGGGCGGAGGCGTCGCGATGATCGGCCTCGGCGAGTCGGACACGGATAACCGCGCGGAGGAATCGATCGAGGAAGCCATCAACTCGCCTCTGATCGACGTCGACATCAGCGCCGCCACCGGCGCCCTCGTGAACGTGACCGGCGGGAACGACATGAGCGTCTCCGAGGCGGAGAAGGTGGCCGAGATCGTCCAGGGCCGGATTGCCGCGAACGCGCGGATCATCTGGGGCGCCGCCGTCGATCCGAGCCTGGAGCACAAGCTGAGGGTCATGCTCATCCTGACCGGGGTCCGATCGAAACAGATTCTAGGACCCGGCGAACACGTGCGCCCCCATGGTGGGGTCGACATCGTACGGTGAGGGACATGGCGGACATCGTGGACAAGAGCTGGGACGTACAGCGTCGGATCGAGGAGCGGGTGAAGCGCCTCGGGAAAGGGAAGTACGGTCGCGTCCTCAAGATGGCACGCAAGCCCACCTCCGACGAATACTCGAAAGTCGTGATGATCACCGGATTGGGCATCGTCGCGATCGGCGCCCTCGGCTTCGTGATCTATCTGATCATGCGCTACGGACCCGACGTGTTCCGCGGACTGTTCGGCGTCGTGGGGACCTGATCCGATGGGACTGCTTGACGACATCTCGAAGCGCGAGTCGAGGACCGAGGCGAAACCCGAGCCGCCGGTCGTCGGTCATTACGGCGTGAAGCTCGACCTGACCGAGGAGAAGGTCTCGCTCACGGCCGGCCAGACGAAGGAATATGACCTGGTCGTGACGAACACGGGGACCGAAGACGACACGATCCGACTCAAGATCGACCTGATCTACAACTCGGAACTTCCGGACCCGCCCGAATGGACGGTGAAGCTGCATGGGGTCGAGGACAAAGTCTGGGACGTCACCTTCACGAAGGTCACGGAGAAAGAGTTCATGCTGATCGCGGATGGCCAACGCGAGATCACACTGTCCGTGACCTGTCCGAAGGGCGCCCGGTATGGCGATCGACTGAATGTCGTGGTGAACGCGATCTCGAAAGGCGACCCGGGGGCCTTCGACGCGAAGACGCTCAGCTTCAGCGCGCGCCAGGCGATTTTGGCCGTGAAGTCTTCGATCGGGCATGAGCGGGCCGTGGCGGACGCGATCTACGCGCGGGCAAGGGCCAAAGACGTGGGCGTGTTCTCGATCCTGGTGCCCGCGAACTTCCGCGGGTACGTCTACGTCGAGAGCATGAACCCCGACCGACTCGAGGAGATCGTTCGGGGGCTACGACGCGCCCGGGGCGTGGTGAAAGGCGAAGGCGAATCGACTGGGATCTCGTTCAACGAGATCGAGGCCTACCTGACGCCGAAACCGATCGTGAGCGGCATCATGGAGGGCGACATCGTAGAACTCGTGGCCGGACCCTTCAAGGGCGAGAAAGCCCGCGTCATGAAGATTGACGAGACCAAGGAAGAGATCACGGTCGAGCTGTTCGAAGCGATGGTGCGGATTCCTGTGACTGTTCGCGGCGACAGTGTTCGGGTCCTCCAGAAAGAAGAAGACAAGTGAGGCCTGGGCGAAACGTTTATGTCGGAACGCCGGCTGAGGACCGCGCACCGAGGTTCTGTTCCATGGTCGAGAAGCTTCAAGTCCTGGTCGACGGCGGCAAGGCCACGCCCGGCCCTCCGTTGGGCCCCGCCCTTGGACCTCTCGGCGTGAACATCGTCGAGATTCTCAAAGCAATCAACGAGAAGACGAAATCGTTCGAGGGGATGAAGGTCCCCGTCACCTTGCTGGTCGACCCGAAGACGAAGGGCTTTTCGATCGAGGTCGGCACACCGCCGACGTCGGCCTTGATTGTCAAGGAACTGAAGGTCGAGAAGGGTTCGGGAGATGCCGGCAAGACCCGGGTCGGCAACCTGTCGGTGGCGCAGGCGATCAAAATCGCGAACATGAAGGCCGACGCCATGCTCGCGAAAACCATGAAAGCCCGGGTCCTGGAGGTCGTCGGTACCTGTGTCTCGATGGGCGTCACCGTGGAGGGAAAGCCCGCGAAGGACGCGTCGAAGGAGATTCAGGCGGGCAAGTACGACAAGCAACTAGCCGGCTGAGTGAACGTCCGCACCTCGGGGGCAACACCCGGACAGGGCCAGGATCACCGCGATCGAGGGAGCGCCCTCCGCGCACGGGGTTCGGAAAGATGCAGAAGCATCGCTTCGAGCTGCACTCGAACGAAGTCCATGTCGCCGACCCATAGGCCTTGCAGTTTGTCGGAGACGAATTTCCCGTCTCGATAGAAGGAATTCAAGATGAAGACTTCCTCGTCGCTCGGGAAGACATACGTGTGTGCCAAACGGGTCCTCGGGAGCGGCCGCGGAGGGAAGTGAAATTGGACACGGATGTTTCGACTGAGGAGGCCGCCAATCTCCGCCAGATCCGCCCGGTTCGTTTCGCTCAGCACGACACGGACGCGCCGTCGCGAGCGTCCGAGGGCGTCGAACAAAAGCCTGAGGATTTCCGGAGCGACCGGAAACGGACTTACACATAGGATCTGGCTGTTGCTCGAGAGGACCACTTCTCGCAACTTGCGTCCGATCGGCTCGGCGCCCTTGTAGATCCACAGGTCCGTATCCGTGTCTCGTCCCTTCGGCGGTGGTGCTTCCCTCAGCTCCGCGATGACCTCGACGGCCGCCAGCAGGTCGTCATTCCTCGACTGTCGGGCCTCCTCGGCGACGATTCGCGGGGCTCTCGCTCGGTATCGGTTCGGTCGCTCCCGAGATACGTCGATCCATCCCTTGGACTGGAGGGACTGCAAGATGCGATACACGGCCGGGTATTGCACGCCTAGCAGCTGACTCACCTGCTGCGCGGTGGAAGCGCCGCTCTGCTGCAGGTTCAGGTAGGCGGACGCTTCCTTCCCGGTCAAGCCGAGCGTCTCGAGAGCACGGACCGCGTCCTCCTCCCTCATCGCCGTGGCCAAGGTCTCTCCCTACAAAAGCATTGTGTGCGGTTATCATCTTGCGGATGATAATAGCCAAAGTAGATCGGGAATCCCGTGTCGCCGCGGTGGCAGAACGGATCTCGAGGTTAGCGTCCGCCACGCTCCTTATCTACCGTCGACTGATTCCTCCGGGAGAGGGGAGGCATTCGATGCGGAGGATCTCCTTCCAAGATGGCATCACATACACATTCGGGCCGAGCATGACTCCGATTGCGAAGGTCCGTTCGGGAGAGACGGTCGAGTTCGCATGTCAGGACGCGTGCGGGGGCCAGATCCGATCGGAGAAAGACACCCTCGATGACTTGGACATGGATCGAGTGAACGGAGCGACGGGACCTGTCGGGGTGATCGGATCGCGCGCGGGGGACGTGATCCGAATCCGTATTCGCGAGATCCGTGTGGCAGAATTAGGTTTCCAGTCCATCGTCTCCGGTCATGGGGTCTTGGGTGACGAGGTTCGCAAATCACGGACGAAGATGATACCGATTGAGGACGGCATCGCGATTTTCTCGAAGCGGATTCGAGTCCCGACTCGGACGCACGTAGGCACGATTGGGGTCGCACCCGCGGAGAAGGAATGGACGACCTTCTACCCGGGGGATCACGGGGGGAACCTCGACACGAAAGAAATCTCGAAAGGCAGCTCCGTCTACCTGCCTGTGTTCCAGTCGGGCGCCCAACTTGCGATGGGAGACATCCACGCCCTCATGGCCGACGGTGAGGTTTGCGTCACGGGCATTGAGATCGCGGGGACCGTCCGCGTCCAAGTCGATGTCCTGCGGGGAGTTGCCCTGAAACGGCCCCTCGTGGAGACGGCGGATTCCTGGATGACCCTGGCGAGTGCTCCCACTCTGGACGAGGCGGCAAAACTCGCAACCCATGACGGAGTGGAGATGCTCGCCCGCGGCGCGGACCTTTCCTGGGACGAGGCCTACATGCTCGCGAGCATTGCGTGCGATCTCAGGATCAGCCAGGACGTCGACCCTTGGCGGACGGCGAAGCTCGTGATCCCCAAGTCGCTCGTGCGGCGACTCCCGCAGGGATGAATCGTCCCGGAGCGGGATTCTGCGTCAACGAATCGGGACGGCTGCGGAGAGGTTGATTTGCGAAACCGCGGACCGGAAATCCCACCTCGTGAGGCGTTCCCAGAAACCTTATTAAGGCCACGCCCTTTCGTCGCCTTCCCTTTGCAGGAGGCTGGATTGGCCGAGCGAACTGCAGGTGGCGATGTTCCGTGGCGGACAAGCATTCGGTCGAGACCATCAGGAAGCTCCTGGAGGCCGCAAAGCCTCGACAGTTCAAGGAGTCCATCGAGCTCGCCGTGAACCTGCGAGACGTCGACCTGTCCGTTCCGAAGAACCGGGTCGATGAGGAAGTCGTCCTGCCGAAGGGCCGGGGGAAGCCGATTCGCATTTGCGTCTTCGCGTCCGGCGAGCTCGCGTTGAAGGCGCGAAACGTCGCCGACTTGGTGATCCAGCCGCAAGAGATTGAGGAATATGCGACCGACAAACGGAAGGCTCGCGCCCTCGCGCAATCGTGCGACTTCTTCATTGCCGAGGCCCCTTTGATGCCGGTGATCGGCAAGCGACTCGGCGTGGTCCTCGGGCCTCGGGGAAAGATGCCGCGACCGGTCCCGCCCACCGCCGACCCGACGAACCTCATCACCGCGATGCGGAACACGGTCCGCGTGCGAAGTCGCGACAAACGGACGTTCCATGCCGCGATCGGGACGCGCGACATGCAACCCGAGGATCTTGCCGAGAACCTGGACGCCCTGATGCGCCGGGTCGTGGGAAAGCTCGAGCGAGGGCGCTTCAACATCCAGTCCGTCTACGTGAAGACGACGATGGGTCCCGCGGTGAGGTACCTCTGAGGTGGTGTCGATGGCGCATGTCGCTCCGGTCAAGAAACGGCTCGTGGAGGACCTCGCTTCCCGATGCGCGCAGGCCCAGGTGGTCGGGATCGTGAACATCCACGGGATTCCCGCTCCACAGTTCCAGTCGATCCGCAAGAAACTTTGGGGTCGCGCGACGATCACGGTCGCAAAGAACAACCTTCTCCGGCTCGCGTTGGAACAGGCGAGCTCGAAGAAACCGGACCTCGTGAAACTTGGCGAGACGGGCAGGAATCCCGGCGGCGATCGAGCGCGGCAAGGTCGTCATCCGCCAGGACAAGCTGATGGTGAAAGCCGGGCAGCGAATCCCGCGGGATGTCGCGCAACAGCTCGCGCGGCTTGAGATTTTCCCCCTCGTCGTCGGCCTTGACCTCCGCAGTGCGTACGAGGCGGGCACGGTCTTTCGGCGCGAGACGCTCGCGATTGACGACGTCGTGGTCCGGGGACAGATTGCTCAGGCGGGGCTGGAAGCCCTCGCCCTCGCGCTCGCGTTGGCCTATCCGACGAAGGAGACGATCCGGCCGCTCCTCGCGAAAGCCCACGCGGAGGCGCTGAGCCTCGCGGTTGAATCGGAATTCCCGACGAAGGAAACGGTCAAGCTCCTGTTGGCCAAGGCCCAGGCCCGGATGCTCGCCCTCGCGGCCCGTGCACCCGGCGCGGCCGATGAGGAGCTTCGCTCGCAACTCGGATGATGAACGGACAAGGAGGTGAACACGGATGGAATACATCTATGGCGCGCTGGTCCTGCATGCGGCCGGCAAGCCGGTGAACGAGGACAACCTGAAGAAGGTCTTGACGGCAGCCGGCGTGAAGGTCGATGAGACCCGCGTGAAGGCCCTGACCGCCGCTCTGGAAGGCGTGAACATCGACGAGGCCTTGAAGGCCGCCGTCGCGATGCCCGCCCCCGCCCCCGCGGCCGCGCCCGCCGCCGAAAAGAAGGAAGAGAAGAAGAAAGAGGAGAAGAAGGAAGAAGAGAAAGTCTCCGAAGACGAGGCGGCAGCGGGGCTCGGTGCGCTCTTCGGTTGAACCGGAGCCGCCCCGACCCTCTCTTCCCGGCGAGGCCGAGCGTCAGCGAGAGAGCCCCTCAGGGCCCTCCCTTTTTCGCTGCCGCTTGTGCCTTCTTGCTCCGCTCTTTCGCGGTGTAACCAGTCGCTTTCTCGAGAAACGTGTTGAAGGCCTTGATCGTTTCCGTCGCCACATGGTCCGGCGCGCCCGGTTTCATGGTCGTGTCGACGAACAATCGCTTGCCGTCCGTCCAGGCGATCATCTTCTCGATTGCTCCGAACGACACGATGATCCGGTTGCCTTCCGTGCTGGCTTCCCCGAAGGTCTCCCTCCCGATCTGTCGGAGTCCATCGCCCTCGAGGGTTTTCGCGATTCCCCGCTTCAGCTCGTAGTCGCGCATCGTGATCCGATTCGGGAACTTCGCGGTTCCTATGAACGTTACGTCTCCAGAATCGCAATCGGGTCCGCCGGAGTCAACATGAACTCCTGGACGTCCGAATAGGTACGCCACACGTCCTTGCATTCGCAGGTGAGGTCATC
Source organism: Methanobacteriota archaeon (assembly GCA_005878385.1). Taxonomy (GTDB): domain Archaea; phylum Thermoplasmatota; class Thermoplasmata; order RBG-16-68-12; family RBG-16-68-12; genus RBG-16-68-12. Next base: position 6,910 of record VBMN01000065.1, read on the forward strand.
GAACTCGCGTCGCAGGCCGAGGGAGAATTCCTCGATCGCATGCACCACCTTGCGGTCGCACGTTCCGCAGTTGTGCGCTCCTCGTACCATGCCCCCGGCCGTCGGATGAGACTTCACGTGCGCCCGGAGGTCCCGCGTCCTCTCCAAGACCTCGACGACGGACCACAACCAGGGGGGGCGATACTCCCCGCGTCGAAAGAGACGATCCACGATCGTCCGGCTCTGGACGTTCACCGGATTGAAGGAGACCGTGTCGCTATATGGGTCCGCCTCGTGTCCGGATCGCACGGCGTCCTCGATCGCCTCCCGCTCCGTGAGGAAAGGGGGTTTGATCAGCAGATACGTCTTCACGGTCGCCCCAGCCAGGTGGGCGAGTTGCGCCGCGTGTGCGTGTTCCTTGAGGCCCCACACCTTGTTCACGGCGTGCCGGAGGACGCGCTCGTTCGTCGATTCGAGGCCGAGGGCGATCTCGAGTTCGTCGACGTGGTTCATCGCTTGTTCGACCTGGTCCGTTCGCAACAGGTGGGAAAGGGTCTCCACGATCACCTTGTCGCAGCGGTCTCCCAGGCCATCGAGGATCTTCTCGCGGACTTCGGGCGAAACTTCGTGGTCGTCGAAGAAGTTTCCCGACGTGTAGACCTTGACCATCGGCTGCGACTCATGTTTTCTCAGGACGGTGTCGAGTTGGTGGAGGATATCAGAGGGCGAGACCTCTTGCGCGACGTCGTTCACGTAGCCGCACATCGAACAGCCGCTGGCCCGGGCCCAGTAGCAGCCTCGCGTGCGGAAGATGATGACCCAGGAGTCCACGACCTTGTCATGGAGCAGGTCCTTCTCGGTCCAAGTGGAGATGTACTCTCGGGGGTCGAAGTCCCGCGGGCGTCGCTCGTCCTTCACGAGTTGCTGGAGTCGCATGGGCTCGCGTCGAACGTAGCCAGGCGGAAAAACCTTTTGCGCGCTCAGCGCCGATCCCGAACCGCATAGAGGCCCATGATTGCTCCGACGGCGACGAAGACAAAGGCGAAGAAGCGCAGGCCGAAGGCGACGTCCGGCGCGAGGAGAGAGGCCGCTCCGGTGGAGAGTGCGACGGGGAGGTCGACGAGGACTTCGTACAGCACGAATAGGACCATGCCGAACCCGACGAGGCCGATCCCGCTCCCGGGGCTGCGGTGCTGATGGACGATCGTCGCTGCGGCCACCGAGGCCCCGCGAGCGACTGCGGAAGCCGAGGTTGCGACGATGGAGGCCCGTTCGGGTTTTGGGAGATCCGCGGGGGCATATCGGCGACACGCGTCGCACCACCATCGCTCATATTGAGGAATCCAGCGGAGGGCGGCGCCGCAACTCGGGCACGCAAACTTCGATCTCGCCTTCGGCGCATAAGCTCGGCAGGAGTAGCAATACCAACGGTTGTATTGCGGGATGTACGTCAATTCGCGGCTACAGGTGGGACAAGGATGCTCGACCTTGGTCGACGGAGTCGTTGGTCGTGGTTCGGTGACCGCCTGTAGGACGGGCGTCGCCGCCGCGGCGGGGGCAACGTCGGGTTCTGTGACGGTCGTGGAAGATGGAGTCGCGTCTATGAGAACGGGCGCCGTTGGGGCTGCCGAGGGCGGCAAGAAGTCAACGACTTTCTTCGGTACCTCCGGGATCATTCGAGGGGCAGCCGTGATGACCATGCGAGGGGCTGTTTTCGGTTCAGGTTCTGCCTGTGTCGGAGGTGTAGCGGACTCCTCCGATGGTTGCGGAAACTCGATCGGAATCTCCACGAGCGTCGTCTCCGGTTGCCGCTCTGCCTCCCTGTCATCGAGGTAGCTCAACAGTCGTTCTCGGATCTGTTCCTTCGTCCCTGTCGGGTCGAGGTCGTAGGCCTTGCTCAGATCCATCAGGACAGGCTTCTTCGCCACGAGGATTTCCGCACGGACGAGGGCAGGTTTCGCGACCGGTGGGACAGGTTCCTCGGGAGGAATTTCCTCCTCGACTCTCGGCTCAGGCTCCATTTGGGGCGTCGGTTCCGCCGGGACGGCCGTCGCGGATTTCGTCTCTTGTTCCACGGGGACCGGTTTCGGTTCCTGTTCGATCGCGACCGGTTTCGGTTCCTCGGTCTTGGCCGGTTCCACGACGACCAGAGCCGTTTGGCTTGCGCCGGCAGGTTCCGCGATTGGCGGCGTGGGCGAAGGCGTCGGTTCGACCTTCGTCTCCATGAAGACGCCTTCCGGAGGGTAGGCGTTGCAGCGGAAACAATAGTACCGAGCGTACTGGGTCACATACGACAGGATGCCGGTGCACATCGGACACCGTTTCGCACCCTGATCGCCGAAGCCTTCCGGTGCGTATCGGCCGCAGGCGTAACAATAATGCCGTCGATATTGCTCCAGAAAGGCGAGCTCGCTACCGCAATTTGGACAAGGAAGACCGGTCACGCAACCCGAGGAGGCTGAGTGGCTCGAATAAAGCCTTTTCCATGATTCCCAAGAATGAGATTCTTTTGCGGGAATCGGCTTACAATCGCGCGAAAACGCTTTTACCGCAACGTCCCATCGGCTCGAGGCGCCACCATAGCTCAGTCGGTAGAGCAGCCGCCTTGTAAGCGGCAGGTCGGGAGTTCAATTCTCCCTGGTGGCTTCTATGAGTGCGGCCGAGTGGCGTCTAGATCGAGGCCGCTTCAGCGGGCATGATTTTCTCGGACTCGCTGGTCAGGGTGGCGGTCGGATAGATGATGCAGGTACCGGAGCATGCGATTGACGAACTCAAGCTGACCGTTCCTGCGAATCCGTTCAGACTGGACAGAGTGATCGTGGATGTGCCGGACGATCCAAGATGTATCGTGAGAGAACTCGGCGCGGCGCTGATGCCGAAGTCCGGAGGCGGAGGCGGCGGTGCTGTGGGAGTGGCGGAGACTTCGTTCGATTTTGGACTTTCCCCGGCCCCATTCGTTGCAGTCACCTGATAGTAGTATGTCAGGCCGTTCGTGACGGAGGTGTCCGTGTACGATGTAACGACCCCCAAGGTGGAGAGGAGTGCCTCACCGCCCGAGGTCGCGCCGCGGTACACTCGGTAATTCGTGATGGCCGATCCTCCGTCCGAGGCGGGTGGCTGCCACGTGAGGATGACCTGCGCATTCCCTGCGGTGGCCGCGAGATTGATCGGGGCGGAGGGAGGCGAGGGCGGGGGCGGCGGCGCGCTCGGCGTCGCCGAAGCCTCGTTCGACTTCGCACCCTCTCCCGGACTATTGACCGCAGTGACTTGGTAGTAGTACGGGATTCCGTTCGTCACGGCGGCGTCCGTGTACGTGAGCACGTTCCCCACGGTCGTCAGGAGGCTCTCCCCGCCTGGAACCAGTCCTCGATAGATCTTGTAGTTCGTGATCGGTGATCCACCGTCCGAGGAGGGGGCCTGCCAGTTCAGCGTGACCTGCGCATTCCCGCCCGTCGCCGCGAGGTTGCGCGGAGCCGAAGGTGCCGTAGGCGGGGCGGAAAGCCTCCATCCGGTTAACGGATGCACCTCCCAATGCCACGGGCCCTCCCAGAAGACAAAGCCTTGGACATCGAGGGAGATGCTCCCATTGGATTGGTATTGGCCCAAGGTGGCGTTGTCGCAATAGGAGACGCCGACACCGCAGTATCCCTTCCCCAACCAGTCTCGGTCAATCTCGAGTTTCATGTAGCCGCTCTTCGTCCCGATCGTGATGATCTGTCCGGCATTCGTGCAGAATGTCTGGTTGCCTGGATACCGCCCACCACCGTTCTGCTTCGAGTACCACCCGGAGCAATCCGTAGTCTTCACGCCGTAGCCGTACAGAGAGACCCCGTTGATCTGGACGAACGAGGAAAGGACTTGACCGGTCCGATTCGTGATCGTGCAGGGGGGCGAGAGCGCTCGTTCCTGCGGGATGCCGCCCGCGGTCGAGTTTGTCTGGTAGCGGCTGCCATTGACGGTCTGCGAGGGGTAGGCCGGGCCAAGCACGTCGCGGATCGTGACGAGATCCGCCGAACAAGAGACATGCGGATTCCAGGACGTGAGACCCAAATCGGTCACACTCCCCCTGTCGGGGATCGGAGAGAGTAAGTTCCGGATCGAGGAGGACCACGTGCCCGCCACGACCCCGGAGATTGCAAGACCGAGCAAGATCAAGAGAACACAAAGGGTCCGCCGAGATGGAAACCCATGTCGACGCCCTTCACTCATCACCGGCCGGCCCGCCATCGACCCGGGACTGGCTGGGAATGGGTATTACCGCGGCGTTTAGGGTCCTCGAACAATGAACATGATTGATTGCGGATGTAATCAAAGGCGATAGCGACTTCGATGCGCAATCCCGTGCATCCGTCTCACCGCAACGAGGACCGGTTTGATCATGAGGCCCAAGTAAGGGACCATACCGGAGCGAATTGTGCAACGGAGACGTCCCGATTTGATGAGGGCCGAGCATCCACGGTCGACCGCAAACCCCGTCGACCGCGTCAGGCACGGTTGCCGCTTGTTTCCGTTTCGACGTGAGTGGAAGACTCAAGCAGAAACCCCGCCGGATTCTTTTCTCGCGGAACCCATTGGAATTCGACGTCGAGACCGGAATGGAGACGAGACGCCTCGGAATGCAGTTGCGCCAGATGGGGTTTCGTCACCCGGTACTCCCCGCGCATTTGGCGAATCACGAGCTGCGAATCGCCACAGATCAGGTATGCGTTCCGCGACTCTGCCTTTCGCTCGAGCTCGTGGAGGTGTCGAAGCAGGAGGATGAGCGCTTGGTATTCCGCAATATTGTTGCTGCGCGCGGGGCCCGAGGATGTCACGAGATCCGGCACCTCGCGGACGATCCGAGTCTCGTCCACCACGAACGAGGCTCGCATCGGCCCCTTAGTCCCGAACTGATTTCGAGGACATGCCCCATCGAAGAAGCATAGAACCCGGGATTCGTTTGGCAACGACATGGGCTGTGGCGCAGGAGAGCGCTCCAGGACTTGAGGCTTGTCCGCCGACGGTCTCGTTCCGTTTCGTTCGAGCCGTTCCGGGTTCGGCCCACTTCTCGACTTCATTCAAAAGGATGGAGGCGGTCCCTTGCGGGGCTCGCCTCCGAAAAGGCGTTCGCGTTTCAGCCGCAGCACCCGCAACAGGCGCAGCAGCACGCACCGCCGCAACAGCCCCTTGCTTTCGAGTCTTGGGGCCCGCGTTCCGGCGGCTTGTCCGACGGTCGGGACGGTTCCATGATTACCTACTCCCGCTAGGTAGTAGACAAGTTCTTATAGCCTCCCTTCCGTGGCCTCCCAGATGGCGGTAGTGAAGGTCCGGGCGAACGCCTTGTTCCAGGATGCGATAGAGCCGTCGCTCGATCGGATCGCAGGCACGCTCCGAGAGCTTGGCGTGAGCGGACGTGCGGCCCAAACGTTCTGTGCTCTCGTCCAGACGACCCACGCAACGGCGGGCGATCTCGTTCGGAAGACGGGAATCCCGGATTCAAAAATCTACTACGCGCTTGATGAACTCGCGGAGAAAGGGTTCGTGGAGGTTCAGGCAGGGAAGCCGAAAACCTATCGTGTCGTCCCGCCCAAGGAAATCGAGTTGAAGCTCTCCAGCATGGTCCAGGCAGAATACGAACGCCGCCGCGCGGCGACCGTGCGTGTGGCCGCGTTGCTCGAGCCACTCCGAGTTGGCACCAAAGCTCCAGCGATGGATGTCGCGTACATCGTGAAGGGCCTTCCCAACGTGGTCGCTCGGGCGCAAACCCTCATCGCGTCCGCTCGGAAGGACGTCGTCCTCTTGGCTTCTGATGAGCAAGTCTTCCGAAAGTTGGAGGACGATCTGGTGCGAGTCGCGCGTCGGCGGGTCCGAGTCCGCCTCGCCGTGCCGGAGATTCCGGTTGCGAAGGAGCTTGCGAAGGCCGCGGAGGTCCGCGCGATTATCTGCGCCTGTATGCTCCTCGTCGTCGATGGTCAACAGGTCTTGACGGTCTCCCGAACCACCGACGGTGACGCATACGCGATTACGTCGACCGATCCGACATTAGTCCAGCTCGGGCTCGACTTTTGGGAGAGTCCTCGCTGTTGTGTCATGTAGACTTGCCTCCATAGAAAGCGTTCGAGGAGATAAAAGTAAGAAATCGTCCGAGCGACGAAAAAGGGGCACGGTTAAATACCGTGTTATACAGTATTCATTTCGGCTTACCAGGCCAGGCTCGCCCGGATGCTTCAGCCCCAAGAGCTTGTAGTTGCCAAGTTGCTTCCCACGATTCGCGCGCGGCTCGCTCGCGAACTTCTCCGGACCTACAGGATGAAACAGATTGACGTCGCCCGCGCAATGGGGATCACGCAGGCGGCCGTGAGCCACTACAATACCCAAAGCCGAGGTGTTGATCAGGAGATGCTCCGCCTCTTTCCGGAGATCAAGCCCTTCGTTCACGGTCTCGCGGAGAGCCTCGCGAGCGGGATGACCCTCTCCGATCAGATCGCCACTGTGAATCAGTTCTGCTCGAATCTCATGTTGACGGCACGCTTTTGCGAGTACCACAAGGGCATGGGGGACATCGACCCCCATTGCACGGCATGCTTTCCGTCCCCTCCGAGACCCTGAGACGCCGAGGGCTCAACTGGCCGGCCGTGCTTCTTCGAGCGCGCGAATCTCCGCCTCGACCATCTTGCGCACAAGGTCCTTGAAGCGGGTCTTCGCCTCCCAGCCGAGGATTCGTTTCGCCTTGCTCGCATCCCCGCGAAGGTTGTACACCTCCGACGGACGGAGGTTCTTGTCGTCCATCGTCACGTGCTTCTCCCAGTTCGAAATGCCGGCGAGGCGGAACGCCTCCGCCACGAACTCTCGAACGGAGTGCGCCTCGCCGGTCGCGCCGACGAAGTCGTCCGGTTCCCGGTGCTGGAGGATACGCCACATGAGGTCTACGTACTCGGGGGCGTACCCCCAGTCGCGCTTCGCATCCAGATTGCCGAGCGCGATCGTCTTCGCCAACCCTCCCTGGATTCGAGCGACTCCATGGCTGACCTTGCGAGTCAGGAACTCCAGGCCGCGCCGCTCCGATTCGTGATTGAACAGGATTCCATTCGAGACGAACAGATCATGGGCTTCGCGATAGTTCACACACGCCCAGTAGGCGTAGACCTTCGCCACTCCGTAGGGACTACGGGGATGGAACGCCGTCTTCTCGTCCTGGGGCTCGCGGTCCACGCGTCCGAACATTTCGCTGGACGAGGCTTGGTATAGCCGCGCATCGGGGGCGTTCGCTCGGACGGCCTCCAGGAGGCGGACCACGCCCAGTCCTGTGATTTCGCCGGTCAAGACAGGTTGGACGAAGGAGGTCGCCACGAACGATTGGGCGGCGAGGCTGTAGACTTCATCGGGGGCGGCCTCCTTTACCGCCGCGTTCAAAGAGGATTGGTCGATCAAGTCCCCGTCGATCAATGTCACCCGGTCCACGATGTGCTGGATGTTGCCCGTGTTCGGGACACTCAGCCGTCGCACGAGTCCATACACTTCGTACCCTTTGTTCAACAGGAGTTCCATCAGATACGAGCCATCTTGGCCGGTAGCTCCCGTCACGAGGGCGGACTTCGCCATCGGTCTGGAAGTTCGACACCCCTCCTTAACGATATCGCCCTTCCGAGCGGATTCGCACCTAGGACGTGGCGGAGGAGAGGAGCGCGCGCATCTTCTGGAGAAACACGGATTCATCGAAGGATTGCGCCCGCGCGATGCAGGCACCTCGCATCGAACGAAGGGTCGCGGTGTCGAGCTCCTGAATCTTCCCGGTGAATGCATTCGGAACCGGAGGTAGCAAGAATCCCGTCTTGCCTTCGACGACCGTCTCGCGGTACCCTCCTTCGTCTGTCGCGAGCACGCACTTGCCCGACGACATGGCCTCCACGGGAGTGATGCCGAAGTCCTCGTCGACCGCGGTGGTGATGAGACCGCGACAGGTCGCATACAGATCCACGAGGGCATCGTCGCTGATCTCGCCGACCAGGGTCACATTCGGTGGCGGCTTCAATCGCCCGAGGTACGTCGCGGCCCGATCTCCTGCCGCGTATCCTCCCACCAGGATCAGTTTCTCCCTCGGGAGTTGGCGGAAGATCTCGAACTGCAGGTCAATGCGCTTTTCTGGGTACAGCCGGCTCACGGAGAGCCAGGCGTCACCGACCTCCTGGAAGCGGAACCGCGACGTGGCGATAGGAGGGTACACCACGTCCGCCTCGCGACGATAGTAGCGGGTGACACGCCGACGGACGTTTTGACTGATTGCCACGATCCGATCGGCGTGTGCGATCGCGCGACGGTCGGACGGGCGCTGAAAGCCCATCCATAGCCGAGCCGCGAGCCGAGCCATCGGGCCGAGTCGCTGCATCACGGCGTCGCGTTGATCGTACAGCATTCGCGTCGGCGTGAGGCAGTAGTAGAGATTCGGGTGGTGGTTTCGTGTCGCGTATACGGCCCAATTCCCCAGGATGACGTAGAAATCGTACTTCGGGAATCTTGCCCGACTAAACTTCCAAGCCGCGTCGATCTGTTTGAGTGGAGGTCGTGACCGCAGCTGTCCCAGATTGATCACGTTGACACCGGGGAACCCGGTCCGGCTCGAGAGCGTCGGGTCCGCATTCGTGGTGATGAGGTCCGCTCCGAAGTGGTCGGCGAGCGTCAGGGCCACGCGTTCGCCACCCCCGATCGTCTCCAGGAAGTCGTAGAGCACGGCGAGTTTCATGTCCGATTCCTTCGAACCCCGTCAGCGCTCGCGCGCGACCCTTGCGCCCGCGGTCGTTGCGTCGCCAATCATGCAAGGACCGCATCCCGAAACGACACGTGATACCGGCGCAGCCAGCCTCCAACCGTCGCGGGACTCACACGCGATGCGGCTGCCCGCGCCCTTCGTTTGGCGAGGGCGCGAGGAATGCCGGCGTATGCATCCACGCGTGCCCGCGCCATTGCGCGAGCCGTCTCGAAAACCGGATTTTGGATTCGACTGGACGCAGGCTCCCGACCGCCGTCCCAGGGAAGCGGTCCTGCGAGGACTCGCGCCGAATTCCAAGGCACGGTCAGCGCCGCGTACCGCCACGGGTAGTTTTGAACCAGGTTCCAAATGCGATTGCGTTCGCAGAGGTAGGTCTTGAGCGAGCTGCCTCGGCCGTGGGACGCGGAAAACTTGTGATAGACGACGGCCCGCGGGGCGTACCGGGCTTGCCAGCCCGCCAAGCGCGATCTCCAAGCGAGGTCGACATCCTCGTAGTAGGCCACGAACTCTTCATCGAACAATCCGATGTTGTCGATCAGGTCTCGACGGTAGAGGGCGGCCCCCGCCGTCGGGCCGAACACGTCGTCCGAGCGATCGTACTGCCCTTGATCGACCTGGTTCCAGCCGCGGTCCAGAGCGCTTCCGTCGGGGGCGATCGTGAGACCGGTCGAGTTGATGATGTGCGGCTGATCCATCAGTAGGAGCTTGGACGCCACCATGCCGACATCCGCGGCAACACGCATCAATTCCGTCAACCATTCCGGGTCAACTCGGGTGTCATTGTTTAGGGTGAGGATGTGGGTGCACTCCGGGTCCTTGAGTGCCTCACGAATCCCGGCGTTCGTTCCCCGTGCGAAATGAAGGTTGTCGGGGAGCGGCACCAGCTTGACCTCGGAGAATTCGCCGGCGATGATTTCCCGCGATCCGTCGGTGCTGCAGTTGTCGACGACAAGGATTCGATATCGGGGATGCGATTGCTGGAGCACGGACTTCAGACAATCGCGGATGTAGTCCCTTCCATTCCAGTTCAGGATGACGACATACGCGAGGTCCGGCATTGCGCGGGCCCGTACGCAGCGGCTCGATTAGTATCTGACGGGGGTGGTCACGTGCAAATCGTAGTTCGATTCCGATCTACGCTGGATGCCAGAGGGATGCGCTTCACGTCGATTCGATTACGAATCCTGGGCCGCCGCTTCGATGAGAGCCCGCATGCGGGCCACGAACACCGCCGAGTCGAACGATTGCGCCCTCCTTTCACATGCATCTCGCATTCGTGTCACATGGTCGGGCGTCGCGCGAGCGATCGCCCCTGCGAGGGCCTCGGAGGTCGGTGGTACGAGCCATCCGGTCTCTCCGTCGACGACCGATTCTCGGTAGCCGCCATCGTCCACCGCGATGACGACTTTTCCGGAGGCCATCGCTTCCACGGGTGCGAGCCCGAAATCCTCGTCTCGGGAGGTCGCGACGAGCCCCCGGCATGTCCCATAGAGCTCGCGGAGTCTTGGTTCGGGAATCTCGCCGAGGAATTCGACATTCGCGGGTGGGTTCAGCGACCGGAGGAACCGTTCCACCGAGACACCGAGCTGCGGTCCTCCCACGATGAGAAGCTTCTCGCCCGGAAGGCGCCGGAAGGTCTCGACCAGCAGGTCCACTCGCTTTTCGTGGGAGAGGCGGCTCACCGCGAGCCACGCGTCTCCGACATGATCGAATCGGTAGGAGGAGACATCGACGGGTGGGTAGACCACATCCGCGGACCGAGACAGGAACCGTTCGATTCGTGTCGCCACGTTGCGACTGTTCGCGACAACCTTCTGCACGCTTCGGACAGCCTGTTCGTATTTCGGACGGCTCCTCCGAATCCAGCGTTGTGCGACGAATCGGCCGACCGGCGGAAGCGTGGCCAGGAACGATTCGTGGAGATCATAGAAAACGCGAACGGGAGTGTGGCAGTACCAGAGGTTCGGTCGGAGTCGGGGAGCGGCAAAGACTGACCAGTTGCCCGAGAAGACGTAGACATCATGGTCCGGGATGGTCGCGGCCATGAAGGCTCGTGCCTGTCGGTCCTGGCGCAGCGGTGGTCTCACAGGGACGCGGGCGATTTCATGGACACGGACGGCCCGCATTCCGGCTCGCGCAGGGAGGGACGGATCCAGGTCCGTCACGTAGAGGTCCGCGTCGAATGCGGAAGCCAGAGTCAACGCGACCCGTTCGCCGCCGCCGATGAAACGCAAATGGTCGTGGAGGACCGCGACCCGCATCGGCTCGCGGATGCGGTCGTCGCGCATAAAAGCGCGCGACTCAACAGGTCGTGGGCAGGCATCCCCACGCAATCCAGTACAGTCGGGCGTATCCGTTGTCGAAGACTTTGAGAAAGGGCGCGGAGTCGAACTTCGCGATCACCGCGGGGTCCATCGGGGTTGCAGCCTCCCACGGTGTGAGGCGCACCCCCGCCTCCATGTCACGGTCAATCCACACGTAGGTCCCGTCCCTTTGACCGGACGGTGAGTCGATTTTCGAGAGTCCCGCATAAGGGTCTGCCAGGGAGTCCGGCAAAAACGGGGACCGCGTCCGGTCCCAGGTCGCATTCAGTCCGCCGAACCCGAAGACCGTGGTCGAGCCGTGATGGTCGGACACGACGAGGCCACTCGCATGGTCTCGGGCCCAGTACGCGGGGTCCAGGGCCGCGGGGATCGTTCCCTCCCGCCAACCCGCGAGTGTCGACGGCGGGGGGACGCCCGTGAACACATTCGCGACGAAGACGATGCCGATGGCGATTCCAACCACGGCTCGGAATCGTCCACGCACCGCCGCCAAGTCCAGGAGGCGGAAGAATCCGACCCCCGACAGGATCGCGAACGGTACGATGAGGTACTCCATGTGTCGATAGGGAATGAGGACTCGGGGTGCGAGGACGATGCCCACGATGGCGGAGCCGAGGAGGACGACGAGCCAGGCGTTGACGGACAGTCCATCCGCGTGGAAATCGAGAAACTTGCGGCCGGGCGCGGAAAACGAAATCAGGAGAACGAGTGGGACGAAGTAGAGGAGGCCGTCGGCAGAAACCCGGAACGTGGTCCCCGGGACACCGAAGAGAACGGAAACGACCCCGAGGATCAGGATCGTCCCGACCGCGCAGGCGTATGCGGTCCCTCGATGGCGAAGTCCAGGATACCTCGGCCGGTACCGCCATGCGATTCGGGTCCGTGTGTAGACAATCGCCGCAAGGAGAAGGAGTCCCAACCCGAAAAGGACGAGGAGTGCCCACCAGGGTCGAATGTCCACATCCGTGAGGATGAATTCACGGAAGGTCGTCGCGTAGACGAGCCAGTAGGCGAACGTCCCCGCGAGGAGGATGCCCGCATAGGCGACTTCCCGCTTCGCCCCGGCCGTCCACCGCCAAGGGCGAGCGAGACCTCGCACGACGATCGTGCCGACGACCATGAGGAGGAAGAAGTAGAGGGACAGGTGATGCGTCGCCATCAGAGTCCCCGTCACGAGGACGAGCGGGACGATGGCCGTCCGATCGGTCCGAAGTCGAAGAAAGAGGAGAAGCCCCGCGAGGGCGAGCAGATTTCCGAGGGTCGCGGGTGCCGGATGGGCGGTAGTGTACGCGTGGGGGATGGCGCCGACCAGGAGATACTCGCCCGTATCCGAACCCCAGTACAGGAACGACCAGAGAGGCGAGAGTCGGACGGCGATCGAGCCGAGGACGAGGGCCGTCAGACCGAGGGCCGTCGACTTCCTCATTCGTCGGCCAACCGACGCGCGTTACTAAAGGGTTATCCGCGATCGGTCGCATCGACGCGGGCACACGGACACAAACTATTTGCCCGGGCCCTTTCTGTCCTGCTCGATGGCACGCCGTTGTCCGGAATGCTATGCGGAGCTGCCGGACGACGCGATCTGGGTGTGCCCCTCGTGCCGCTACACGCTCCGGACTCCTGGGTCCGCGAAGGCGGGGATCGTGTTCATGGTCCTCGGACTCGCCCTCCTCGGTGTGTTTGTGTATGGGCCGGAAAACCTTGGACTGAATTCGGGCATCATGCCGACCGAGCTCGCGAACTTGACGATCGCGAACTTCCCTCTCCTCGTCGTCGGCGTCTTCGGACTCGGCGCATTCCTCGCGGCCGCGGCGGCGCTCAAGATTCGGAGCGAGCAGGCCCGCGTCACGGCGGTCTAAAAGAAGTCGTCCAGCTTCAGGTCCTGCGTCCGGTCGTTCGTGAACAGCGACGTGATCGCGTCCTCGATCAAGTCGATTCGCTGCCGGAGGTAGTTCGACACCTCGAACTGCTGGCTGATTCGCTTGGAGATCTCGAGGTATTTCTTCACGGAGCTTTGATGAACGGTCAACGTGAGGTTCCCGTTACATTCCAGGCACCTCCCTCGGAGCGGGATCCGCCGGTACTTCGCCCCGCATTTCGTGCAGCGGACTTGCTGGCTCGAGAAGGCCTTCAGGTTGCCGATCAAGTCCGGGAGGAAGTGATGGACGACGATGCGGGCCACGACGTCGTTCGGATCCACCGCGCGGATCCGCAAGGCGAGATCGAGTTGCTTGTCGATCTTCTCCTCCATGGATCCCTCCCCGTACGCGGAGGCGAGAGGCCCCTGTGCGACCCCCTGAGGCTCGTGGGTGTAGGCGAATCCCTCGTACTGGAGGACGCTCCCGATCCGCTTCCCGACCGTGTCGATCTGGGCCTCGACCTCCTTCGGGTGCGCAAACCGTTCGGCAGCCTCGAAGAGCGAGATCGGGTACGCCGCAGGTAGATCCAGGTTGTGGGCCTCCTTATCGATCTCGTTCGGATCGATCCGCGTCGTCAGGACGAGCGGTGCATCCATGAGGCCGCCTCGCTTGTCTGGAAGAAACGACCGGGAGAAGTTGATCAAGCTGTCCAGAAGGAGGATCAAAGAATCCTCATCCCCGTCGCAGTTCCGGCGGCGCGCCGCGATCAGGTAAGGATGGGCGAACCACGCCTTCGCATCCGTGAACCCGACGATCCGAGCGAGGACTCCACCGCTCGTGTGCGGAGCGAGCGTCACGACCAGGTGGCCCAGGAGGTCCTCCGGCGACTTCGCGTCGTAGAAGCGCCCGAGGCCGTAGAGGCGTTCCAGGAGGTCGTCGATGAACGCGGCCACGCGGACGAGGTACTCGCCGCCGGAGCGGGCGACGAGGATGTCCTGGGGCCGGAGTTCGAGGACCTGATCTTCTCCCTGGAGCGGACGTCCAGTCGTGTCCCGCGCATAACCGAGACGATGCGCGTCGTCCACGGTGATGCCCGCCTCCCGAGGGGTGAAATGCGTGAGCGGAAGGTTCGTCATATCGAATCGGGTCGTGCCATCCTTGAACACGTAGATCTCGTGCTTCGCCCGGAGGACGCCCTTCTCGATCGGCTCCGGGGTCTTGTTCTTCGAGATCATGCCCTGCACCGCCTTGATTTCGGAAGGCCTCGGTTCGCCGAGTCGCTCCAGTGCGGTCCGCAACACTTCGGCAATCGGGACGCGTTGCCGCGCGGGCCCGTTGCGCGCGGTCGTGTGGCCGCCGCACGAACATTTCGGCAGGAACCACCGCTTCCCGCAGGCGGAACAAATCCGAAGTCCGACCTCCACGTCGATGGTCTCTTTCGAAGCCGCTTCCAGGAGCAGACGCTGAGCGCCGCCTTCGTGTCCGATCGGGAAAAGGGAATGCGGCGCCGGCTGCATCTTCCGGGGCGCGGCCTTTTCGGGCCGGGCCATCCGGGCGCCGATCCGAGTGGGCCCGCGGGCTTTGACCGGGAAGCCCGCGAGGGCGGTCACGAACGCGAGCGGGTCCGCGGCCTCCGGCCTCGGCGCGAGTACCAAGCTCGCCGTGTTGACGGTGATCCCCAGGGTCGCCAAGAGCACGTCTGTGTGCCGTTCGAGGACCAACTCGCCCCCGCGGACAGCATACAAGACACCGAGCCGAACGAACCACTCCCGGAATTCCTCGTCTGCAGGGAGGACCAACCGACCCTCGGCGATACGCCCTTCGATGCTGATCCGTTCGCGGAGGAGCTGCAGTTCGTCGATGGTGAAATCATGGAAGAACAGATTGTAACGAGGATGAAGGGGGACGCCGAATTCCCGGGACCAGGCGAGGGCCTGCGATGACGTCGCCGTCTCCCAACCGGCTGGCAACTGCCCGACGGCCTTCTGCAAAAGGAGGCCGTACCACTCCAGCGAAAATGCGCCGGGCATGAGCACGTGATTGTTCTCGAGAAACTCTCCGAACGGGATGAGGATCTCGCCGAGATCCGCGATCACGCGGATGTGTCCGACCAAGCGCTTCGCCGTCGCCGCGTCCGTCACTTCGACGAAGTCCCCCGTGTCGAGGACGACGAGCGGTCCTTCGATCGTGTCGCAGGGCGTGACCGCTCCCGCTTTGCCCGGACGTTCCGTCTTGATCTGTGTGCCGACCGCGATGAAGTCGTCGAGGATGTGCATCGTCGCGGGATGTAGGGCCACGGCAGCAAGTCCGGTGGCGCGGGTGCGGCCGTACCGGAGACGAAGGCCACCGGCCCTGCTCGGATGACACAGGACGGGCCGCCCGGCAACGATGTTCTGGATGAACACCTCGCTGGGCTCCACTCCGGAGTCCTCCGTCAACTCGTCGGGCCCCGCGTTCTTTTTCTCCATGTAGGCATCGATGAACTCCCAGCCGTCAATCCGCAACTTTCGCACGTGTTTCTGGATCTTGGGTGCCTTGAGGCACATTCCGTCCGCAATGACGAGGCACGCGCCTCCGCGAATCCGATTCGTCTCGATTCGGGGGAGGTCTCGGAAGCCGCTGATCTCCGCGTCCTCCGTCCCCTCGCCGTTGATCGCCACGGGGCAGTTCGAGACGATGAGCGAGATCTCCTCCTCGGTCGGCGTGTACTGGAGGTGTTGGACCTGCTTGTAGAGGGGGATTTCCTCTTTGAAGCGCTCGACCTCCTCCCGAGCGGGTTGGTATCGGCCGATACCGAGTTCTCGCCGAACGACGTCCGCGATGAGGACGCTCAAGGCTTGGCCGGTTCCCCCCGCCGAACGAATCGGTCCTGCATACGACAAGTCGACGTACGATGTGCCGTCCCGGTTCCGTTTGATCTTCACCGTGGCGAGACCTTCGAGCGGCGCGACGAGGATTCCTTCCGTCAAGATCGCGAGGCCTACACGGACCGCCCGTTCGACGGCCTTCTCCTTGCTCGCGGCGGGCCGCATGGCCATCTCTTTCGCCACGAGGATCGCGAGTTCCTCCCGGTCGTGAACCTTCGCCAGCTCGCGGATCCGTCGGGCGACACCTTCGACCTCGTAGTCTTCCAGCAGTCGTTCCACCCGGGATGCCAGGTCGTCCGTGAGAGGGATCTCCACGTCCAGCTCCGGATCGAATCCGCGGGCCCGCGCGGCACGGGCCACCGCGTACGTCGCCTCGACCTGCGACGCGAGTCCCTGGAAATAGGAGCGGACCTCCTCGGAAGCGACAGGCGAACCCATTCCATCCCTTCGATGAACGAAAGAGGGGGCGCGTATCCGGAGGACCGCGTATATGTCTTTGCGTCGGCGCGAATGCGGACCCGCGAAATTCCACGTGTGAAGCTTTATCGCCCTCGGATGGCGTGAACGCGAGTAGGATGTTGCAGGTCCGCGATCCGGACGCTTTTCAGGAGTCCGTCCTGCAGGCAGCGGAGCCGACGGTCGTCATGTTCTGGGCCACGTGGTGCCCGTTCAGTCGGCGATTCAACGTGTCATTCGAAAAGTTGGCGTCCTCGCGGCCGTGGCGTTTTGCCGCGGTGTATCTCGATGATGAGGAAAACCCCCTCTGGGAGGAGTATGCCGTCGAGGTCGTGCCGACACTAGGCTTGTTCCGAGACGGCAAGCTCGTGGAACGCCTCGATGGAATCCTAGGGTACGGGATCGATCAGCGCATGGTGGAAGAATTCGTGCGCCGGGTCGAGCCCGCGCTCGTCTGAACGACCTACGGTCTCGCCTCTGATTTTCAGGTCGGCACGTTTTTAGAGTTCTCGTCGGGATGAAATCGTGTGCGAAAAATTCGCAGCGGAGTCTACGGACTCAACCCTCTCTTGGACGGGGGCGTGAACGAGAACAGCACGACCGTGGTGATCGGCCGGTCTGGCGCAGGCAAGACGACGCTTGCGACACAGTTCATTCGCCGCGGTTTGCAAGAGGGTCAGGAAGGCGTCTTCGTCAGCCTCGATGAGAACAAGGAACAAATCATCCGCGAGGCCGTCGAGATGGGATGGTCCGACATCCTGGAGTATCTCGACGACGAACTGCTCGTGTTCATCGATGCCTCGGGCCGCGAATTCTCAAACTTCATCCGGAAGGAGCTTCCCGCGTTCGTCGCGGATTGGAAGGGGAGCACCGCGCGGATCGTGGTCGATCCCCTGACGCCGGTCCTGTGGTCCACGAAGGACCTGTACGAACAGCGCGACCTGATCGGATACATGTTCAAGCAAACCCGGAAGGTGGGGACGGTCCTCTGCACACTAGAGGAGCATGGACAGGCGGACCTTGCGGGACCGGAGACCGTGATCCCGATGTACCTTGCGGACTGTGTGGTCCATTTGAAGTTCAATAGCAACGATGCGGATCCTTCGCGTCTGTTGAAGATCGTGAAGTGCCGGAACAGCCGTCACAGTCCGGCGTCCCATCCGTTCCAGATTGTCCGAGGATTGGGGATCGTAATCCAGGGCGTCGACGGAGGCCGTCCCGTCACCGCGAAGACGCCGTCCCAGCTGAGGCAACTCCTCCAGACCCGATCGATGCCGAAGAACGTCCGCGACGCACTCGACAAGTCCCTGGACGGACTGACGGATGCAGACTTCCGCGGATTGAAACCGGAAGAAGTCCTCGACTTGATCTTGCAGGAGTACCAGGGGGCGTGAGATGGCCCGCGGGATCGGACGTGCCTTGCAAAAGGCCGTCGCTCGCGAAGGCCTCGATGTCGATCTGGATGCGGAAGGTCGGAGCCTCGCGAACGCGCGACGGCGTCAAGTCTACCGATACCTGTGCCTCCGTCCCTGTGCGCGGATCGGGGACGTGGGAAGGGACCTGTCGATGTCCCAGGCCACCGCACGTTGGCACGCGTGGAACCTCATCGACAATCGGTACCTGCAAGCCGAAGGGACTCGCGCGTTTCCGGTGGGGCTCATCGACCCCGAGGATGCGGCGCTCTTCGCCGTCCTCGCATCCGCGGGTCGCGCGGCCATCCTCGCGACCGTGTTCGAGTCTCCCGGCATCTCGTTCCAGGAACTCGCGGATCGGGTGCACCTCACGCGACAGTCGGCGAGTAAGATCGCGACGGAGCTGTCCGGGTTCGGGCTCTTGAGTGTCGCGGAGGACGGACGGTACCGGCGCGCCTATCCAACGGATCTCCTCGTTCGGAAACGGGAGGCGAACCGCGGCCGGGCCGACGCCTTCGGGGAGACGTTCCTCCGCCGGCTCACCGAGGAAGGACTCTCGCCTGAGCTCCTGCGCCGCGATGAGACGACCCTCCTCGTCCGATTCGGCGCCGGTTCGAGACGGACCCTGCTCGAGGTCCCGCTCGACCCCTATGCGACGGCCTGGATGAGGCACGCCTGACCGGCTCATGTTAACGAAACGACTAGACGGCGTGATAGCCACGATATAACGCGCTTTAGGTAGCACACCGACCCGCTCTCGACGATGGACGAGAGCTACCTCGAATGGCTCAGTTCGATACCCGGTTCCGACGCGGAACGGGCCCAACGGATCGCGGAGCGCTTCTCGACGTACGACCAACTCCGGGCCGCCACGCGCGAGGAGCTCGCGTCCGTAGAAGGGCTCACGCCTACGTTCGTGGACGCCCTCTTGGCCCTCCTCGGAGGTTCGCCGAGTCGCGATGCGGCGGAGCATCTGTTCCTCTGTCCCGAGTGCGGGTCGTTTGTCGGCACCCACACGACGGCCTGTCCATTCTGCGGGGTCCAATTCGATGGGTCGACCGACTCCCGGCTTCGGGGGGAGCTGGATGACTTCCTGCGGGACGACGTCCCGATTCGGCTGTGCCAGACCTGCGGTGCGACGATGGACAAGGACGCGACCGCATGCAGCGTGTGCCGTCGCCCGTACAGTCCCGCGGAGCTGGCCTTGTTGCCGGGCCTCCAGCCGGTCCTGGACGAGACCGCACCGTTCTGCTCCCGATGCGGTGCCTACCTCTTCTCCGACGAGGCGGAGTGCGCGATCTGCGGCACCTCCGTGTCTGCGGCGTCCGAGGTCACGCCCGGTGGCAAGGGCGTCGTGAAGGACTTCCTGAACCGGTGGCAGCGGATGGCGCCACCGGGTCCCGCCGCCTCGGAGGCGGAGCGGCTCGCGGAGGAACTCGAACACTACGACCGGATCCTCGAAGCGAATCCGTCCCTCGAACGCGCCTGGGCGAACCGGGCGAAGGTCCTTGACAAACTCGGTCGCACAAGGGAGGCGACGGAGTCTCTCGCAAAGGCGGCGGAGCTGAATCCCGCGAAGGAAGACCGGTATCGCCTCGAGGTCCAAAACATCCTCCGATCCAACGAAGACGCCTCGGTCGTCGCACCGCGGTGGACCCAACCCCCAGCGACGGCGTCCCCGAAGGTCGTCGATACGCATCTCGTGGAAGCCCTCAATCACTACGAGTCCTTGCTTCGTGCGGACCCGACTCTGGTCGTCGCCTGGAAGACGAAGGCAGAGCTCCTCGAGCGCCTCGGACGCCCCGAAGACGCCCGCGCGAGCCGTGCGGAAGCGGATCGACTGGAAACGGTGGATGACCGATCCGTGCGCGCCGCGGTCACTGGTCTCCACTCCAACGGGCTCGCCACCCCCGGCCCCACCGGAGCCGGTCGCACGAACGGTCACGTGAACGGCACGCGGGGCGGCCGGACGAACGGGCGAACGAACGGTCGGACGAACGGCCGGGTGAACGGCCTGGCCGAAGGTCGTGTGAACGGCCTGACGACCGGCGCGGTGAACGGCCTGACGTTCGGTCGCGGCGCCACGAACGGCCTCGTGAACGGCAATGGGTTCACGAACGGACGGCGGGGCCGGCAGGGGACCCCCCGGATCCCGCCCCAGCCCCACTGGTCCCGCTCCGTGATCGGGATCGCCGCCGTCGTGGCGCTCATGGTCATCGTGCCGATCCTCGCAAGCCTCCTCTCGCCGGGACCGAGCGCCCCTTCGTCGATCATCCGCATCGACGGAGATTTCAGCGACTGGGCGAACATGCGGCCCTACGTGCAGTCCGCGGCCGACGTGACGCCGAATCCCGCGGTGCACCTCGTCGCGATGAAGGTCGCGACCCAGGACCAGGACTTGTTCGTCTACGCCCGCGTGCAGGGGCTCATGTTCCAAGGGACCGCCGTCAACGAGACGGACAGCATCTTCGTCTTCGTGGACGAGGACAACAATAGGAACACAGGCTATCCGATCGGCGACCTCGGAGCCGATTCCCTGGTCGAGGTCTATGGATGGCATGACGTGACGGACATCCGGCACGGCGTCTCCTCGTTCGTCTTCAACGAGACCGGCCAAGCTCGATCGAACGATTGGCACCGGTTCCTTCCCGGCGGCTCCGCAGACGCCGCGTTCCAGGGACAGGAACTCGAGATCCGCGCGGGCCTGACCGAACCCACGAAGGCCCGCGTCCTCGTGTACGCGGCGGACAATCTCGGAAACTTCGACCCAGCAGACGGATCGATCCGTCCGTCTCTTCCCACGGTCATCGTCGGTCAACAGACGATCGCGAAGGACATTGTCGCTTCTCCGCAAGCCGCGATGCTCCGTGTCACTCTCGCTCCGATGGGCGGCATCCCGCATGTGGATGGCCTAAACGTCTCTCGGCGCGGAACCTCACTCGATCCGGCCGACCTCGTTCTCTACCGTGATGACGGAAGCGGCGCCTTCGATGCGAATGACACTCGAGTCTCGAACGCGACGATGGTCGGCAACGTGGTCCAGCTGCCGATGAACGAGACCATTTCGGTCCCCTCCCTCTACTGGGTCGAGGCTCGATGGTCCAACCGCACGGCCATGACTACCTTCGGACTCGCGGTGACGGGCATCGCGTCCAACGGAACCGCGAGTTTCCGCGCGGCGGAAAACAGCCTCGTATACCTGGGCGCGGCACCCTCGACCCCCCGTGTCGATGGGGCCTTCGGGGATTGGCAAGGGCGCCCGTATGGACAGGATCTCCTCGGGGACGTCACGAACCGGACCGGATCCCAGGCCTACGACGCAAATGTGGATCTCTTGGCGACGGCGGTGGACCTCGGAACGAACCTGACAGGCTATGTCCAAGTCGACGGGCGCATGCTCGGCGGTCAAGACATCCCCACCTCCCGGGTCCGCACGTATCCCGCTCCGCCCAGTTCGAACAACACCACAATCCCGAGTGTCGTGCCTCCCCAGGAGGGAGTCGATGTGATGTACGCATACATTGACGCGGACAACTCGTCCGCCACGGGCCTTCGGGCCGATATCGGCGGCCGGGCGTATGGCTTCGACGATGCGATCGCGGCCGTCGGGCGGAACGGCGTCGTGAACTCGAGCGGCCTGTACGGGTTCGCTTCGGGCCAACCGAATCCATGGAACTTGCTGCGGTCGGTCGAGATTGGATTGGACGCGCATCGGATGGAGTTCGCCGTCAACGCAAGCGTTCTCAACCTGACGGCGGGATACCGGATCGTATTCTACGCGTCGGACTGGCGGCTCGAGTACGACCTGGCTCTGCCCGACGCGGCCGTCGCGCGATTTCCGATTGCGATTCAGGCCGCGACCAATGCCGTGATCAACGAGGTCTCGCCCCGGCCGAATCCGGAATGGGTCGAGCTCGCGAACCCACTCGCCACCTCGGTCTCCCTGAACAACTGGCTACTCCAGGTCCGCAATGGCGGATGGCAGACCGTGTTCACATTCACGACGCAGATCCTCGGACCCTTCGGCTCGGGATCCGAGTATCTCCAGGTACCCCTGCCGTCGAACTCCCTGCCGAACGGCGGGACTCAGGTGCGACTCCGTCAAGGCACGACGACGATCGACCGGACCACCTACCCCGGATCCGTCAACAACGGGCAGACGTGGGCTCGGTTCAAGGATCCTGCGACCGGCGTGCCCATGGACACGAACAACGACGCCGTGGACTTCTACACGTCGATCCTCCCGTCCCCCGGTCAAGGCAATGATCGGCATCGACCGACAATCATCGTGGCGAAAACCGCGAGCCGCGCGGTGGCGGCGCCAGGCGATCTCATCTTGTATACGCTCTACTACAACAACACGAACACGGGGAATGCGCGGTCGGTCTGGATCAACGACACCCTGCCGACCGGGGTGACGTATTCCTCCTCGAGCGTCCCCTTCAACTCGGTCTCGGGACAGACGTACGGGTGGATCTTCGCGAACGTGGTGCCCGGCGCCCACTCGTTCACCGTGACGGCTCAGGTGACGGCGGCCGCGGCGGACGGACAGGTCCTTGGGAACACCGTCAACTTGGCATATGTGGATGCCCTCCGTCGACCGTTGCCGGGGAGCACCGCGTGGGCCAACACGACCGTCCGCCGCCCCACGATCACGGTCGTGAAGACCGCCACCCCATCGTCCGCGAAGCCGGGCGACTTGGTGACGTTCACGATATACTACAATAACACGGGATCCACCCTCGCCGGGACCGTCACGATCAAGGACAGCCTGCCGAATGGGATGACGTATGTGAGCGCGACTCCGGTCCCGACGTGGA
This sequence comes from Methanobacteriota archaeon, assembly GCA_005878385.1. Lineage (GTDB taxonomy): Archaea > Thermoplasmatota > Thermoplasmata > RBG-16-68-12 > RBG-16-68-12 > RBG-16-68-12. The sequence goes on from VBMN01000065.1 coordinate 29,373, forward strand.
ACAATGGACGGATATTCTACTGGAACTTCACGAACGTGGCCCCCGGTCCGCACAGTCTCACGATGTCGGCCCGTGTGAACGTGGGGTTCTCGGGCACGCAGCTCGTGAACTGGGCCTTCCTGAACTACACGACGGTCGGAGGGTTCGCCTTGAACGGTGGAAGCTCCTCCGCGATTGTTTCCATACCGGAACTCTCGGACATGGTCTACGTGGCCCTCGTCCCCTTAGTGATCGTCGGATTGAAGTGGCGGGCGCAACGCCACGAAAAGGAATAGAGAGTGGCTGACAGCGTTCCATGGATTGGCGGCCGTTAGAACGGCACGGTTCGTCGTCCACCACAAGGATGGACGGCTAGCGTACCTAGGTCGCCGACCCAAGCCCTCCTCTAAGGAGGGCGGGCTTCGCGCGGGCTCGCGCACCGCACTACCGCAGGGAACGTGGGCGGGCTTAACTTCCGGGTTCGGGATGGGACCGGGTGTATCCCCGCCGCTTTGGCCGTCAAACCACTGCTGGAAAAGCGAGAGGACGGCCGATATATCAGGATTTCGTTCGGAGGGGGGCTAGCCGACCAGACGAAGGAATCCGAGGAGCACGTTCCCGATGAAAAAAGCGAGGAAGAGGCCGCCGAGCAGCGGGACCATGAAGGGCACTTGGGGCGTGGCCCAGGCGCGGTCGATCCCCTCCGCCCGCAATCGCTCAAGATCTTGCGTGCGATTCCCGCCTCGCTTCGGGAACAGGACGAGGACGTGCTCGCCGCGGGCGTTGATTTTCTCCATGAGCCATGCATGGGGAGGAAACGAATCGAGGCGCGCCCGGTATCCGAGGAGCGCCTGAGGGAATGCGAGATCGCCGCGGGCGGCATTCCAGAGGAGGAGGCCCAGCGGGACGGCAAGGAAGAGAACGGCGGCATCCACCCAGACCACGAGCGAGAACGGGAACGTGATACGCCAGAATGTTTCGACACGAGGATCGAGGGTGATGAGCGGGAACGGCGCCATGTCCGGGTAGGTGGGCACGAGCAATCCGAGGGCGATGAGCGCCTTGGCATCGGCCCCGCCATGGAGGATCCGCGCGCGGTAGAATGCTTGGTACACGACGACCATCACGGGCATCGAATACAATTCGAGGAGGTCTTGCGACAGGGATGCCCCTGACGCGGAGTGTACGGCTGCCGGGTACACGAGGAGTGCAGCGGCGACGATGAAAAGGAGAAGCCGCAAAG
>VBMN01000065.1:30674-55081 GCA_005878385.1 Methanobacteriota archaeon
CAAAGGTCTCGCATGGAACCCGTCCTCCTCGAAAAGAGGAGACCCATAGAAGATGGCGAAGAACAAGATGGCGGCCGATCCGAGCAACGCCCATGCGTCTGTCTCGATCTGGTCTTGAACGAATTCGCCGGCGAGGACGACGAGGCCGATCGATCCCAGACCGATCCACACCGGATCGGGGACCCTCCGGGTTCGCACATCGGCTACCGCGGCCACCAGGAGGAACGCCGCACCAATTGCGAGTCGCGTGACCGCGAACCCGTCCACGGCGCGTCATCGAGGCGACGTTATTTCAACCGTTCCCCCGGGAGGGCCTACCACCAGCGCGCGTCGCCCAGTCGGGCAATGACCCACTCCTGGTCTCCGCGCTCGAGTATCTCGGCCAAGCAAAGACCGATCGCGTGGTGCAAAGGCTCGTGCGTGAAAATGTGGAGCATCATCCGTCCCCAATCCCCGTCCGGAGGACGGAATCCGCGGGCCCATGCATCCCCCAGGTCCCACAGGTGGACGGTCGTGGTGCTCCGATAGACGGCGGAGCCCCAGTCCGGGAAGCCGAACGTCACCGCGGCGCGGAGGAACCCCGCACGCGCGGACCAGGCGATCCGAGCCAGCTCCGGTTCCGGGACATCCGACTTCCACAGGTAGAACACCCACCGGATGCCACCGTCACGCAGTGGGGAGAACGGATTTTGGGTTGGACTGTCTCCGTCGACGACGCGCTCGGCGCTGACCCGACGTCCTAGACCTTGAGCCATCGCTTCGCGCTCGCGGAGTCGGTGGGACGTCGTAGGTTGATCGTTTCTCCGGGATTTGCGAGATCCTCCTTTCGCGCGACGATGGCCGTTTTGTTTCGAACTCATGAAGGGCCTCCGGAAATGTGTACCGCAGGAAGTCTCTGAGGTGGAATGCGGTCGATTCCTTTCTCGGTGCCACCTCAGGACGAAGCGACTAAATAGACCCTCACAAATAGCGCGAGCCGAGAGGATTTTCGCTCCTCTCCCCCGGCGAAAGGCCATGATCGAACCTCGTCGAATGAAGGTCAAAGTCTGCTTGGTCGGCGAGCACGCCGTCGGGAAGACCTCCCTGATCAAGCGGTACGTCCTCAACGAGTACGACGATCGGTACATCGTGACGTTGGGCGCCAAGGTCTCCAAGAAAGAACTGGCCCTGAGCCCGAAAGGCGGGGACCCGGTGCAGATGGACATGACGATCTGGGACATCATGGGATCCAAGGGCTTCCGAGAGCTCCTTCGGGAGGCGTACTTCCATGGGGCCCAGGGCATCCTGGCGGTCGCCGACATCACGCGTTACGATACCCTGGAGGATCTCGACTCTTGGGTCGAGTCCGTCTTCCGGACCGTCGGCGAGATTCCCGTGACGTTTGCATTGAACAAGGCGGACTTGAAAGACCAGGCGGCGTTCGGCGAGGAACAGGTGAAGCAGGCGACGGAGGCGTTCGAGGCTCCGTATTTCTACAGTTCTGCCAAGACGGGAGAAAACGTGGAACTTCTCTTCCGAACGCTCGGTGAGCGGATCGCGAAAACGGCGTCGAAGTCCGAGGCGTGAGCCGCTGCCACGGGCCCCTTTGTCGAGATCGGATTACAGCGCGACCGCACCCGCAGCGCACCACCGCCATAGCCTCAAGTAGCCGGCGTTCCTCCGCCTGCCGTGGCGGGTTCCTCGATGGATTCAGCAGCGGTCCGCATTCGCGTCACGCGGGACCTCGGCCTCTTCGATGTCACCATGGCCGCGCTCGGTGCGATGATTGGGGCGGCGATCTTCCTCCTAGTCGGCGCCGCGTACGCGGTCTCGGGCGCCTTTGTCTTGGCGAGCCTCGCCCTGGCCGTTTGCATCGCCGCCTTGGCGGGGGCGGCGTACGCGGAGCTCGCGTCCGGACGCCCGGACGCTTCGGGCGGAGCCTATGTCTGGGTCCGCAGCGCCCTCCCGGATCCGAGCGGGTTCCTCAGCGGCTGGCTCTCGTGGGGCGGGCACATCGCGGCGTCGGCGCTGAGCGCGCTCGGACTAGGCGTCTTCCTCGTCGAACTCGCTCGGCCATCCGATCCGGCATCCCTGTTCGGACCGAACCCCATCGAGGTGAGCCTCGTTGCCCTCGTGGTTCTGGGGCTCTCCGCGACTCTGCATTTCGCGCGGGTCCATCTACCGACCCGTGCCCTGGGTCGTCTCACGTTGGGGAAAATCCTCCTCATCGCGGGCCTCATCCTCATCGGGATTCTCTCCTTGTCTTCAGGTGGACCTCCCCGCGGCATCCCTCCTGGCGGGGCCGTGCGGTCCCTCCCCCTCGTCCTCGGCGCGGGGATCCTGTTTATCGCCTTTCAGGGCTTCGAGGTCGTCGCCCAGTTGTCGGACCAGGTGAAGCGACCGGAGACGAGCTTGCCCCGCGCCGTCTTCCTGGCGCTCCTCCTCGCCTTCCTCGTCTACGCGGGCTTCTTCACCGCGATCCTTGGCAACGTGCCGTCGACGATGCTGTCCGGCTGGCCTGCGTGCCGCGCCTGCCTCGGCGGATCCGAGGACATGGTCCTCGTCAGCATCCCGAACTTTCTCGGGCAGCCCTACGTGCGTGAAGCTTTCCTGATCATCGGCATCATCTCGATGTACGGCGCGCTAAACTCGAACCTCACCGCGGCGATTCGGACGTCGTTCGGCATGGCCCGTGACGGCCTCCTCCCTCGGGTGTTCGCGCGGATCGGGGGCCGCGAAGTGCCTCCTGCGGCCGTCGCCCTCACCTTCGTCGGATCCGGAATCCTGGTGTTCCTGACGATCGAGACGATCGCCATCCTCGCGAGTCTGGCCTTCCTTGGCCTCTTCGCGTTTGTCCACGCCTCGGTGATTGCCCTTCGCCGCCGGGAGCGCCGGAGCGGGCCCGGGTTCCGCGTCCCTCTCGTTCCGGCGGTCCCGATGTTTGCGATCGCGTTGAACCTCGCCATGGGCGCGGTCATGTGGAACTTCCCCGCGCGGCAGGACTCTCCGATCGCGCCCGGCGTATTCGCCGCCTTCTTCGGAGTCGCATGGCTCGCGGTCGGACTCTCCTACCACTGGTTCGCTGGCGGACGCGACATCCGAAGTCGTCGCACGAACGGTTCGGCGACCGAAGTCCACGACATCCTGACGACCGCCGACGACCGCGTGGAGCTCGAACGGTATCGCGTCTTCCTACCCCTCCGGGAATTCGAGGACGAGAATCTCGTGGAGCTGGGCGCGCGCATCGCGCGGGCCCGGAACGGGGAACTGAGCCTCCTGCACGTGGTCGAGATCCCTCGGAACCTGCCTCCCAAGGCGATCCGGTTTCGCTACGTCGACGAGCGGATCCGCGGGCTCCAGCGGCTCACGAGGATCGGCGAGCAGCTCGGAGTGGACACCCGGCCGGTCGTGAAGATCGGGCACAAGGTGTACGAGATCATCCTCGACACGATCCGCGAGGAGGCGGTGAACCTCCTTGTGATGGGCTGGCGGGGGGACCGCGTCGAAGGCGATCGGCGGGTCTTCGGGAGCAACATCGACTATCTGATCGAGAACGCGCCGTGTGATGTGATCGTGTTCAAGACCCAAGCGTTTCGGAAGCCCCTGAAACGGCTGGTGATTCTGACGAGTCCGATTTGGAGCCTCGAAGGGATTGACGATCTAGCCCTCATCTTGGCGGAAGAAGACCATCCGGTCGTGGAGGTCGTGTGCCTCGCCAGCGACCCGGCCGAGGCAGAGCGCTTGAAACAGGAAAGTTCTCGGTTCGAGGGGCGGGCGCACGAACGGGGCGTCACGGTCCAGCCAAAAGTCGTGTACTCTACGCAGTGGGAATCCGAGGCGCTTCGGGAGAGCGTGGAAGCGTCGTTGCTCATGATCCGCGCCACATCGCCCGGCGGCTTGCGAAAATTCGCGCTGAGTCCCGTCGAGGATCGGATCGTGAAACTGGCGAAATGCCCAGTGTTGATCCTGAGAAAATGGGCGTAGATCCGTGGGAGGCTTTCCCCGGGTCACACGAGGGTCACGTCGACCGTTTCAACGCTCCCGACCCCGGGGAGGGCGGCGAGGGATTGTTCGAGCCGATCGGAACCGCCTTCGGCATCCCCGACGACCGCGATCGCCACGATCGCCTTCAGGCCGAACGCGACCGGCTGTTCCTTCATGTCCCGAAGAGCGCCGCCCAGGGTCTTGCGGACGCGCGTCTTGATCGGCTCGAGGTCGGCCTCCGCATCATCGGGCAGGATGCGGAACGTGACGGCGACGGATCCCATGCCGTGCCTCACGGTCCAACGAACGAACAAGTCGGGCAGCGATACGCGACGGACTGATCGCGACACCGGCCGCACCGGCCAATCCGGGTCTTGCCGCAACTCGGACACAGGAAGACGGTCGTTCCTTTGCCCGCGAGGACGGCCCCGCAGGAGGCGCAACGCGTTTCCGCCCGGATCACGGTCGTTGGGATGGACGCCCCGTATAAAACATTGTGCACCGACGGATTTTCATTTGTAGAATAGAATAATTGTACGGGCCTGGAGGCTTTCGGGCCCCCATCCGTCGTCGGTCCACCGGAAACTTTAATACGAGCCCCCGATTCGGAGGGTGGTCGCATGTCGCCGCCGCTAGCCGGAGGGCCCGTAGCTCAGCTAGGTAGGATGGCGAACAAACCGTCCCTAGAAAGAGCATCCGGCTTTTAACCGCTCCCCGTACGGGAGGGCGGAAAGAAACCGGGTGGTCCGGGGTTCGAACGGGCCCTGCGGACCGCGCGGGGGCCCCGAAAGTCCCCGCGGGCCCGCACGGCTCGCGCGCGGATGACATGCCAGGTGGAAAACGGTCGGTCGCCCAGGGAGGCCCCCCTTGAGGTTTAACGTATTGGAGCACCAGCTGGTCCCAGAGCATCGGCTCGTCGCCGAGGAAGACGCCGATCGCGTACTGAAGGCGTTGAAGATCACGCGAGACCAGCTCCCGAAGATTCGCAAGAGCGATCCGGTGATCCAAGTCCTCGAGAAGATTGAGGGGCCGATCGAGGAGGGCCGCATCATCCGCGTGACGCGGGTGAGCGGGACGGCCGGCGTATCGGAGGCATATCGTCTCGTGATTGGGAGGTAAGACATGCGCGAACTCATTGACGCGTTCTTCCGGGAACGCTCGATCGTGAACCATCACATCGCGTCGTTCAACGACTTCCTTCCGACGATCGACAATCCGAACTCGAGGATGCAGCGAATCGTGGACAACCTGCGGTCCTCCCCCGAAGACGATCGTCGCGGGATCATCAAGCTCGACGAGGACCGCACGGAGGGCGATGTGATCGAGATTCGGATCGGGCGGAAGCGGGACGACCGAGGCCGCATCGACCTGGAGGCGAAGCCGACCATCACGTTGGGCCTCCCGATCGTGAAAGAGGCGAACGGGGCGACGCATCCCCTGAACCCGATGGAGTCGCGCCTCCGGAACCTGAACTACACCGCGCCAATCTATCTCGATTTCACGGTCGTCGAAAATGGCATCGAGCGGGAACCGGAGCGGGTCCATATCGGGAACTTCCCGATCATGGTGAAGTCGAAACGCTGCCTCCTATACAAGGAGAACATGGAAAACGAGGGGGAGCTCACGATCGAGGAGTATCGCCGCAAGCTGATCGAGGACACCCAAGAGGACCCGGTCGATCCGGGCGGCTACTTCATCATCGGCGGGACGGAGCGGGCCCTGATCTCCCTCGAAGACCTCGCCCCGAACCGGGTGCTCGTCGAGTTCAACGAACGGTACGGTCGCAAGGTCGAGGTCGCTAAGGTGTTCTCCCAGAAGGAAGGGTACCGGGCGCTCACCCTGATGGAGAAGAAGAAGGACGGCCAGCTCATCGTGAGCGTGCCGACCGCCTCGGGGCAGATTCCTCTGATCATCCTCATGAAAGCCCTCGGCATGGAGAAAGACGAGGACATCTACAACGCGGTCGTCTCCACGCCGGAGATGGCGAACATCGTCTACGCGAACATCGAAGAGTGCCAGAACAAGAAGGTCTACCCGCCGAACGGGATCTTCACGCGGGACGATGCGATCAGTTATCTGGAGAAGAAGTTCGCGACAGGGCAGGCGAAGGAGTACCGGATCAAGAAGGTGGAATCGATTCTGGACCGCTCCCTGCTGCCGCACCTCGGCGACACCCGCGAGGATCGGATCAAGAAGGCGATCTTCCTCGGCCGTGTCGCGCGGACGGTCCTCGAGCTGTCCCTCGGCATGCGACGCGAGGACGACAAGGACCATTACGCGAACAAGCGTCTGAAGCTCGCCGGCGATCTCATGGAGGACCTGTTCCGGGTCGCGTTCGCGAATCTCGTGAAGGACCTGAAGTACCAACTCGAGCGGTCGTACGCTCGCCGCCGGGAACTGAAGATTTCCTCCGCGATCCGTCCGGACCTGCTCACCCAAAGGCTCCTGCATGCGCTCGCGACCGGCAACTGGGTCGGCGGCCGGGCCGGGGTGTCTCAGCTCTTGGACCGCACGTCGAACATGAGCGCCCTGAGCCACCTCCGTCGGGTTACCTCTCCCCTCACGCGGTCCCAGCCCCACTTCGAGGCCCGGGACCTCCACCCGACCCAGTGGGGTCGGCTGTGTCCCAACGAAACCCCGGAAGGGCAGAACTGCGGTCTGGTGAAGAACTGCGCCCTCGTGATCGATGTGTCCGAAGGCTTCCCGGAGGAGGAGGTCAAGCTTCTCCTCGCGGACCTCGGGACGAAACAGGTGAAGGGTCAGCAGACCCAGCTCACGCGGGTCTACGTGAACGGAGACCTGGTCGGTCTCCACGAAGACCCGAAACTCCTGGTCTCCGAGATCCGCGAACGGCGACGGTCGGGGCTCCTGAGCCACGAAGTGAACGTGCGCCTCGACGAGAACATGGGCGAGATCATCATCAACTGCGACGAAGGTCGCATCCGGAGACCGCTGCTGGTCGTGAAGGACGGCCACCTTGTGTTCTCCCGCAAGCACGTGGACGAGCTGAAGATGGGCCGTCTCCGGTTCTCCGACCTCGTCCGGAACGGGATCGTGGAGTGGATCGACGCGGAGGAAGAGGAAGACACGTTCATCGCCCTCTACCCGTACGACGTCCCGAGCCGATGCAAGGAGTGCAAGCATCCCCTCAGCCGGAACGACGTCACCTGGACGAACATGGGGAGCCGGGATGAGGAGGCGGAACTCGAATGCGTCCATTGCCACAAGACGTTCCGCGTGAAGTCGGCGATCACAAAGGACCACACGCACATCGAAGTGGACCCGATGGTGATCCTCGGCGTCGCGTCCGGGGTCGTCCCGTATCCGGAGCACAACTCCTCCCCGCGGGTCACGATGGGAGCCGGCATGGCGAAGCAGTCCCTCGGCCTCGGGTCGAGCAACTATCGGCTGCGGCCGGACACCCGGAGCCACCTGCTCCACTATCCGGAACAGCCGCTGGTCCAGACGGACTCGATGAAGCATGTGTCCTTCAACGAGCGTCCCGCGGGACAGAACTTCGTCGTCGCGGTCATGTCGTACCACGGGTACAACATGGAAGACGCGATCGTGATGAACCACGCCTCCATCGATCGGGGCCTCGGCCGGTCTTCGTTCATGCGGACGTACCGCGCAGAGGAGCGCCGGTATCCCGGCGGCCAGGAGGACCATTTCGAGATTCCCTCGCCCGACGTCCGGGGGGCCCGCGCGGATCTTTCGTACGCGAACCTCACGCCGGATGACGGCCTCATCTCGCCGGAGGTCCTCGTGAACGGGGGCGACGTCCTGATCGGAAAGACGAGCCCCCCGCGCTTCCTCGAAGAGGAGACGGACTTCCTGACGCCGCAAAAACGCCGCGAGACGTCGGTGACCGTGCGTCACGGCGAGAGCGGATGGGTCGATTCCGTCATGCTCACGGAGAGCGAGAACGGTTCGAAGCTGGCGAAGGTGAAGGTCCGCGACCTCCGGGTGCCGGAACTGGGGGACAAGTTCGCGTCCCGACACGGCCAGAAGGGTGTGATCGGATTGATCGCTCCGCAGGAGGACATGCCCTTCACCTCGCAAGGGATCATCCCCGACCTGATCATCAATCCCCACGCGATTCCGTCGCGGATGACCGTCGCCCATGTCCTGGAACAGATCGGGGGTAAGGTCGGATCCCTGGAGGGCCGCTTCATCGATGGAACGCCGTTCAGCGGTGAGAGGGAGGAGTCCATGCGGAAGGCCCTCGAAGACAACGGCTTCCGTTCGAACGGAAAGGAGATCCTCTACGACGGCCGGACGGGCCGCATGATCCCGGCGGAGATCTTCGTCGGGGTGATCTACTACCAGAAGCTGCACCACATGGTCTCGGGCAAGCTGCACGTCCGTTCCCGCGGACCGGTCCAGATCCTCACGCGGCAGCCGACGGAAGGTCGGTCCCGCCAGGGAGGCCTTCGGTTCGGGGAGATGGAGCGAGATTGTTTGATCGGCCACGGGGCCGCGATGGTGATCAAGGACCGCCTTCTGGATGAATCGGACGGGACGATCCAATACGTGTGCGGGAACCAGGACTGCGGCCACTTTGCGATCAAGGACCGGAAGGGAAATCTTCGATGCCCCGTGTGCGAGAATACGTCGAAGATCTATCCGGTCCAGACGTCCTATGCGTTCAAACTCCTGCTAGACGAGCTCCTGTCCCTGGGTGTCGTCATGCGACTCCAGTTGGAGGACATGCGATGATGTCTTCCATGAGGGGGGTCACGAAGCGAATCCAGTCGATTAAGTTCGCCCTGTTGAGCCCCGACGAGATCCGGCGGATGTCCGCGACGAAGATTATCACGGCGGATACGTACGATGACGACGGTTTCCCGATCGACATGGGTCTCATGGACTCTCATCTGGGGGTCATCGAGCCCGGCCTGCGATGTAAGACGTGCGGCGGCAAGGTCGACGATTGTCCCGGCCACTTCGGGCACATTGACCTGGCCATGCCCGTGATCCACGTCGGGTACGTGAAGGACATCAAGAAGCTGCTCCAGGCGACGTGTCGAAAGTGCGGCCGACTCCTGCTCACGCGCCAACAGGCCCAGGAGTACATGGCCGAGATGGAGCAGGTCGAAGAACTCGGCGGAGACGTGACGGAGGTCGGCTACGTCACGAAGGAAACCGCCCGCGAGGCGCAAAAGCGGCAGCGCTGTCCGCATTGCGGCGAAGAACAAGGAAAGGTCACCCTCGACAAGCCGACCACGTTCCGCGAAGACGGACACAAGCTCACTCCCAAGGAGGTGCGGGAGCGCCTCGAGCGGATTCCGAACGAGGACCTCCGGGTCCTCGGGATGAACCCAGAAGTCGCCCGACCGGAGTGGATGGTCCTCACCGCCCTCCTCGTCCCGCCGGTCACCGTCCGTCCCTCGATCACCCTGGAGAGCGGGGACCGGTCCGAGGACGACCTAACGCACAAGCTCGTCGACGTGCTCCGGATCAATCAACGGCTCCGAGAGAACCGCGACGCGGGCGCCCCCCAGCTGATCGTCGAGGACCTCTGGGAGCTCCTGCAATATCATGTCACGACGTACTTCGACAACCAGACCTCCGGCATCCCGCCCGCGAGGCACCGGTCCGGTCGGCCGCTGAAGACCCTGGTTCAGCGGCTGAAAGGCAAGGAGGGCCGGTTCCGGTCGAACCTGTCCGGCAAGCGAGTGAACTTCAGCGCGCGGACCGTGATTTCTCCCGACCCGATCCTCTCGATCAACGAGGTCGGCGTCCCGGTCGAAGCCGCCCGCGAGCTCACCGTACCCGTCCACGTGCAGGCGTACAATTCGGAGATCGTGAAGCAGTGGGTGAAACGGGGCCCGGCGCCCCTCGGCCCCCTGGGCGAGTATGCGCCCGGCGTGAACTACGTGATTCGCCCCGACGGCCGACGCATCCGCGTGACGGACAAGAACGCGGAAGTCGTCGCCGAAGCAGTCGAGATCGGATACACGGTGGAACGACAGCTCGTGGACGGAGACATCGTCCTCTTCAATCGGCAGCCCTCGCTCCATCGGATGTCCATGATGGCGCACGAGGTCCGCGTGATGCCGCACAAGACGTTCCGCTTCAACCTCGCGGTCTGTCCCCCGTACAACGCGGACTTCGACGGGGACGAGATGAACCTGCACGTCCTCCAGAGCGAGGAGGCTCGCGCGGAGGCCCGCGTCCTCATGCGGGTGCAAGAGCACATCCTCTCGCCGCGGTTCGGCGGGCCGGTGATCGGGGGCATCCACGACCACATCACGGGATCGTTCCTGCTCACGTACAAGGAGAGCAAGTTCACCCGCGAGGAGGTCACGTTCATCCTGAGCAAGATCGACATCCGCGATCTTCCGCCGCCGGACATCAAGAAGGGCGGCAAAGAGTTCTGGTCGGGGAAGGCGCTCTTCTCTGCGATCCTGCCGAAGGATCTGAGCATGACGTTCAAGTCCTCGATCGCTCCGAAAGGGGACATCGGCCTGAAGGAACTGAAGGAAGAAGATTCGCTCGTCGTGATCAAGGACGGCGTGGTCCTGTCCGGCACGATCGATGAGAATGGCGTGGGCGCATTCAAGGGCAAGATCCTCGACAAGCTCGCGCGGGATTATGGCCCGGACGCCGCCCGTGTCTTCATCGACAAAGGGACGAAGATGGCGATTGGAGCGATCATGATCCGCGGCTTCACGACGGGGATCGACGACGAGGACATTCCCGAGGAGGCGAAGAAGCAGATTGCGGACTCCCTGCGGACCGCGATTGAGAAGGTCGAGGGCCTCGTGGAGTCGTACAAGCGAGGGGAGCTGGAACAGATGCCTGGCCGCTCGCTCGAAGAGACCCTCGAGGTCGAGGCGATGAAGATCCTTGGCCGCGCGCGCGACTTGGCCGGCCAGATCGCGGGGAAGCACCTCGGGATCGAGAACAGCGCGGTGATCATGGCCCGGTCCGGCGCCCGTGGCTCCATGCTGAACCTGTCCCAGATGGCGGGCTCGATCGGGCAGCAGGCGGTCCGGGGCGAGCGACTGAGCCGCGGCTATTGGAACCGGACGCTCCCGCATTTCAAGAAGGGGGACCTCGGCGCGGAGGCGAAGGGGTTCGTGAAATCGTCGTACAAGAGCGGCCTCCATCCGACGGAATACTTCTTCCATGCGATGGGCGGACGGGAAGGCCTCGTGGACACGGCCGTCCGCACGTCGCGGTCGGGCTACATGCAGCGCCGCCTCATCAACGCCTTGGAGGACCTCAAAGTGAAGGAGGACGGGACGGTCCGGAACACGGCGGACACGATCATCCAGTTCAAGTTCGGCGAGGACGGCGTCGATCCGTCGCGGAGCGTGCAAGGTCGGGCGGTCGACATCGACGACATCCTCCAAGAGGTGCTCGGCGAGGAGCCGTCCTGGAAGGAACGTCTGCGGGAGCAGGAGATGGCGTCCTACGGCCTCACGGAGAAGGACATGTACGTCGAGATCTCGGAGGAAGAGGTCGAAGTCGAAGAGGAAGAGCCTCCGTCGGAGGAGTGACGATGGCGCGGGCGACGACGATCCAGGCGCTGCGCAACCGCGGGATTTCGAAGAAGACCGCCACGATCCTCGCGGACGCCGGTTTCACCCTTGAAAAACTCGCGGCCTCGAAGGTCGATCGGCTCACGAAGTTCCTCCCGAAGAAAGAGGCGGAAAAAGTCCTCAAGAAGCTCGGCGCGGCGCCGCCTGCGGAGACGAAACCAGCTCCGAAGAAGGAGAAGGCGAAGCCGGCCGCGCGCGGGCGCAAACCCACCGCGAAGGCGGAGGCGGAACCTGAGACACCCCTCACGATCCCGGTGAAGGCGCCGCCGCTCACGGCGGGCGAACAGGAGATCATGGACGGCCTAAAGGAGGTCGGCCGCTGGCTGCCGCGGTACGTGGTCGGCGAGCTCGCGAAGAAGATCCACGGCCTCAAGTTGAGCAAGAAGCGCCTCCATGAGGTCCTCACGAAGATTTGCGAAAAGTTCGATCTCCACGCGATCGATGCGAACGAGTCCGCGGGGATCGTGTCCGCCCAATCGATTGGAGAACCGGGAACCCAGATGACGATGCGGACGTTCCACTACGCCGGTGTCGCGGAGATGAACGTCACACTGGGCCTGCCGCGGCTCATTGAGATCGTGGATGCGCGTCGAGTGCCCTCAACCCCGATCATGGAATTGTTCGTGAAGTCGGGGCACACGGACCTCGAGAAGATGCGAAAGATCGCGACGGAGATCGAGATGACCTCCTTAGAGGACATCGCCTCGATCGAGACGGACCTCGTGAACATGCGCGTGCTCGCATATCCGGACGATCACCGGATGCGGTCCCGCGGCGTCACGTGGCCTGAGATCGAGGAGAAGATGAAGAAATTCGGCGAGGTCCAGGAGGTGAAGCGCCAGGTGGGGAACGTGGAAAAGCGGGCGCGCGCCCTCGTCGTGGAGGCGGGCGAACCGTCCTTCAAGAAACTCCAGCGCCTCGTCGAACAGGTCCGGACGATGAAGATCAAAGGAATCGACGGCATCTCGCGGGCGATCATCAAGAAGCGTGGAGAGGGCTACGTGATCTACACGGAAGGCTCGAACCTCTCGAAGATCCTCGAGCTGCCCTACGTCGACGCCTCGAGGACGACCACGAACTCGGTCCAAGAGATCTACGAGGTCCTGGGCATCGAGGCCGCGCGTAACGCGATCGTGAACGAGGCGTACAACACCCTGCAGGAGCAGGGGCTCACTGTGGACATCCGACACATCATGCTCGTCTCGGACATGATGACGAACGACGGCGATGTGAAAGCGATCGGGCGACACGGGATTTCGGGACGGAAGTCCTCCGTCCTCGCCCGCGCGGCGTTTGAGATTACGGCCCACCATCTCCTTCGAGCCGCGATTACCGGCGAAGTCGATTACCTGGACGGCGTCGCGGAGAACGTGATCGTGGGCCAGCCCGTCACCCTTGGCACGGGGGCCGTGAACCTGATTTACCAACCGCCCGCGGGCCTGCCGAAGCCCTCCGCGATTCCGAAGCCGAAGCCCGTGCCGGTTCCGCCTGTTCCCGTTCCCGTTCCTGCTCCCCTCCCCGCTCCCCTCCCCGCTCCCGAGGCCGAACCCGCAGAGCCGGAGGAACCCATCCAAGAGGTCGTCCCGTGATTGACGTTTCCCGCGCCCTCCGTGTCGCGACGGACACCGGCGAGGTGCGCTTCGGGCTTCGAGAAGTCCGCCGCGCCGCGAAGGCGAAGAGCGCGAAGATCGTCGTCGTCTCGTCGAACTGCCCGCCGGACGCGGTCGCGGCCTTCGGCGAGGTCCGTCTGCTGCATTTTCCCGGCACGAACGTCGACCTGGGGGCTGCCTGCGGGGTGCCGTTCTCCGTGGCGGCCGTCGCCGTCCTCAGCCCCGGCGACTCGAACATCCTCAGCGCCTGAGGCCGCATGGTCGAGATTGTCTTTGACGAACAGACGATCAAATACGTGGCTCTCTTCCAGGATCTCACGCGGACGACGGTCGTCGACTGCGTCGACGCCGGCGACAAGCTGATTTTCGTCGTGAAGGAAGGGGACATCGGCAAGGCGATCGGGAAGAAGGGCGAGAACATCACGAAGCTGAAACGGCTCGTGAACAAGGAAATCCATGTGGTCGAATACTCCGACCAACCCGACCGGTTCGTCGCAAACGTCTTTCGAAACTTCGATGTGAAAGGCGTGCAGATCGAGCAACGCGGGGACGTCGTTCACGCGACCGTGACCGTGGAGGCCACGAAGAAAGGTCGCGCGATCGGAAAGGAAGGACGGAACCTCCGGGTGTCGCGGGATCTGATCGCCCGCCATCATCCAATCCAGAGCGTCAGCGTGGCCTAAGACACCCCGCGGATTGCACGTTCCGGCGCCGGTGATTCGGAAGGTTCAGGTAGCCCCGCCGCTTCGTCGCGCGTCCACCGGGACCTCGCGACGTGCGTGCGTCGGTGGGCCGTCGGAAGGCGATCCGAATCAAGTACAAGTGGACGGTCCTCACGGTCACGACCGTCGGCGTGCTCATGGCCGGCCTCGACTCGCGCATTGTGATCGTCGGGCTCCCTCAGGTCGCCGCGAGCCTCCGCGCGGATGCGGAGCAGGCGATCTGGATCACCCAGGCGTACGTCCTCGGGAGCACAGTCGCCCTCCTCCTGATCGGTCGGGTGTCGGACATCACCGGTCGGGTGAAGTTGTACACGGGCGGTTTCGGCGTGTTCACGTTGGGCTCGCTCCTCACGAGTCTGGCCGTGAATCCCGCCCAGGTCATCGCCTTCCGGGCGGTGCAGGGCCTCGGATCCGCGATGCTGTTCACGAACAGCGCGGCGATGATCGTCGATGCGACACCGGCCGAGGAGCTCGGCCTGTCTCTCGGCATCAACCAAGTCGCCTTCCGGATGGGGTCCATGGCAGGCCTGACCGTGAGCGGGATCATCCTCTCCATCCTCGACTGGCGCGCCTTGTTCTACGTGAACGTCCCGATCGGAATCTTCGGCACGGCATGGGCCCACTTCCGGCTCCGGGAGATGGGAAAACTCGAGCGTGGTGCCCCGATCGACTGGGGCGGCTTCGCGGCCTTCACCGTGTTCATCTTCAGCCTGCTCCTCGCGCTCACCGTTGCCGCCTATGGCGTTTCGGAGGCGACCACGATTCTCAGCCTTCTGCTCCTCTCGGTCGCAGGCCTTGTGGTGTTCGTCATCTTGGAGCGACGCCATCCCCATCCGCTCCTGGACCTGAAGCTCCTCCGCATCCGGGAGTTCACCGGTGGCCTCGTCGCCCAGATCCTGAACGCGATCGCCTTCGGCGCGGTCCTCCTCCTGCTGAGTCTGTATTTCCAGCTGGTCCTCGACAAGAAGCCGCTCGAGGCCGGGCTTCTCATCATTCCCACGGACATCGCGACCCTCGCCGCCGGTCCCCTCAGTGGCCGGCTCTCGGACAAGTACGGCCACTTGCCCTTCACGACGACTGGACTCGCCGTGACGAGCCTGTCTCTCTATCTCTTCTCGACGACGGACGCCTCCACCGCGTATCCGCTTCTCGTCGTCTACATGATGCTCCTCGGGACGGGCTTGGGGCTCTTCGCGTCGCCGAATATCAGCTCCATCATGGGTTCGGTCCCGCCGGAGCGACGCGGGATCGCCTCGGGATTCCGGGCGACGTTCTTCAACGTCGGCTATACGATCAGTTTGAACCTCGCGATCCTGATCACGACCTTCACCGTACCGTATGCGCTGGTGACGCGAATCATCTCGTCCGGCGGGACCGGGATCTCGGAGGCCGAGAGGATCCTGTTCGCGCAGGGCTTGAAGACCACGTACCTGTGGCTCGCGGGGCTGAACACCCTCGCGATCCTCCCTTCCATGTTGCGGGGTCGACGGGCGCACGCGGAGGAACCTCCTCTCCCCGTGGCCGCTGACCCGTAGTCCCTGGCGTTCTCAGGCTCGCCCTTCCTGACCCTAAGGGATCCGTGCATAACGAATTTCGACCGAGCCCGTCACGGAGCCTCGAGCGAACACCACGTCTTTGTGGGAACTTGGGACAGAGCTGGGTCGGAACGCCGCATCGGACGGGTTCTCATCCAGGACGACGAAATCGGACCAAAGCCCACCGTGCCACCGAGTGTAACAGGCTCTCCCCACCGCGGCGCCATAGGTTTCCATGAACAGCAGATAATAATCACCCGAGGCTGAGTCGACGAGGATCGAGCCCCAGTCGTTGTTCACGATGGCGAAGTCCGGCGTGTCGAAGTGCGTTTTCACATCGTTCGCGTCGAGGGTGAAGGCAAAGTAGCTCGGCGTGCCGGTGTGGTCGTTCACGACGACGACACGGTTGCGGATCGGATCCCACGCGGCGTCAACCGAGTCCGTGATGCCTCTGGAGGCAATCGTCTCGTAGGATAGGTCCGCACCCCCCCAAGTCCAGTTCCCGTTCGAGAATGGAGCCGACACGAAGGCGAACCTCCGATCCGGCGATCCCTCGCCCCCTCGACCGGGATGGCGGGATCGAACGTGGCGCCGGTGACGTGGCCCTGCGGATCTCTCGACAGATGGACGACGAGATCCCTCACGGACGACTGAAATTCCCCGACCACGTGCATCTCGTCGTCCGTCAAAAGGACCGCCGCCGGCCGCGAGAATCCGCGCGGGGATACGAAGGGCGGATTCCATGCGTCCTTCATGGGGTCGCCATGGTTCACGGTGACGGCGACCTGCCCCTGGCCGTTGATGTACACGACGATGGGATGGCCGAGGCTGTCAGCCAGGAATTTTTTTCCTCCGTTGGTCGAGAGGGAGAAGGTGGCGGCGTAGCTATCCGAGGCGACCGGGAGGGTTGCGACCGTTCTTACAAAGGAGGCGGAGAAAGAGCGGTTCCCTTGGAGGACGAACCCTCGCGATCGGTCGGCCGGCCCGTCGCTCCACCGTTGGAAGTTGTACGTCACCCCGTCGATCACCGCATGACTCGGCATGATGATCGTGTGGCTCCGTGCGACCAGCGACCCGTTGAATGGCGTCGTGTGTTTGACCCCGTCGATTGAGAACGATACGCCCGGCGGTTGCGAATCGATGGCCATGGTGAAGGTCGGTGGCGGCGGGATCGTCGCCAGCTGGAAGGCTACGACCGACACGGTCACGAAGGAGGCGACCACGAGGAGGACCGGGACGAGCCGAGACGGGCCTCGACCCGGGTAAGGAGCCTCCGCCATCGGACGGATCTCCCTTGACCGGGGCGCGCCGGGGGACGCCATTGTCTCCGCAGTCTGGGAGTGGCGCAGGAAATACATTTCGCTTCGCGCCGGCCTGGGATGGCTCTGGCTCGGACTGAGGCCGCCGCAACGGTTATTATCGCCGCATGCGTTTTCGCGTTGCCCGCGATCGCGGGTGAAGGGATCCCCCCTCGATGTCCCTCTCCTCCGCAGAGGCCACGCCCTCGGCCGACGCCGCGCTCTCCCTACAGTTCGACGAATCGGATGCGGATCTCCTGGCCCGCGCGTTCCGCTCCCCCGGGGACGGTCCCCAAGCGTGGCGGCTGAACGGCGAGGCGCATCGGATGTCCCTGGTCGACGGGTTCGACCGGCTCTTGGCCTGGCCCTCGTTGCGCGGAGTCGGTCGGTATCCGCATCAGGAGCGCACCTGCGTCCGCGTCCTCCGCGAGATGCACGGCCGGGCGATCCTCGCGGACGAAGTGGGCCTCGGCAAGACGGTCGAAGCAGGCCTGATCCTCAAGGAATACGCGATCCGCGGTCTCGTGCGCCGGGCGCTCATTCTCACGCCCGCCTCGCTCACGGGCCAATGGCGGGAGGAGATGGAGTCCAAGTTCGACCTGGGTTTCGCGGTCCTTCGATCGGTCCGCGACTGGGAGCATCGGCCGCTCTTGATCGCGTCCATCGACAAGGCGAAGCGTGGACCGCATCGCGCCGCGGCCCAACAACGACCGTGGGACCTCGTCATCGTGGACGAGGCGCATCGGCTCAAGAACCGCCTCAGTGTGAATTGGCGGTTCGTCGCGAGCCTCTCGAAAAAGTACATGCTCCTCCTGACCGCGACGCCGGTCCAGAATGACTTGGACGAGTTGTTCAACCTGGTCAGTCTCCTAAAACCCGGGGCGTTGCACACGTACGATCGTTTCGTCGAACGGTATGTCGGCAGCGCGGACGGACGCGTGCCCGCCCACGTGCCCGAGTTGCGAGACCGACTCCGGGACGTGATGGTGCGCCATCGTCGCGGGATTGCCTTTACCCTCCCCCCTCGGCGCGTGCACAGTCTTCCCGTTCGTCTGAGTCCTGCCGAGCGACGCCTCTATGATGACGTGACGGACTTCGTGCGCGATGCGTATTGGTCGGCCTCCGGTCGAATGTCCTGGGCCGCACGGCTCACCTTGATCGTCCTCCAGCGGGAGATCGGAAGCAGCACGTTCGCCGTCGCCACGACCTTGGGTCGACTCGCTCAAAGTCCTCTGTTCGGGGCCGCGGAGCGCGACCGGCTCGGGGCGCTGCAGCGGGACGCCGCGGCCATTACGTCGAACGTGAAGGCGATCCATCTGCTCGGTTTCCTCCGTTCCTCGGACGAAAAGGCCCTGGTCTTCACGCAATACCTCCGGACGCTGCAGTACCTTCAGGGAGTCCTCGAACGCGACGGCTACCGGGTCGTCGTGTACCACGGCAGCCTCCCGCCCGCCGCGAAGGACGCCGCGGTGCGCGCGTTCCGAGAGGATCGGCAGATCTTCCTGAGTACGGAGGCGGGTGGAGAGGGTCGGAACCTGCAATTTGCGCGGACCGTGGTGAACTACGACCTGCCCTGGAACCCTCTGCGGATCGAGCAACGGATCGGGCGCGTGCATCGTCTCGGGCAGGACCGGGAGGTCCATGTCGTGAATCTCTGGGCCCAGGACACGGTAGAGGCCTATCTCATGGAACTCTTGGACCGGAAGATCCACATGTTCGAGCTCGTCGTCGGCGAGCTGGACTTGATCCTGGGAACCTTGGATGAGCGCCGCTCCTTCGAAGACATGATGATGGAGATATGGACCCTTCGGCAGGCGGAAGAACGGAGAGCCGCGCTCCGCCGACTCGGTGATGCGCTCGTGCGAGCGCGCGACGAATACGACGTGATGCGGGAACGGAACGAGGAGGTCCTGCGCGAAGTGAGTGAGGAGGTGCCGGCGTGAGCGAGGCCGCCGCGTTGCGGAGGTTCGTCCTCGACACGCTCGTGGACGTCGGGGCGGCCGTGTCGGAGGCCGATTCGCTCGTCTGGGTCCAGGTTCCCGAAAAAGTCCGGTCGGACCTCGAAGTCCCTGCGACGTTCGCGATTACCTTCGATCCCGATCGGATCGGGAATTTCGAGGCGGAGCTCGTGGCCCCCGGCAGCTACTTCCTCGAGAGGATCGTGTCCCTCGCGGCCCGTCGAGGTCGTTGGGATGTCGCGCGGTTCGAGGCCCGCGCGGGGGATTGGGTCGGGGAGTCCTTGTCCGAATGCGGCCTTGGCCCAGAGACCGGCGTCCACTTCGAGACCCTGGAAATTGAGGAGACGGCGCTCCCCCTGCTGTCTTTCCGTGTGACCCTCATATCGGACGAGAAGCGAGAGCATTTTCACTTCATCGCCGTCTGTCCTGCCGCGGGCTCCGCATGGGAGGTGGATCCGGCCATGGCGGACAGTGGGCTTATCGCCGCCCCGGATGCAGGCGTTCCACCGGATCTGGAAACGGCCTACCGTCTGGGGACGGAGAAACTCCGGGAGAGGAGCCGCGACGCGGTGGGTCGTTTTCGCGCGGCGAGCCTCCAGCTCCTGGAAGAGGAAGTCCGTCGGATCTTCGGATACTTCGATCGGACGACTGAGGAAATTCAGGCTGCCGACCCCAATGGATCCCAAGATTTGCTCCGAGCCATCCGGGGCGAACGAGACCGGCGCCTCACGGAGACCCTCGAGCGGTTCGATCCCAAGGCACGTGCTTCCCTCTGTGCGATCCGCGCGATCAGGACACCGATGGCCCGAGTTCGGCTTCGTTTCCTGAGCGGTGCGCCGATCGAGGGGACGCTCGATGCCTGGTCGCGCCACCTCAATGGCCTGAGCTGCGAGGTCTGCCACGGGACCGAGGGTCCATGGAAACCGCAAGGATCCGGCAGAATCCGCTGTGTGCGGTGCGCACCTACGCAAGTCGAGTCCGCTCGACCTCGAGGCCGTCCGCGGTCGGATACTCCTCGACGACGAAGGCAGGACGGCCGAGGCTCGGGGCGATCGCCTCGAGGATCCAGGGCGCGATTTCGAGCCGCTTCCGGGCGTCGTCGAGGCCCATGAGATCGCTCGGGACCCGATACTTCGACGCGAGGTCTCGCATCAGCGGTTCGAGGTCGGTTCCCTCCAGGATCCCCTTGACCAACGTGCCATCGTCCGTCACGACCTCCCACCGCCGCGCGACGTTCTCGGCCCGTCGCTTGATGCGCGATCGGAGTTGCCAACCGTCCTTGTAGCCGCTCGTGCAATAATGGACCGTCGTCTTCCACTTGCGCTCCAGGATCCGGAGGGCGACCGGGTCCGCCCCCTTCACGCCGTAGGAGAGCTCGTGCTTCATCTCATACCCGTGGACCTTCATCCGCGGGAAGTTCGCATCGGAGAATTCCATCTCGTTCAGGTTCACGAAGGCGAGTCCTTCCGCCCCGGCCCATTCGATGAGCCGGACGAGGTCGGCCTCCCGCTCGGGGATCAGCGGGATCTCGATGCCGACCGTGAGGCCGAGGGAGCGGGCGAGTCGAGACGCGGATACGAAGGCGCTGCCTGCGGCGCGGGACCAGAGGCCCGGCGGGACATGGAACCGGATCTCGTCGAGACCCGCGTCTGCGAGCATGCGGATCTTGTCGGCATCCGTGGACATCGTGTAGAGATGGGTGTGGAACCCTCGGCCGAACTCCCGTTTCAGGAGGCGGATGTACCGGCAGGTCCGCTCGACCGCGTCGAGGGGATCGCCGCCCGTGATGCCCGCGCCGGTCGCGCGAATGGCCCGGGCCTCCTCGAGGACGTCCTCGTCCCGGGTGACTCGCTTCTCGTCCGCGAAGACGACGTCCTTGTACATCTTCTCGTCCGAGACGGGACAATAGAAGCAATGGAAGGAGCAGATCCCCGTGACGAAGAGGACCATCTTCGACCCATCGGTGCACTGCCGGCATCCGACGGGGAGACCGCCCCGGGCGAATCCTCCGAAGGGCCGTTCCTCGAGTCGCACGGGTCGACGAACCGACGAAGGGGGATAAACATTCCCCACCCCGACTGGGAAAGGTCCTCCCTCGCCATCTCCGACGTGGAAACGTACCTCTAAGTGGAGGTATGAGTCAATCCGATCAGGATCTCGATCCGGGCCCGGCGCCGCGCGAACTCCTGTTCTGCCCTCCGGTGGTAGACCGCCATCCGACGCAGAAGGTCCGACCTGGCCGAGTCCGAGTCGACGCGGCCGATGTAGTCCTCCTTCCGCACCGATCGTCCATTCGTCCGCTCGTAGTGCCAGAAGTAGAAGTACCGCCTTCCGTCGAAGTCGCGCACACGCGCACCGCATCCGATTTCCATTTCATACCTCTAAGTAGAGGTATATGCCGGGAGGTCTTCCTCCTTCACCCGGGAGGTGGGTGAAAGTGTCCGGGATGTCTGCGGAAACGACCCCGAAGTCCAAATCCTTCCGCGCGATGATGGGCCATCCGGGGGATTCGAAATGGCAGAAGTAGTGATCGTGGGCGCCGTGCGGACTCCGATGGGCCGACACCACGGCGTGCTGAAAGACGTCCGGCCGGATGATCTGGCCGCACTCGTCGTCGGCGAGGTCGTCCGACGCGCGGGCGTGGACCCCGCCCTCGTGGATGAGGTGTATCTCGGCTGCGCGAACCAGGCCGGGGAGGACAATCGGAACGTCGCGCGGATGGCCGCCCTCCTCGCCGGCTTCCCGGTGTCCGTGGCGGGCCTCACTTTCAACCGACTCTGTTCCTCCGGTCTCGCGGCGATCAACGCGGCGGCGCGGGCGATCAAGACCGGCGAGGGAGAAGTGTTCGTGGCGGGCGGCGTCGAGAGCATGACGCGAGCGCCCTACGCGGTCCCGAAGAACCTCGACGGGGGAATGGGGAACCTCACGGCGTGGGACACGACGCTGGGATGGCGATTCCCGAACCCTCGGTTGAAGGACCCGTACGGGAACGAGTCGATGGGGGAGACCGCGGAGAACCTCCACGAGTTGAGGCCGACGATCTCACGCGAGGACCAGGACCGATTCGCGTTGGAGAGTCACCACCGAGCCGTCGCGGCGATCGAATCCGGAAAATTCGGGGAGGAGATCGTCGCCGTGCCGATCCCGCAAAAGGGAGGAGAGCCGCGTCTTGTGTCGCGCGACGAGGCGCCGCGGTCGGACACCTCCCTCGAGGCCCTCGCGAAGCTGCGCGCGGTGTTCCGGGACGGCGGCACGGTGACGGCGGGCAACTCGAGCGGGATCAGCGACGGCGCCGCGGCCGTCCTGCTCATGAGCGACCGCAAGGCCGCCGAGCTGGGCCTTGCACCCCTTGTCCGGATCGTGTCATCGGCCGCATCCGGGGTCGAGCCTCGCACGATGGGTCTCGGGCCGATCCCCGCGACCCGAAAGGCGCTGTCGCGGGCCGGCCTCACGGTGCCGGATCTCGGCCTGATCGAACTGAATGAGGCGTTCGCGATCCAAGCCCTCCGAGTGATGCACGAACTCGGCTTCCGTCATGCGATCACGAACGTGAACGGCGGGGCGATCGCGCTGGGCCATCCGCTCGGCTGCTCGGGCGCCCGAATCGTCTGCAGCTTGGTCCATGAGATGGGGCGGCGTGCACCGAAGGAGCGGAGACCGTATTACGGCCTTGCGACCCTGTGCGTCGGCGTGGGTCAGGGAGAATCCATGGTCGTCGAATCGGTCGGCGGCGCCGCCTCGAGATAGGCCTTCAAGGATTCGATGGCACGCGTCCAGACGGCAGTCCAATCCCCCGGGACCGGCTTCGGAGAGCGGTGGGAAACGTGGACGACGGTCTGAGGGCCCTTCGGACTCAGCTCGTACACGACACTCGTGACGACGGACATGCCCTCCTCGAGGATCGGCCATTCGAACGAGAGCTTCCGCGGCCCCTCGATCCAGGTGATGGTGCCCTCCACCCGTCCGGTGGGCAGCGTCCCTTCGTACACGCCGCTCATCTGCGCATCCACGCGAACGTCCTCGGCCCACCAGGCCGCGAGCTGAGCCGCATCCGTGAGGGCCTCGAACACCTGGGCCGGGATCGCGCTCACGGTCGCCTTCGCGTTCGCCAGGACGACGGGCGGGCCCACCTTCGGGGCGGCGTCCTCCTTCGTGGGAATCGGTGCCTCCGGCATGCCAGGCTCCGCCGCCCAATATCGGCGGGCTTCATAACCCTGACGAAGTCAATCGCCGCCGCGAGACTCGACTCCGGTCGATGCGCGACCCCGATTCCGTTTCACAGCGGGTTCTTGCATCGCGCGCAGACGAGGCGGCAGTCCTGCCTGCACTCGAGACAGGTCCCGTGGAGGAACCGCTCTCGGACCGGCGCGTGATGGCAGTCGCTCACCGCGGTCACCATATGTCCGCAATAGTCGCACAGGTGCTGGACCGGCTTCTTCCCCGCGACGTAGCGCTGATACGCCATCAGGATCACGAGGACGAGGACGAGGGCGCCGATGATCAGCCCGACCATCCAGCACTGGAGGCTCCCTTCGTTCTGAAACGGCACGTCCGTGGGGGGAACGGACACGGCGACCCGATGCCGCCTCCCCGTTCAAATAATGATGGGTGAGAAAACCTTCCCGTTAGAGGAAAGCCGAACGAAAACCGTGGGCCTATGTTCCCCGGGCGCGTACCGACCGCCGGTGCCAACATGATCCTGACGACCCGGACGATCGGGCTCCTCGTCACGATGGGCCTCCTCACGGGCGGGGCGGCCTGGGGTGTGCACGCGCTCATCGGGACGGCCGGAAGCGCGGGCTCCGACTACGGACTCGATACGAACGGGAACGGGAAGTTCGAATGGCTCGTGGTCGAGGCCCAGGTCTCCCTGCCCTCGGCGGGCACATGGGATGTGTATGCGGATCTGTCCACCGACCGGGCTCCGGCGACGGGTGCCTGCGGAATCGGTGTCCCACCGCCCGTTCCCCTGATGCAGTTGAGCACCGTCTACGGGCCGATCGCATGGACGAACGAGCGATACTTCTTCCCCGCGGGATCCCAGACCGTACGAATGTCCTTCGTCGGGACGGAGATCGCCCGGGCCGCGATCGACGGACCCTACAGGGTCCACGCGCGCCTCTCCCTCGGCGACGTACCGTACATGGGGATCCGGGTCCCCGAGCCGATACGATCGGACGGATTCGTCGAGTGGAATTACACGACGCGAGCGTACTCCGTCGGCGACTTCGAACCACCCGTTCGGACGGCCTTCTTCACCGGTGGACATTCAGATTCCGCGGTCGACGTTGACGCGGACGGCCTCGCGGACTTCCTCGAGCTCACCGCGGATGTCCATGTGAACGCCGCGGGACGTTACACGCTGTACGGTACCTTGTCGAAAGGATCGAGCTCCGATGCCGTCCGGTCGATCGCGTATGCCTATCGCGACTTCAATCTCACGACGGCCGACACGAAGGTCTTCTTGCGGTTCCGCGGGGACCAGATTCGTCAGGCCGGTCTCGATGGCCCGTGGGACTTCTCCCTCACGTTGTTCGGACCGATCGACCTCCCGTATGCCGTGATTTCCCCGCCGACGGAGGGCGTCCTCCGGCCGATCCCCTTCTCGTACCCGGAGATGCTCTGCGGTTCCACGCGGGCCTATCGGGCGGCGGACTTCGACGACACGGTCGAGTTCCTGCGCTACACCGGGCGGTTCGAAGAATCGACGCCGGATCGGGACGTGGACGGCCGATACGACGCGCTCGTTGTCCGGGCACAGGTGGACGTCC
>VBMN01000144.1 GCA_005878385.1 Methanobacteriota archaeon
TACGTCGGGGACGGGAACAACGTGTGCAATTCCCTACTCCTCGGATCCGCGATGGTTGGGATGGACACGACCGCGGCTTGTCCCGCAGGATATGAGCCCGATCCCGAGCTGCTTCGCGAGGCGAGGCAGATCGCGAAGGATCGCGACGCGGCGATCGACGTGGTGCATGATGCCTTGTCCGCCGTGCGCGGAGCCGATGTCGTCTACACCGACGTCTGGGTCTCGATGGGACAGGAGCGCGAGAAAGAGGAACGGGAGAAAGTGTTCCGCCCGTACCAAATCAACGCGAAGTTACTCGACCACGCGAAACCGGACGCCGTCGTCATGCACTGCCTCCCCGCTCACCGAGGTCAGGAAATCACGGATGAGGTGATCGATGGTCCTCGTTCCATCGTGTTCGATCAAGCCGAGAACCGGCTTCATGCCCAGAAGGCGATCCTCGCCCGCTTCCTGGCGGGCGTCTAAGCGCTCCGCGAGAACCCGTATATAGGGTCCTTCCTTTGCGGGCGACGGTGCGCGGCCTCCGGCGGTGGCTCC
Source organism: Methanobacteriota archaeon (assembly GCA_005878385.1). Taxonomy (GTDB): domain Archaea; phylum Thermoplasmatota; class Thermoplasmata; order RBG-16-68-12; family RBG-16-68-12; genus RBG-16-68-12. The sequence continues at coordinate 538 of VBMN01000144.1, forward strand.
GCTATGTAGCCGGCGTCCTGATCCTGGCTGGTCTCGTCGTCGCGATCGCCTTTCCCCAGGCGGCCCTGAATGCCATTCAGCTCCCTCTCTTCGCCGTGTTCTCGACGACGCGCATGGTCGTCGCATACCTGTTGTCGCTCGTCTTCGCAATCGCCTATGGCCACACGGCGGCGACGAACAAACGGGCGGCGGTCGTCTTGCTGCCTGTGCTCGACGTGCTGCAGTCCATCCCGATTCTCGGATTCTTCCCGGCCGCGCTCGTGTTCTTCGTCGCGACCTTCCACGGACACCCGATCGGGATCGAACTCGCCGTCGTCTTCCTGATCTTTACAAGCATGTCGTGGAACATGGCCTTCGGCGTGTACGAGTCCCTGACCACGATCCCGCAGGATCTCGAGGCGGCCGCCGCGAGTTTCGGCTTGAGGGGCTGGCTCCGGTTCCGGCACCTCGCGTTTCCCGCCGCTATCCCGAAACTCGTCTACAACTCCATCCTCTCCTGGACGAACGGCTGGTTCTTCCTGGTCGCGAGCGAAATCTTCACCGCAGGCGGGACCGAATTCAAACGGCCCGGTCTGGGGGCCTTCATCGCGGTAGCGGGCCGGAACGGGGACGCCGCGTCCATCGCGATTGGGATCGGTGTCCTTGCCGCTGTGGTGCTGACTCTGGACATTTTCCTGTGGAGACCCCTCAGCGCGTATTCGGAACGGTTCCGCATGGAGACGGTCACGGGTCGGGAGATTCCGCGGGTCCCGAGTCCATATGAAAGGTTCCGATGGTTGCCCCGTCTACCTCGACTTCGTCAGTGGACGCTTGCACGCCTCCAGCCCGTCGCCGCGAGATCCCATCGGATGTCCCTCCAATTCGAACGCGCCTATTCCGGTCACCCGAAGGTCATCAAAGAGGTCCGGAGAATCGACCTCGCCTTGTTCCTCATCGTCTTTGTTCTTGTGGTCTCAACGGGACTGATCGGGCTTGCCCAGATGTTCCTCCGTCCCCTGCCGCTCAGCGCCGCACTCCTGCCTACCGCCGCCTTCCTCTCCTTCTCTCGGCTCCTCCTCGCCTACGGAATCGCGTTGGCGTGGACCATTCCCGTCGCGGCCTTCATCGGGGAGAGCGAGAGGGCTTCTCGATATCTGACTCCGGCTTTCGAGCTCTTCGGCTCCCTGCCCGCCACCGCCCTCCTGCCGGTGATTGTCGGCTTTGCACTCCTGGTGACCGCGTCGTTCGGGGACGCCGCACAGCTTGCCGCGGTCCTCATCGCCCTCTTTAGCATGCAGTGGTACCTTCTGTTCAATCTCATAGCGGGTGTTCGGAGCATTCCAGACGACCTGAAGGAGGCCGCCCGATCGTTCGGCCTACGAGGCCGAGCCTACTGGAGGCGGCTCTTGTTGCCCGCCATCGCACCGTCCCTGTTGACCGGGAGCATCACCGCGTGGGGGGCCGGATGGAACGCGCTGATCGTGTCCGAATACACGCAATACGCGAACCGGCCGTTCGAGGTTCCGGGCCTCGGCTCCCTCTTGAACCACGCGGTCTTTGACCCCGTGCCGGACAGCGAGATGCTCCTCCTCACGATCCTCACGATGATCGTCGTCGTCCTCGCGATGAACAAACTCCTCTGGCGTCCTCTGTTTCGGCGCGCGAGCCAGCGCTTCCGGCTCGAGGTGTGAGGCCACAGGATGCACGCCCTCCTTGAAGTGAAGGACGTCACGAAGTCCTATTTCGAGAACGGAAAGGAATTCAAGGTCCTGGACCTCGTTCGATTCGATCTCGCCGAACGGGACTTCGTGTGTGTCGTCGGCCCCTCGGGGTGCGGCAAGTCGACCTTGTTGCGGATCATTGTCGGGCTCGACAAGCCCACCTCCGGGGCCGTCTTGTTCGAAGGCGAACCGATCCGAGCGGACAATCCGCAGGTCGCCATGGTGTTCCAGTCCTTCGCTCTGTTTCCGTGGCTCACCGTCCAACAGAATGTCGAAATCGGGCTCGAGGCGAAGGGGACTCCGCCGGAGGAGCGACACCGGATCGCCCGGAAGTTCATCGATGCGGTCGGCCTGACCGGTTTCGAGGATGCGTTTCCGCGCGAGCTCAGCGGAGGCATGAAGCAGCGCGTCGGGATCGCGCGGGCACTCGCCATCGAACCCCTCCTGTTGTGCATGGACGAGCCGTTCTCCTCCCTCGATCCGCTCACCGCCCAGAATCTGCGGGACGAAATCCTGCAGTTGTGGGCGAATCCGGACTTGCCGCCGAAAGCGGTCTTGATGGTCACCCACGCGATCGAAGAAGCCGTCTACTTGGCGGACCGCGTGATCGTCCTCTCGAGCCGACCCGGGCGGATGATTGCCGAACTGCAGATCGACCTTCCGCGTCCGCGGAACCGGAAGGAGCCGGAGTTCTATGGCTGGGTCGACGAGATCTATTCGCTCATCGTCTGAGGGGGAGGTCAAGTGTCTAATAGCGGCGAAGGTGATGGACGGACGGGCGGCGTGACCGACTTTCATCCAATCGCGAAGGTGTCCGTGGGCCAGATTCTGGGCCTCGTGGAGGCCATCGATGAGGTCGGGGGCGTTGCGGACGTCGCCACAATCTCGCAGGAAGTCGACATGGACCTAGACCGCCTCGGCCCGGTCCTCGGTGCCGCGGAGTTCCTCGGGCTCATGACCGTGGAAGAAGGAGACGTCCGAATCACGGATCTCAGCCGGAAGCTTCTCCACGCGAACGTGCGGGAGCGAAAGGCGATCGTCCGGGACATCATCGACGATGTGCCCGTGTTCCGGCTCATCACGGACATGGCTCGGAAGGCCGGACGGCCTCTGTCGCGGCAGGAAATCATCGAGGCCCTCTCCGCCCGCGTCGGCAGCCATCAGGCGGAAGACCTGTTCAAGGCCCTGGTCTACTGGGGCCGCTACGTGGAATTGGTCCGATACGACAGCCAATCGGAGCAGTTGACGCTCCGAACGCCCTCCAAATGATCCGACCAGCGGATCGCGACGAGACCGGAAGGCATCAACCGGCACCCGTTCTCAATTTCTCGAGCGACCCGGGACCGCGCAAAGCGTTAAGGTTGCACGAGACAATCCCTGCATGAGGGGTTGCGGCCCATGGGGGAGAGCGGGCGCGGTGCATGGGGCACGCGCCGAGCCGGTCGTCACGTGGCCAAGGAAGGCGTGACGTTTTTCCGAGTGTTTCGGATTCTGCTCATTGTGGGCGGAGTCCTCGGACTCGCGGGCCTTTCCCTCGTCGTTTCGTCCTTCGGGTCCTCTGTCTCCTCCACGACCTCGATCCCTCCCGGGCCTATTTGGTACATGTACTACCAATTCACCGTCCTCGGGGCGGGAACTCTCCGAGGGGACTACCAAGAAACGACCGGAGGTTCCGTCAACCTGTTCGTCCTCACCGAGGCCCAGTACGAATCTTACCGGACAGGAACGAACACCGGAAGCCTTTGGTCTCTTGGAAGTTCCAAGGGGGGGACGATTGACGTCGCCCTTCCAGGTTCCGGTCGATATTTCCTAGTGGCCGATCACGGAACGTCGTACGAGCGAGTCCAGCAGGTGGTCCGCTTCAGCCTCCATCTTACGGGCATCGACCCGACGGTTTTTGTCGCCGGCGTTGGTCTACTCTGGGCCGGAATCGTCGTCGCCGTCTTCGGAATCCTGAAACGGAGAGCATTCGCGACTCGGGCTGGGGGTCGCATGCCGCTTGCTCGGGTTCCGTCCTCGGATCCGCACAGCTCGAATCCGCCCGAACCCCCGGAGCCGCCTGCGGTCCCATAGGTCGGTGCAAGATCGATCTCGCATTATCGTTCGTATCTGCAAAGACCGACGAGTGGCAATCCTATTCGTTCGCGCCAAAGAATTGCCGAAGGAGCGGATGCATTTCCATCATCTGTTCTCGGCCAATCGCCTCGTACATCTGGATCATGATCCCGACCGAGAGCAGGACTCCCGTACCCGAGGCGTTACCGACCGTCCCAATCATGTCGGCGCCCGCCGCGAGGGCGCCAACTGAAGCTCCAGAAATCACGGCCACTACCGGGATGTACCGGTCCAGGACCCGGCGCAAGATCCGAGGATCCCGCCGGAATCCGGGAATCTGCATCCCGCTCGATTCAATCTGGCGCGCGACGTCCTCCGGTCCCATGTTCGTCGTCATGATCCAGAACTTCGCGAACATGACGGAA
>VBMN01000048.1 GCA_005878385.1 Methanobacteriota archaeon
CCATCAGTTGTTCCCTCGCCCGTTCCATCGGAAGGGCGAGGATCCGTTCGACCTGACCGCCCCAGGTGTCACGGATCGAGGCTGCCGTCGCCCGGATGCGCGGGGCCTTTTGACGCGCAAGGCCGGCGTGCCAAATCGCCCGAGCAATCTCCTCTTCGGGCGTGGCCGCGAGTCGTTCTGGTGTGATAGCACCGACCCGGCGGCGCAGGTCTACCAAGCCGCGGCGTTCGTTCGCCGCGGTCGTGCTCTGCGAGAGGATCGTGGAGACGAGGACCTCGAAGGGCGTCATTCCGCTGGTCCAGTCCTGAATCGGATAACGGATTTCGAGGATTCGCATCGTTCGGAGGAACGCCCGCCGGTCCACAGTCTCGCAACGTCCGCGGGCGGAAAAAGATGTTTCAGTCTTCGACGAAGGATCGCACCATCGTCACGATGTTCCTCGGCCGCTCGCGCAGCCTTCGGCTGAAGTAGGGAAGCCAGTTCGGTCCGTAGGGGATGTACTCCGACACGTGATGGCCCTGTTCGACCATCTCGCGTTTCAGCGGGTCCCGGACGCCCTGCAGCATCGCGAATTCGAACGGCGTCGGATGGTCATTGGCGAGCTCTAGTGCACGGCGAATCATGCGGCCATCATGACTCCCGACCGCAAAGTCCCGCGCCCGGCCGAACAAGGTCTCGAGGTGCATGAGATACGCTCGGTCGATCTCCGCACGCGTGGCGTAGGCGACCTCCGAGGTCTCCTTGTACGCCCCCTTGACCAGGCGAATCCGGGCCGACTCGTGGATCAGTCGTTTGATGTCACCGGTCGTCCGTTTCAGATTCGCCTGGACACACATTCCCACGCGGTCGTATCGTTTGAGAAGCTGCTCGCCGATCCAGATCGTGTCGTCCGTCGTATGGGCGTTCTCCATGTCCAACCACAGAACCCGCCCTTCCGCTTTCGCGGCGTCGAGGACGGGGATCATTTGGGAGAGCGCGTATGCCTTGTCGATTAACACGCCGAATTGCGTCGGCTTCAAACTGACGGTTCCTCGGATGCCTTCCGACGACATCGCGCCCAGCAGACGGAGGTACTCCCGCGTCGTCGCCTCCACGGGAGCCTTGTCCCGGTAGTGTTCGCCGAGATGGTTCACGAGTGCGTCGATGCCCCGGGCATTCGCGTCCTTCGCGACCTGAATCGCATCCTCCATCGCCTCTCCCGCCACCCACTGATGAGCGAATCGGAGGAGGAGTGTCATCGAGTCGCGCGAACTCCGCCGCGGGGTCAAATAGATTCCGAACTGGTCCCACGAAGGTGTGCGGTCAGATTGGTTTGTTGCACGACATGCAGAACTTGACGAATTCGGGGTTCAGTCGGCCGCAGCTCTGGCAGCGGACTCGAATCTCGGATGCGCGCGCCGCCTCGCGGTCCCGGGCCGTGTTGCCGGCGTTCCCGGCCACGACTCCGACGAGGAGGAAGATCCACCAGAGGCGGATGAGCCATCCCCCGATGCCAGCAAGGATGCCACCGATCACGAACAGGATGATCGCGCCCATGAGGGTGCTGAAGATGCTCAACACGCCGCCGCCCCCGAGCGCCGCGCCGACCGTACCGGCGATGAAGCCGAAGAAGGCGTAAAGGATGATCACGATGCCGATGATCGTGAAGAGAGCGCCGATGAGCAGGACCGTGACAGCGCCCCAGCCGAAGGGCAACGCGGGCGGGTTTCTCCGGGCGGCGACCGCCGCATAAGTGAGGGGAATGGTCATGAGGATGGAGTCCCGCGGATGCCGAGGGCTCTCGCGTCTTCGACGACGATCCCTCATCAAATAAATCTTTCAGACCCTTTCGCACGCGTGGTATTGACCCGAAGCCGTCCTGTGCCGCGCAGAATCGATGCGAATTTTGTCCGGCGTGATTTCGTCGGGCAATGCCTTAAGAGCGACCGAAGTGCTAGAACGTTCGATGGATTTCTCACGGAAACTCGATCAGGCACAGAACCTGTCTGACCTCTTCGAACTCGTGAAACGAGCGGTCGAGGCGGTGCTCGGACGGACCCGTGCTGGACTCATGCTCGCCCTCGCGGACCTCGGCAACCATCCGCAAGGTTTCCTCGGGGCCTTCTACCCCGTGGCAAGCAACGTGATCGTCATGAACAAAGTGCCCCTTCTTCGGATTCAGGAGACGAACCCGGCGCTCTACAAGCCCTACGCCTTCTACGTCCTCCTCCACGAGTATCTCCACTCCCTCGGGTTCGTGGACGAGCGCGTGTGCCGCGAGCAGTCCCATCGGATCCTCGAGACCCTGTTCGGCATGGACGCTCTCGTGACCCAGATTTCCGGGGACACGACGCGGTTCTTCCCGAACCTGGTCTTCCCGGATGCCGCATGGCAACCGACGGAACTGAGCCTCGAATTCGTGCGGGGTTTCGACCGCGGGTCCGCCTCGTACATCGCGTGACGACGCTCGCTCGCCGATTCGACCGAGAAACTACTAATACGCCACTTCGATACGCCGCGCTCGGAGGCGGGAGATGGCGATCGCGGCTTGGCGGAAAGCCATCGCGGAATTCATCGGCGCCTTCACGCTGATCTTCATCGGAGCCGGGGCCATCCTTGCGCCGGGAGGTGGAAGTCTTCTTCTCGTCGCCCTGGCCCATGGCCTCGCGATCGGCGTCATGGTCTCGGCCCTCGGCCGGATTTCGGGAGGGCACTTCAATCCAGCCGTGACCCTGGGCGCCCTCGTCGGCCGCCAGATTCCAGTGCGACTCGCGGTCGTCTATTGGGCGTCCCAGCTCCTCGGAGCCCTTGCGGCGGCGTTCGGGCTTTTCTTGATTTTCCCGTTGGGTGTGTGGCAGCCGTCTCATCTGGGCACGCCCGCCCTTGGGAGCGGCCTCCCCATGGGCGACATCGGATTCGGGCCTCCGTTTTCCTGGAGTGTGACTCCCGTGGCAGGGATTCTGATCGAGGGGATTCTCACATTCTTCCTCGTCACCGTCGTGTATGGCACGGCGATGGATCCCAAAGGGACCTTCAATGCCGTCGGTGGCTTCGCCATCGGACTCACGATCGCGATTGACATCATGATGGGTGGACCGCTCACCGGGGCCGCCATGAATCCGGCGCGGTGGTTCGGCCCCGCCGTCGTCTCACAATTCTTCGACAACTGGTATGTCTATTGGATCGGACCGTTCCTCGGTGCCGCCGCCGCGGGCCTTCTATACAGCCGCGTCTTCCTCGAGAAAACCGGCTGAGAAAAGGCCTCGCGAGAGACGCGTGATTTCGAGGCGCAGGAGGACATAATGCGCATTTCTGCCAATCTCAGGACAATGTTTAAATCGGCCTGTAGGGTGCCCGCATTGCTATGATGCGGGAGACCGCTTCAGCGAAGGTTGCGGCGCCTCAAAAACAAGTGATTCACGAGGCGCCCGTGAAGTTCCGGTCGGGCAAGCATACCGCCATCGTGAAGGAAGTTTTCGACATCGCGCCGAAGTATCCGGAGACCTATCTCATCCGATTCACCTTCGAGAACGAAGGCGTCTTCGACTTCGAACCGGGTCAGTTCATTTCCGTCTTTGCGGAGAAAGACGGCAAGCGCATCTCTCGGCCTTACTCGATCGCCTCCTGGCCGGAGAACAAGAACTACCTCGAACTCTGTATCAAGGTCGTGGAGGGTGGGTTCATGTCGAACTACCTCCACCACGTGGCACCCGGGACGAAGCTCCCGACGATCGGTCCCTTGGGCCGGTTCGTGATGCAGGAGCCGATCCCGTACGACACGGTGTTCGTCGCGACGGGCACCGGAGTGGCCCCGTTCGTCGCGATGATGGGCCACATCTGGGACCGGGGCCTCGATGACGGCCGTGAGTTCCACATGGTCTTCGGCGTTCGGTATATCCACGACCTGATCTACCGCGACCTGATCGAGAGATGGGAACGGGAGCACCGGAATTTCCATTTCTATCCGACGATCTCCCGTCCAGAGACACCGAATTGGAAGGGCCGGGTCGGCTACGTGCAGAAGGTGTTGGAGAACGACATCAAGGACTACGCGCACAAACAGGTGTTCATCTGCGGGCTCCACGACATGGTCGAGGACGTGAACAACCTGTGCAAACGCCTCGGCTTCGCCTACGTGCGATTCGAGAAGTGGGATTGAGCCGGGCTCATCGCTTCAAGCGGATCCAGACCTTCCCGACAATTCGATCGATCGAGACTGGTCCAAACGCGCGGCTGTCGCGGCTCAGTGGTTGGTTGTCTCCGGCGAGGTGGACTTGACTAGGACCTGCGGCATCAGCCACGCGCTTTACAAGGAAACGGTCCATCGCCTCAGGATCTTGGACGACCACCAAGTCCCCCCGTTTCGGCGATTGGAACCGGTATGCCCATCGGTTCACGAGGACGTAGTCCCCCGGCTCCAGGGTCGGCCGCATGCTCTCGTCCTCGACCCGAAAGCGGCGGAAGGGGAACATCGTGGACGAGGTCACTTGAACTTCGGGTAGACCGTCTGCCGCTCTGTCGGGTACGGAGCCTTCGTCGTGATCGTCTCGAGTCCCTTCGTCTTCCAGAACATCGAAGCGATGTCGTTCGTGGCTTTCAGAAGATCTTCCGCGGCCTGGAGGTTCATTTCTTGTCGGGCCTTCGAGGCGGTCTTGAGCGCCTTCCACATCGTGTCGTGGAGTTCCGGGAACGTCTTCAGGTGGTCGGGTTTGAAATAATCGGCCCACAGGATTCGGAGCTCGCTCTTCGCGATCTCGGAG
>VBMN01000049.1 GCA_005878385.1 Methanobacteriota archaeon
CCGCGTGGAGGAGGTACCGCTCGACCGTGTGACCGGTGAGGTTCCGAATCGGACGATATCCGTGGGACTCGATCGCGCGCTGGATCCCCTCGCCGATCGCGCGGGTGGCGACGCCCGCGTGCACAGCCTCGATCGCGGTCTGCAATGCAAGCTCCGATGCCCGAATGAGCGCTGTCCAGTTTCGTGTGCCGACTTCGACCGTCTGGGCGGTGTCCGCGACCCAACCGTCCTGTTGGGCCCCCAGGTCCAGCTTCACGACGTTCCCCCGGCGGAACCGGAGGTCGTCGTCGTGGGTCGGCGAATAATGGGCCGCCACATGGTCGATGGAAATGCACGTCGGGAAGGCGGGTCGGAGGCCCCGGCGGGCCATGAGACCCTCGACTTCCTCGGCGAGCTCCCGTAGGAGTCCTCCTTCGTGCACGAGCTCGACCGCACGTTCGCGGGCTTCTCGCGACACCTTGCCGGCGTGAAAGAGCGCATCGCGCACGTCCGTATCCATCACGCCGCGCCCCCGACGGAAGACGTTCCCTGTCGCAGGATCTTTGCCTGCTTCCCGGACAGGTCGACGACCGACGACTCTCCTCCCAGCGGCGTGGGCCCCCCATCGACGTACAGGTCCACTCCGTCCCCTAGCTGTTCGCGGGCCTCGTTGCACGTCCGAGGAGAGGGCTGTCCGTGACGGTTCGCGCTGGTCGATGTGATCGGACCGAGGGCCTTTGCGAGCAGACGCGGAATCGCATGCCCAGGGATCCGCATCGCGATCTGCCCATCCTTCGAAACGATGGGGTGTGGCGCTTGCCGAGTCGCCGTCAGGATGACCGTGTACGGCCCTGGCAAATTCTTCGCGCAAAATGCCTCCGCAATCGGAGTCGGCTCTCCGAACCGGAAGACTTCGGGCACGTCGGCCACAACCATGGACAGCGGTTGATCGCGCGGCCGGGACTTCGCCGCCGATACACGGTCGATCGCCTTCTCCTGAAACGGGTCCGCTCCGAGACCGTAGGCGGTGTCCGTCGGGTACACGACGAGTCCACCAGTCCGAATCACGTCACGGATTCGGTCCAGCGCCCGCGCCTCGAGTAAGTACTTGGTACCGAGCCACTGCGCCACGATCGTGGTCGCCACGCCGCTGCACAGCCGCGGTGCCCCTAAAGGCTTTCGCGGTCACAGATACAGCAGGTACGCGCGCACGTCCTTCGGATCGGGGGGCGGCTGGTACGGATCGAGTTGCAGGCCGTCGGCACGCGTCAACTTCGCGACGATCGCCCGCGTGAAAGAAGCCGAATCCGCTGCGGTAGCGAGCTCCGCGAGGGGGATGAAGGCCGCCTCGTTGACCTCGTCGCGGTCCGGCTCGGGTTGGCCGGACACGTAGGCCATGCGAAAGACGAGGAACGTATCGTTCCCGGTATCGGTGACGCGGTTCCGGACCGCGAGCAGGGAACCCGTACGACCGACAACGTTCGTTTCCTCCTTTACCTCCCTTTCGACGGATTGCACGATCGACTCGTGTCGCTCGACGTATCCGGACGGGATCGTCCACAACCCCTTCGACGGACCGTAGGTCTTCCGGACGACCAGCAGATCTCGTTCGCGGACGAGGAACGCGCCCACGCCGACCGTGATCGGCAGGGTCGCAACGTTCGGCAGCATGGCATCGTGGAACGCTTGCAACGGGATGGCTTTTTGTCCCCGCCGACCTTCCCCGCACAGCCTGGGTTTCATGGGTCGCAAGGTCACCTTTACGCCGGAGCGCTTCCTGAAGAAGATCTGGCAGTTGGGCAACTTCGACGTGTCGCCCGACGGACGGCGTCTCGCCTACTCGGCGAACAAGGGCGAGCAATGGTCTGTCTACGTCCTGAATATCCGGACGAAGCGGGAGAAGCCCCTCCTACGCTCCGATCAGTCCATCCTGCACCCGGAATTCTCGCCGGACGGACAGTGGCTCGCCGTTCAATCGGACTTCGAGGGCGACGAGAACTTCAACATCTACGTGACCCCCGCAGCCGGCGGCACGGCTCGCAAGATCACCGACACGACGTGGGACAGCGCCTCACCTCGTTGGTCTCCAGACGGGAAGAGGATCGCGTTCACTTCAAACCGGGATGGCGATCGAGACAACGTCTTCGTCGTCGAGGCGACCGGAGGTGAGACGAAACAACTCACGAACGTGGACGATATCGTGACGGAGATCGCATGGCGGCCGGATGGACAGAGCATCGCCTTTTCCGCCGGTGTCGGGCTCCACGACTACGTGGGGCTCGTGGATCTCGCCGGCCTGATGCAGAAAGTCGTCGATTTCCCGGATTCGGAGAGTTCGATCGGTGGCGACCTCGGGGCTCCCAAGCCGTGGTCTCCGGATGGCCGCGAGCTCGCCTTCGTGTCGAACGTCCATGATCACCTCGATATCGGAGTCCTCGACATCGGGACGCGCCGCGTACGATGGCTCGTCAAGAACGAGTGGGACAAGTCCCGACCTCTCTGGTCTCCCAATGGGAAATCGATTGCGTTCCTGGAGAACCGGGACGGAAACATCCAGCTGAAGACCGTATCCACTGCAGGAAAGAGTTCCCGCGGCATCTCTCGTCCGAACGGGACCGCGAGCCACGCGCTCTGGCAGCCGAACGGTCGAGGCCTGTTCTTCCTCTATTCCACGTTCACAACACCGGACCGTCTCGTGGCCGCCTCGGGCAAGAGTGGGCGGATCTTGGTCAATAGTCTTCGCGCCAAACTGCCAGTCGGCGAGTTCGCCGACGGGAAGCTCGTACGATATCGCACCTTCGATGGCCGCCCGATTCCGGCCTGGTTGTTCGTCCCGCCCAAGAACCGATCCCGGCATGCGGCTCTGGTTTCACCGCATGGCGGCCCCGAAGCACAAACCGTGAACGAGTGGATCATCAAGTATCAGTTCCTCGTCGCCCAAGGGTTCACCGTCCTCGCGCCGAACTACCGGGGCGGCACGGGGTACGGCCGCGCCTGGCGGCGCCTGAGCGACCACGACCTCGGCGGCGCGGACATGCTGGACATCATCGCCGGAGGCCGATGGCTCGTGAAAAATGGACACTGTGCCCCGGATCGGCTCGGGGCCATCGGCACCAGCTACGGCGGCTATTCGGTCGCGCACGTGCTCGAGAAAGCGCCGGACCTGTGGGCCGTCGGCGTGAGCATCGTCGGGTACTTCAATTGGATGACCGCGACGACAAACGAACGCGGATATCTACAGCGGTACGACCGACAGAAGATGGGGCACCCGGACACGGACGCCGACCTGTTCCGCAAGTACTCGCCGATCTACTTCTTGGATAGCATCCGGGCGCCGGTCCTCTTCACCGGTGGGGCGCACGATCCTCGCTGTCCCGTCACGGAAGCCCGGGCCATGGTCGAGGAGATGAGGAAGATGGGCAAGACCGTGGATTACCTCGAATTCCCGGACGAAGGCCATTCGCCCCGCAAGACGTCGAACCAGATCCGACTCCACGAACGGTCGATCGGTTGGCTGACGCGATACCTGCCCGACGCGTGAGTTCACACGCTTGCGCGGACGGCTTTTAGGAGCCAGTCGATCGTCTCGGGATCGGCCTGGGTGCCCATCGTCCCGATTCGGATCGTCTTCCCACGGAGCGGACCGAGCCCGCCTGAAATGTAGATATTGTGCTCGTCCTTCAGTCGCTTGACGAGGCGTGTCGGGTCGACGCCCGGAGGCGGCGCGAAGCACGCCACCGTGTTCGACAGGATCGCGGGCGGTCCGACCGGCTTGAAGCCGAGTTCGGCGAGGCCGGCCCGCAAACGCGCCGCGACCTTCGCATGCCGCGCGAAGCGCGCCTCGAGGCCCTCCTCCCGCAGGAGCTTCAGCGCCCGGTGGAAGGCGTAGAACACGTTCGAGGAGATCGTGGTCGGCGTCGGGTGCCAGTCGCCCCACTCCCGTTCGTAGCGGTCCCAGGTGTACAGGTTCAGGTACCATCCTTCCACGGACTTCGGGTCCGTCGATTCCCAGAGCGACCGGGACACCGCGACCGGCGCGATGCCCGCGGGTGCGGCGATGCACTTCTGGGACGCCGTGAAGCCCGCGTCGATCCCGAGTTTCCCGAACGGCAGCGGGATCCCGCCCAGCGAGGAGACGGCGTCCACGATCACGAACGCGTCCGCCGCATGGGCGGCCTCCACGATCGGGTCGAGGGAATTCGTCACCCCCGTCGAGGTCTCGTTGTGGACGACGACGACGGCCTTCGCGGGTGTCTTCAACGCGGTCCGGAGGGCCGCGAGATCCGGGGCAGAACCCCATGCCGATGAGACCAGGTCTCCCTTCACGCGATGCGTGAGCAGGACCTCGAGCGTGCGGTCTCCGAAGAAACCGTTCGACACCACGACGACGCGGTCCCCTGGCCGGAGGAAAGTGTACGCGATCGCCTCGAGGGCCGCGTGGCCCGGCCCCGCGATCGGGATCACGTGTGCGTCCGGGGCGGCCCAGGCGTACCGAAGCATCTCCCGCGTCTCGGCATGCGCTTTGACCCAAGCGTCGCCGTAATGGGGCGCGGCCTGTTTCGCGAGTTCCTCACGCACTTGCGGAGGGAGAGGAACGGGCCCGGGAATGAGAAGTAA
>VBMN01000050.1 GCA_005878385.1 Methanobacteriota archaeon
GAACCCTTTGGGCTTCGAGTCAGCGACAATCCAGCGGAGACGCTGCGGGGCGTGGCTAAGTGCGCGTCTCGCGGGTTGCAAAAAGGGTATGGATGTAACCGTGATTACGTCGGACGTGGCATCCTCTTTCTTCGCCAGCCGGGAGTGCAGGCTCTTGCTTGGAGATGCCCGAGAAGTGCTCCGAACCCTGGCTGATGATTCCGTGGATTGCACCGTCACGAGCCCGCCGTACTACAGCGGACGTCGGCACGTCGGCGACACTATCCACGAAATCGGAAGCGAAAAGACGGTGGAAGAATACGTTGAAGTCCTCGCGTCTGTCGGGAAAGAGTTGTACCGTGTCACAAGGCCCACGGGAAGCTACTGGCTCAATCTCGATGACAAGTGCGAACGGAAGGAATGGCTGGGAATCCCGTGGCGCGTCGCATTCGCGATGCGAGAAATCGGATGGAAAATCAGAAGCGAGGTGATCTGGCACAAGCCAGAGCATGTCCCTAACGCGGCCAAGGACCGACTTACTCCTGCCCACGAGCTGCTCTTTCACTTTGTGAAACGCAAAGACGCGTACTACAACATGGATGCGATTCGAAAACTCTCATCGCCACCGATGTTGAGGAAGAAAGGAGTCGTGAATACTCCGAGGGGCCGTGTGCCGACTGATGTCTGGACCATTCAAATGGAGGACTCCAAATTTCCTGAGAATCAATACGCCGTGTTTCCCGAAGCATTGGTTGAACGGCCAATCCGAGCGACATGCCCCCGAGGCGGAACCGTGCTCGATCCTTTTATCGGGAGCGGCACGACGGCAGTGGTCGCACTGAGACTCGGGAGGAAGGCCATCGGGATAGACGCCTCGGCTGATTTTCTAGAGTTCACCAAGAAACGAATCTTAGAGGTCACCGGTCAGCCCGCAACTCATCGACAGGCCCCATTGAATCATACCATGAAGGTTGATGCGGTGTGGCACCAAGGGCACAAGCGCTGACTGTCGCAGTTCTGCGTGTTCCCGTCCCGCGTTGGCACGCCGGTTTGCATTCCAAGGTATACGTCCGAGGATTGGGTGTGTCCAGAAAATGGGAAAGGGAGGAAGATCGGTTGGTCATCCTCGTGGTGGGACGGGACGACGCTCCGCTCTCGGCACTCCCCAATTCGATCAGGGGTTCTGCTAGACACTGACATGTCCATATGGAGAACCCACGCATCCCTCCCGGTCGGCGCCTCCACAAGACCCATATAGACTGCGCATGATACGAACTGCCATGAAGGCAGCGAGACTTTTCACCTACGACAAACCCCTCCGGCTCGTGGACGTTGAGACTCCAGTCCTCAAGAATCCCGCGGACGTACTGGTGCGGGTCACGGGGGCCGGAGTGTGCCATACGGATCTCCATATCGTGGAAGGCGTTTGGAAGGAGAAGGTCCAAGTCTCCCTGCCGTACACCTTGGGACACGAGAACGCGGGGATCGTCGAGGAAGTCGGTCCCGCGGTTACTTCGGTGCGGAAGGGAGAGAAGGTCATCCTCCACCCGGTGATCACGGACGGGCTCTGCCGAGCGTGCCGGATCGGCGAAGACATGCATTGCGAGAACCTGGTCTTCCCGGGGATCACGGCCGACGGCGGCTTTGCGCAGTTCATCCGCACCTCCGACCGGTCCCTGGTGCGGCTGAACGAGCTCGAGCCGGCCGACGTGGCCCCGTTGGCCGACGCGGGACTCACCGCCATCCGGGCGGTCAAGAAGGCGGCGAGCCGGACGACCTCTGGAAGTCACGTCGTCGTGCAAGGCGTCGGCGGCCTCGGTCACCTCACCATCCAGCTCCTACGGTGCATGACGAACGCGGACATCATCGCGGCCGACGTCGTCGAGAGCAAGCTCCGCCTCGCCGAGAGAATGGGCGCGCACCACGTCGTCGACGCTCGGAAGGACCCCGTGAAACAGGTGATGGACCTCACGGACAAGCGAGGCGCCGAGATCGTCATCGACCTGGTCGGCAACGATCAGACCTTGGCCAACGGTATGAAGATGCTCCGCAAAGGCGGCTCTCTGATCATCGTTGGATACGGGGGCACGGCCCACCTGAAGGCAATCGATGTGATCTTCTCCGAGTTCTCCGTCCTCGGGAGCCTCGTGGGCAACTGGGACGAGCTCCGGGAGCTCGTCGAGCTGACGCGGCAGGGCAAAGTCCGAGTCCTCACGAAGAAAGGGAAACTCGACGAGGTCAATGAGATGCTCGACCAGCTCAAGAAAGGGACCATGGAAGGCCGCGGGGTCGTGATTCCCTAGGACGGTCGACGCTCCCCGCCTCGAGGCCGGAACGGGTTTCGTGGAAGGCGGATCTTCGGGAGGAACCGGGGCGTCTTCTTCGCGTACTCCGTGAATTGCTCGCCGAACTTCTCGGAAAGGACGGCCTCCTCGCGTTTTCCCTGCCGATAGTACAGGAAGACCAAGACGGGCCACAGGACGATCGTCGGGATCGTGGGCCATACGATGAGCTCCCCGAGGGTCACCAGGAGGAAACCGAGGTATTGCGGATGACGCACCATCTTGTAGATACCGTCCGTGATGAGGACGGTCCCCCGCTTGAAGGCCACCTCCTTCCACCCTTTGTAGATCAGGATGATGCCGGCGATCACGATCGGTGAGCCGACCACCTGGCCGTAGAGGAACACATAGCGGACGAATCCCGGCTCGGAGGCATATCCGGCGCTGGCCAGGAAATAGACCGTGAGCGGGAACCCGTACATCTCGGCGAACAGAGAGACCATGAAGCCCGCGTACGTGCCGTGCGCCTGCCAGGATCCTTTCACGCGCACGGGGACGAGGAACAAGAAGAGGAGGACGAGGAAAATGTTGAGCACGAACCTCGTCCAGTAGTCTCTGGGCAGCGGACCGGCCGTGATCGTCGTGAGGTCCGCGCCGGGCAAGTGGAGGTACACCGCGACGCTGGACACGAGCTGGTCGAACGCACCAAGCCCGACGAAGATCATGGCGACAATCGCCGCGAGTGCGAGGAGGACCCTCCAGTTGGTGCGTGGGCGGGCGACTCCTTTCGGTGCCGCTGGGGGCGTTGTCATGGTCTCGGGATCCGGACGCGTGCTCAGGAGCCCTCTTCGGGCTGGTTCAGGTAGTACTCCGGAACCGGGGTCATCGTCTGCTCCAAGACTTCCGGATACTTGCGGCGCCTCTCCGGGAGCCAGGAGATGATCAGCAGGATCGAGCCGACGAAGAGGATCGGAAGACCGATGATCTCCGCCGTGATCGCCGAGCCTTCGCCATGCGGAGCCTGCACCACAAACCACTGGGGCAAGCTCGCAATCACGGCCCCCGCGACGCAGAGGAGCCACGCGATATACCCGTACGGGAGGAGGTTCATCTCCCCTCCCTTGAGGCTCCAGTTCATGCTTTCGCCCCCCGCTTGCTCTCCCATCGGCCGTACCAGTACATCGCTCCGATGAAGACGAGACCGATCACGACCTGGGCCACGAAACCCGCCACGGCCCAAGGCCACGGCGTGAGTAGGAGGAAGGTCCCGGAGAACGGCGAGCCCGCGATGCTGACCCCGGCGAGCGGTTCGACGACCGGCCCGTTGGCGTTCGTGAAGAGGCCATACAACGTCGGGCCTCCGGGCGGAATCGGACTCACGGTCGGCGCGGCCGGGATGTTCCCGACGTTCTGCACGGAGACGCCCACGTGGAGGTGACGGAAGGTCGGCTGGAGGGACCGGAGGACCAAGGTCGCGTCATACCGGGTGTTCGGCGTGAGCGCGAACGACGACGAGCCGATCCATTGACGGCCGGTCCCGCTGTCGACGTATCGACCGATCGTGGCGAAGTCGAGGCCGAGTCGGGTGATCCAGAACAGATCCCCTCGCACCGACGCACCGCCGACGTACCGGAAGGACCACGTGACCACGAGGAATTCGCCCGTGTTCATGTTGATCGTGTTCCAGCCGCCTCCCGGACCGGCGCCGAGAACCCCCGTGAAGGGGGTGCCTGAACCGGTCAGCGGCAGGCTCTGGGTCGCGTAGTACGCGTAGACGGGAGGGCCGAGGACCTGCAGGTTGGCATATGCCACTTCCCAGTCGACGGACGTCTCCTGTTCGTGGGCCCGGGCTCCTCCCGGGAACGCGAGAAGCCCGACGAAGATCGAGCCGATGACGAGCATCATCACAATCGAGAGCGGTCTCATCGACTCACCTCCCTCCGTGCCGGGAAAGGGCTGCATAGAACTTCTCCGAGTTCTTGAGCCACTTCAACACGAAGTAGCCGGTCGCGAGGCCCGCGATCACCCACGAGGCGGTCCCGATGATGGCGTTCACGTTCGTGTCGTACCAGACGTCTGGGTAGACGGTTTGGATCACGGCGGCGAGGACCATCGAGTTCACGCCCCCGCCGGCCCGACGAAATGCTTGATCGTTTTCGCGTAGCCGTAAAAGATCGACTTCAGGAAGATATAGGTGAACCCAGACCAGAAGACTCCCATGATCCCCATGAAACCCGTCATGATGATGTACGGGTCATAGAACGATTTGTACGGCAACGGCCACGTGAACCCTTCCGCGATGTACGACGGAATCGGCGCCTTGGGGATCGCCATCCGGATCAGGGACCAGACCGGCATCGTGTGCAGCCCGCCGGTGAGCGGATCCGGATATCCGATGTTCGTCAGCAAGAACGGCGTGTTCAGGAACAGGAAGTGGCCCGGAACAACCATCACGCCGGCCAAGAAGCAGGACACGAGGACGTAACTCCCAGTCGCCGACGCCGATTTGGGAACTGACGGCAAACATGTTCTGCGAAAAAATCAGGGTCGCCGTGAAGGCGATGAACGTGATCACCTTCGTCGTGAAGAAGGGAGCGCGTACCGTCTCGGGTGCCTCAGCGGTAGCCGTGGCCATGAACTCACCCCTACCTTCGTGCGACGGGACGACCTGCCCGGATCGGCGCGCTCGTCGGGGCCGGCGCGGGCACTTCCACGGCGACCAACTCCTTGGCCTTCGCCTCGAGTTGACCGAGTCGGTGCAGGACCCGAACGACCTCCGGGACGCCCACGGCATAGATGAACATGAACGTCAGCACGAAGTTCCAGTGGGTCGGCATCGAGAAGAATTCCTCGCGGAAGAGGAAGATGTGACCGATCTCGTTGGTGAGCATCGAGCCGAGGGTGAATCCGAACACCGTGATCGGGAAGACCCACAATGTGATCGGAATGTCACCGCGTATGTAGGGTTGCGCTTTCTTCAAGGCGTAGAATTGGAACACGATCGCCTCGAACATCATCAAGGCGAAGAACGGCCCGAAGATCATCAAGTGGGGCGGCGTCCACGTGGAGTCCCGCACCAGGAACGAATGTTGTGCGGGATCCCAGATCACCGGGATCGCGACGGCGTTGTACGTGACCGCCGTGATCCACCACATCCACATGAGATTTCGAAGCGCCCTTCCTTCATCCGCGATACTGAAGACCGGCTTCGTCGCAGACGCAGACTCCTCCATCGAATCCCCTCTCCGGCATGCCACGCCCTGGCACGCCTTCCCCGGAAATCGCTCCGGGGGTCATAAGCGTTTCTCTCCGCATCGAAACAAGCACCGTGGACCGGCAACGGTCATGCAAGGTCGAAACCGGATGTTGGATCTCCGAGGTCCGTCCCCGGAGGGGAAGGGCTCAACGGTACGACGCCCTTGAGCGGCGGTCCGGGGCCCGTCTCATGGGCGAGCTCGACTGCGCCGCGCGAGCACGTGGGCCGCCACGGCGGCCGCTCCGACCAGGCCCATCCCGACCGGCGCAATGTAGAGGGGCCATAGGCTGGGCTGGGCGAGCAGCAGGACAAGCGAGTACGTCAAGTTCACCCGCGTCGTGTTGCTCAGATTCTTCCAGAACACCATGTAGGAATACGCTTCACGAGCCGTCCACGTCCCGTTGCTAACCGACGTGGATGTCGTGTTGAAGTACTGGATATAAGGCCCGTACGGGTGCGCGTGGATCTCGAAGTAAATTGACGGGCCGGACCCGTTGTTGGCCCACCAGGAGAAGATGAGGGTGTCGCCCGGGTTCACCTGGAGGCCTAGGTCTGAGAGATAGGCGTGGAGGAAATCGGAGGCGGTCCCGACGGGAGTCAGGAGGTAATAGCCCTTGGAGGTGGAAATCCCCGATCCCGTGCCATCGCCCGCGGCAATCGGAGCGAGCGTCAGGGCCAACGCGAGGAAGAAGGCGATGGGGAGACCGATGCGAATCCTACCGCGGATGACTCCATCCACCGTGTACTCACGCGCCACGGACCGACAAAGGAGATGTCCCAAAAAAGGTTGGCCAAGGTGGCCGCATCGCCCGAGGCGGGCATCGCGCCACGGTCCCCCTCGATTGATGAACGTGGGGAGGCCGCGATTACGGACCGTTCCGAATCTCCGTCCGCGGCCGCCAATTCAGAGGACCATCGACAAAGGACGAAGAGTAATCGTTAAAGAAGGGGACAGCGAATCCCGGTCCGAGGGGGAGTAGTCGAATGGTCGTCTCAACGGACATCGTGGGCTTGGGTCTCATCGGATTTTCAGTGAACTGTCTCATGGTTGTGTTCAACACAATCGGAATCGAAAAGAAAGATACGGACAAGCTAGCCGGGGGATGGGGGCTCGCGCATCTCTCCCTTGGCGCGATGATGGTCCTCGTCGGGGTCGCGACCTTCATGAATGATCCCGTGGCGGTCCCGAACCTCCCGGGCATCTCAGGATTCTTTGGGATTGCATTGGTCTTCTACGGTTTCTTCTGGATCTTCCTTGGAGCAAGCTTGGTGCGCGGGGCTGATCTACGGCCCATCGGCCATGTCTCCATCGGCTTCGCCATCGTTGACCTATGGTTCCTGAATTCGTCCTTGAAGTTCACCGCCCTGACCGGCGGAAAATACGTGAGCCTGACGATCCTCCTGGTCGTCCTGACGGTCGTGTTCTTCGTGCTCTACGCCGGAGTCCACGGAAAGGCGGTGGCATTCAAGGTGAACGCGGTCCTGCTGATCATCCTGGCCTTGCTGGGATTCTACCTGGCTTTCAGCCTGATCTATCCGGGCGGGTACGTTCCGTTCTAGGAATCGAGGCCACTCAGAACCGTCGCGCCATCTCGATCGCCTAGCCCCTTCACCCGGAGGTCCACGATCCGGATGCCTATGGCTCTTCCCGATTGAGCCGGGACTCGAGCAGCGCCCGGCATAGTTCGGCGTTCAGGCTGAAGTTCGCTTTCGCCAATCGACCGGCAATCAGCGTCGACACGAATTCGTCCTCCGGGGGAGGGTTCCCGTCGAGATCCCAGACGATGAGGCAAGTCGGCGTCCGACCGAGCCCATCGAGGAAACTCAGGTAGCGGGCGACACGCCTCACGTCCGCGGGGTCGGTGATCGGAATAATCCGGCCTCGGGAATTCACGAGAAACGTATCGCCGTCGGCGGTCACGTCCTGACGAGACAACTCCGGGATCTCTTCGGCAACGAGTCCGGATCTCACGAAGGCGGCGGCCATCGAATACAAACGACTTCGGAGCGCTCGCGTCCGAATCATCCGGTTCAGTTCGACCAGGTCGCCGCGGGCCTCGGAGTCATAACACTCCGAGAACGACTTCCCTGCGTTGATGGCCTCGTTGATTCGGTCCGAGTCGTGATGGCCCCCCAGCGTCAGGCGCATCCCTCTGACTCCCGGGAGCTTGGACACGACGTCACGGGCCTCTTCCAACATCATGTACACAAAATTAGGGGAGCACCAGAACGTCGAGGTGACGAGATCCACGGAGACCCGCCCGTCCCCCGACAC
>VBMN01000051.1 GCA_005878385.1 Methanobacteriota archaeon
CTACTCCCGACTCACCGTGGGCGTGTATCGTCGCGCCACCTGCGAGATCTTGGAACGGGTGCCCCGAAACGCGTTCCATCCGCAGCCGCGAGTCGATTCCGCGATCGTGTCCCTCGTGCCGAGGCCACCCCCCTTCCCCCTGTCGGATCCCGAGCGCTTCGACGCGGTCGTGGAGGCCCTGTTCGCCCACCGACGGAAGACGGTGGAAAATGGCCTCCGGCTCGGATGGAGGTCGTTCGCGCCATCGGCCGAGGCACTCGAAGCGGTCCTGCCCCGCCTCCCCTATCGCACGCGCCGCGTCGGGGAATTGTCGGCCGAGGAAATCGCGCGGATTGCCGACGCCATACCGATGGCGAAAGGTTAATGGCACGTCGGCCAATCGCTACAGTCCATCCGTCGCGGGGGAGCCGATGGTCCGGAAGAAGACCACTTCTGAGCTGGAACAGGCCGAGATCAAGCTCCATTTCCTGCTGGAGAAGCGGGACCTCTTGAACGCCGAGGCGCAGCAGATGCGCCAGGAGCGGGATCTCGCGCACGAGAAGAAGCGGGAGGTGGGCGAGAAGTTGCGATCCCTCAAGGACCGCCGAGCCTCGTTCGCTGCGGACGCCCGCAGCCACCGCGAGAAACGGGACGGCCTGCAAGGGAAGGCGAAGGCGCTCATCGAATTGAAGCGAAAACTCCGGACCTCGGGCCACACGGACGTGGGGGCGGAGTTGCGCGCCCTGACGAGACGCGTGTCGCAGATGGAGATGCGCCAGCAGACCGCGTCCCTCACGCTGAGCAAGGAAAACGAACTGATCGACGAGCTCAAGGAGTCGATGAAGCGGCTGAAAGTCTTGGAGGGACTCAAGTCGGACCAGGACAAGATTGTGAAGGAGGTCCGGGATCTCGATGGGGGGATCACGGAACTCTTCGAGGCCGCCGAGAAAGAGCACGCGGCGGCCGTCACCTCGAGCGGGAAGGCCCGGGCCGTGCACGAGGAGACGGTCGGCCTCTCCCGCCAGATCGCCGCGCTCGTCTCGGAAGGCAACGAGAAACACGAAGGGTACCTCGCGGCGCGTGGCAAGGCCGACGAGGTCCACGCGAAGGTCGTCGAGATGCGGGAGAAGGTCCTCTCGATCAGGGGCGCGGCACGGGCGGAGGTCCGCGAGGCCCGCGATCTCCTGCGGCAGCAAAACCGCTCCGTCCGCGCGGCCCTCCTGGACGAGAAGAGGCTCGAAGCCTCTGCGGACGCCGCGCTGAAGGCGTTGCTCGAGAAGGGCAAGGTGGAGATCGGTCGATGAAGGCGGTCGTCCTCGCGGGCGGCGAAGGCACCCGCCTCAAGCCTTTGACGTACAGGCGGCCGAAGCCCCTGATGCCGGTGGCCGGCCGACCGTGCATCGATTATGTCCTGCGGTCCCTCGCGGGCTCGGGTTTCCATGAGATCATCGTGACGACCTCGTACATGTCCGACGCACTGATCAAGTCGATCGGGGACGGCCTCGACTACAATGCGTCGATCCTCTACAGCTTCGAAGAGAATCCCGCCGGCACGGCCGGGGCGGTGCGCCGCGTCGGGAATTTCTTCGACGAGACGTTCGTCGTCTCGATGGGGGACATCCTGTGCGACGTGGACTTCAAGGCGCTCTACGACTTCCACAAACGGAAGGGCGCCGCCGTGACGATTGCCCTGACGGAAGTCGCGGACCCGACGCAATACGGGGTCGTGGGCCTCGACGGGAACGGTCGGATCGCGAAATTCAAGGAGAAGCCGAAGGCGGAAGAGGCGTTCTCGAATCTCGTGAACGCGGGCATCTATGTCCTCGAACCGGAGGTCTTGGAATTCGTCCCGCCCGACCAGAAGTTCGACTTCGCGAAGGACCTGTTCCCGAAACTTCTGTCGAAGGGACTGGGCCTGTACGGCTCGAGGATCGATGGCGTCTGGATGGACATCGGACAACCGCACGATTTGTGGAAGGCGAGCATGGCGATCGTAGCCCGAGAGGGGAAGCCCCTGCTCCGGAAGGACGTGACGAGCGAGGGCCCCGTGATCCTCGATGAGACCGCTCGGGTCGGGCAAGGGGTCACGATACGCGGGCCCTGTTACGTCGGACCGGCCGTGGTCCTGGGGAACGGGAGCATCACGGACAACTCCTGCCTCTACGAGGGGGCGCGCCTCGAGGCCCACGCGATTGCCGAGAAGAGCATCATCCTTGAGGGAAGCACGATTGGATCCGAGGCCCAGGTTGTCGATAGTGTCGTCTCCCGCGATTGCGTGATCGGGGATGGCGCGCGGATCGTGTCGAGCATCATCGGAGAAGGCATGACCGTCCGCGCGGGCTCGCGGCTCGAGAACGCGACGGTTTCCTTGCCCCCGCGGTGAGCGCCGCCTCCGGCGATGGACCAGCGGCCCGACTACCTCGTCCCCGGCCGACGGTGCAATATGCGGCCCCGTTTCACGACGGTCTCGACCGCATTCCCCCCCAGCCGATACCCGAGGTGTCGCCAGGAAGGGATGTCGAGGACGAGGAGATCCGCGAGTTTTCCGGATTCCACACTCCCGACATCCTGTTCTCTTCCGATGGCGTGAGCCGCGTTAAGGGTCGCCGCGGTGATCGCCTCCGCGGGGGTGAGTCCGTTGTGATGGCACGCCAATGCGATCGCGAGCTGCATCGACTCGCACCAGGTGTTCGGATTGAAGTCCGTCCCGATCGCGACGGGCACTCCGGCCGCGACAAGGCGACGCCCATCCGCGAAGGGGATGTGGGACGCGAGCGACGTCGCAGGGAGCAGGACCGCGATGACGCCCTCGTGCGACATTGCCTCGATCCCTTCTGAAGAGGCGTGATTCAGATGGTCCGCGGACACCGCCTGCATTTCTGCGGCCAACGCGGCACCGCCGGTGTCGGAAAGTTCGTCCGCATGCACCTTCGGACGGAGCCCGACTTCGCGGGCCTTGGTGAGAATACGGCGGGCTTGGTCGACAGAGAAATAGCCTACATCGACGAAGACGTCGCAGAAGGATGCGAGGCCGTCCGAGGTAACCGCCTCCAACATGTCCCCGAGGACGAGGTCGACGTAGGCCTCCGGCCGACCACCGAACTCGGGCGGAATGGCATGGGCTCCGAGGAACGTGGGGACGACATCGAGTCCCGCGATCCGTCCCGCCTCGACGATCGATCGGAGCACCTTGCGTTCGTTGTCTGGATCCAGGCCGTATCCGCTCTTCGCCTCGACGGTGGTGGTGCCGAAGGCCGCCATCGCCCGGAGGCGATTCGCTCCGTCTTGTGCGAGACCTTCTTCCTTTGCGTCCCGGGTCGCCCCGACCGTTTGCAGGATCCCTCCTCCTCGAGCTGCGATGTCCGCATAGCTCAGTCCTTGCGATTTCCATTCCACTTCGCGTTCCCGCGACCCGGCGAAGACCACGTGCGTGTGCGGATCCACGAACCCGGGCATCACGACCGTTCCTGTCGCATCGAGTTGCACCGAGGCTCGAGGATGCCGGGACAAGACCTGGGAGGTCGTGCCGACGTCGACGATGCGATCCTGCTCTGCGTACACCGCCCCGTCCTCGATGAGACCGAGTTCGCTCGCGGCGTCCCACCTCCGGGGGCCGGGCGTTCCTCCCAAGGTCAGCAGTTCGGACGCATGCATGATGAGGAGCGACGCGGGGGTCGACCGACGCTCCCCTCGGGTGGCTCGGACTTTGTGGGCGCGCGCCATCATCCGAGCTTCGCCACCCCGAGGGAGTCGGACTGGACGATGAACGCCTTTCCTCCCGCGGTGCGGATGGCCGCCGCGGTCGCCGAAGGACGGTCCGTCAGCGCGACGATGCTACCGCCCCCTCCGGCTCCCGTCAACTTCGCTCCGTAGCTGGACCGGCGGGCCGCCTCGACGAGCCGATCCAGAACGGGATGGCCGACGCCGAGGTCCGTGAGGATCGCGTGGTTTCGGTCCATCAATTGCCCCGCGGAAACGAGGTCTTTGTGCTGAAGCGCCCGCACACCGTCCAGGGTGATCTCGCCAATCTGGCGGATCGCCTCGGCGGCGCGCGGGTCGCGGTCCACCCGATCCTTCACCTTGGCCACGAGCGGTCCGGTCGCGGCGCTGATGCCGGTGTTCCCGATGACGAAATCCAGGGAAGGCAACGCGGTGCGGTGCAGGAACCACCGTCGGTTGTCCCGTTCGATCGACCATAGAAGTCCGTCTCGGGGCTCTCGAAGCACGAGGACGCCGCCACCCGCACTCGCCGTGCTGGTGTCGATCGGGCTCGCACGACCTTGGACCTCATGCTCGACCTCGAACGCCTCCCGCGCGATGGCGGGCGCCTCGATCGAC
>VBMN01000052.1 GCA_005878385.1 Methanobacteriota archaeon
TTGCCCGACGTCGCGCAAGAGACTCAGGACCAGCGACTTCCCTTCCGTGAAGGCGGCTTTATGATGCATGGCCGCCGCCGCGATCCGCCGCACGTTCTTCGCGCCGAGGACCACGTCGGATGTCTCGAAGATCCGCTGCGGCAGCTCGCGATGCTTGTTCAGGCGGAAGAAGTTCAACAGGGCGGGGAGCAAGGACGACCGCAGGGTCGTGAACTCGTCGCTTAGCGGGTTGAGCACCTCGACCCGCGGAGGGGTCTCGACCGGTTCCTTCGCCGAGGCAACGGTCAAGGACATCACCTCCTGATATCCGTAACCGATGAGGAGCGCGCGGAGCGTCTCACCGAACTCGTTCGCCGCGAGCGGCTCCCCAATCGTCGCGCGCTGTGGCAAGCCGCGGGGATAGCGGTCGTAGCCCCACGCGATGGCAAGGTCCTCGGACAGGTCCACCTCGTGCAACAGATCGAGCCTGTAGGTCGGGGAGAGCGCCGTGATCACATCCCCTTCGGCTCGGGCGTCGTGACGCATCCGTCGAAGGAGTTCGACCGCCTCGTTCGGTTTCAACGAGAGTCCGAGAAGTTCGTTGGCGCGGCCCAGATTGAGCGTGTGGGCTCGCGGAGCGAGGTCGGGCGTCTCGAGCGTCCGGTCGGCATATTTCGTGCGGACCAATTCAATCTTGCCGCCGCGTTCGGCGAGCGACGTCGCGATGATGTTGAGGCAGCCTCCGACCGCTTCGAGGTCCGTCCCTGTAACGTCAATGAAGACATTTCGCGTGTCTGGCGTGAGCTGCGTAAGGATCCCGTTGATCACGGGCGGGAAACTCAAGACCTGCCCTTTCGCGTCCGTGATGATCGGGAAGACGGGTTGCGAGGCGACGAGGTGCGCGTACTCTCGTCCCTTCTCATGGTTCACGAGGATGTCCAGCAGGTCCATCTCCTGGGCCAGACCCAACGGCGTGAACGTGACACTTTGCGGGAGGACCGCTTTGTACGTAAAAGGCGGGGTCACCCGATCGACGTCGTGAATTCCAATCGCCACCTTCCTCCGTTTGCGGCCCACGGTGAGGTGCAGTTTTTCTTGCAGATCGACCAGCGATCTCAGAAGCGCGCCGTCCAGGTCGAGACCGCGGACGATCCCTCCCACCGCGAAGGGGCGGACATCCGCGACGTTCGGCTGGACGATGAAGTCGGTGGCGGCGTTTCCCACCGGGTAGTGCGGCAGGCCGAGTTCGAGACCGAGGAATCCCCGCAGACCGCGGGCGATTCCTTCGACGGAATAGAGGTCCGGCCGGTTCGGGAAGATGTCGAACGTCATGACGCCGTCTTGGACGCCTTCTGGACCCGCCCCCATGAACGTAATTCGATCGACACACTCCTCGAGCTTCAGTCGTTTCCCAAGGAGGCCGACCAGATCCTCGTAGGGTACATCGATGTTCGTCAAGGACAGAGCCGATAGCGTCTCGTTATTTATACAATATCGAGGAGGGCGACCGCCTTGCGACGGTCCGAGCGCGGAACGCCCTCCGGAAGCGGCGCCGAAGGTTCAAGACAGTCCTTGAAATTCCACCCTTCAAGTCAAAAAGGCGAATCGCGCCGATCGCTCGGCGGAATTGATTCGCTCAGGAGGCAAGCATGGACGGACAACATGTCATCGGCATCGCTGGCGTCGGGAAAATGGGCGAAGCCCTCGTTCGAGGGCTGATCGTGGGCCGCGTCGTCCCTCCGTCGCGAATCCTGGTGAGCGATGCCATTCCGACCCGGGCCAAGGAGGTCTCGGCGAAGCACGGCGTCGGCTTCGCAGAATCCATCGCAGTGCTTGCGCAACGAGCCGACGTCCTCGTCCTGGCGGCGAAGCCCAAGGATATGGCGGCCCTCGTCGAGGCAATTGGTCCTCACGTTCGAAAGGATGCGCTGATCATCACGCTCGCCGCGGGCGTCCGGACCTCATTCATCGAACGGTTGCTCGGCGGTCGCGGTCGGGTCGTTCGAATCATGCCGAACCTCGCGTGCGCCGTGGGCGAAGGGGCCACGGCCTTTGCGCTCGGCAAGACCGCGACGGAACACGACGCCGTGACCCTCGAGGAGATCTTCGGTGCGATTGGCCGAGTGACGATGGTCGAGGAGCGGATGCTCGACGCGGTCACGGGTCTCAGCGGCAGCGGTCCGGGATTCATCGCGGCGCTGGCCCACTCGATGATCGAAGGTGGTGCGAGGTCCGGCCTGCCGAGGGAGGTCGCGTACAAGCTCGCCCTCCAGACAATGAAAGGGACCGCGGAACTGCTCCTGATCGACGGCCTCGAGCCCATGCAACTGTTCCGAATGGTCGCGACGCCGAACGGGACCACGGAGGCCGGTTGGAAGGTGATGGAACAACGAGGGGTCCCTGCCGCGATCAGCGACGGGATCGTCGCGGCGTCTGCCCGCGCTGCGGAACTCGCGTCCGAAGCCGCGAAGACCCACAACTGAGGGCGACCCGATCACGCCGTGACCGGGGCTCATGCCTCAATGGTGGGAGTCCGAGGACCGGCTCGCGGCGAATCGTAGGCGCGATCCTTCCCCGACACGACGGAAAAGTGCCGTTCAAATCCAGGGAGGATGCCCGCAAGGGGCACCCGGTTATCCACCGTTGTCACAAGCGGGGTCGCGCCGTGGCCGCGCGACCGGAATGCAGCCCCCATCGCATGGGCGACGACCTCCGCGACAGTCGGGTCAGGGGCGATGGCAAAGACGCTGGACCCGGAGCCACAGATGCCGAACCCCGCGGCCCCGCCCTTCAACGCCGCGGACCGGGCGTTGGCGTATCCGGTGAGGAACCGCGCCCGCGCGGGTTCCGCGAACCGGTCTTCGAGGCACCGGCCGGCGAGCACGGCATCGCCGCGGGCGAGGGCGAGAGCCAGGGTCGCGGCGCGGCCCACGTTGGACACCGCGTCGCGAAGGCTGATCCGGTCGGGCAAGATTTCGCGCATTTCCGCGGTCCTCAAGGGGAAATCTGGGATCGCGATCGCCAGGACAATTCGGGCACTCACCGATTCGCGCGCGAGGAGGAGCGGCTCGGTGGAAGCGAGGGTGACGAAGCCGCCCAGGAGGGCGGCCGCGACATTGTCGTAGTGCCGGCCGGAGACCGCGGCTTCCCCTTCCACCGCCGCCTGGAGGACCTCGGCGACCTCGAGGTCGCGGGACTTCGGGAAGGCCTTCAGGAAGGCGAGTGCGGCCGCGACGCAGGAACCGGCCGAGCTCCCCAGGCCCCGCTCAGGAGGGATCCCTTTGTCCACGCGGACCTCCAGGGCCTGCGTGATTCCCGTCATTGCCCGAAGGGCATCGATCACAATGCCTGCCGTATTGTCGGAGAAGGTCGACGGGATCCGAGTCGCTTCGACGCCATGAACCCGCAGGGAATCCCGATCCGCGAATCGAATCGCGACCTCGTCCGAGGGTCCTCGGACCGCCATCGCGAACACATCGAATCCCGGGCCCACGTTCGCAATCGTCGCCGGGGCGCGGGCTCGGACCCAACCGGAGGCCATGTGTCCCGCTCACCCGCCCGAGATCGCCGGGAGCAGATCGACGGTCGCGTCCCGAGGGATCGGCGTGTCGAGTCCCGCGAGGAACCGGGCGTCCTCACCATTCACGTACACATTGACAAAACGCCGTAGGGCGCCGTCCGCCTCCAAAATTCGCTGCTGAAATTGCCGTCCGTATTTTGTCGTGACCACATCGAAGAGGTCTCGAAGGGTCCCATGAAAGTCGACCTCGAATTCCCGTTCACCCCCGGTCGCCGTGGCAATCGGCGAGGCGACGACGATCCTAACCATGAACCCGTCCTCCGAGGTACGCGTCGACGGCGGCCAATGTTGGTGGAACCGGGACGAGCGGCGGGAACGCATCGCCCCAGACGGCCGGAGTCTTCAGGCCGTTCCCGGTCACCAAGAGGACGACGCGCTCATCCCGATCGATGCGGCCGTCCTCACGGGCCCGTTTCAACGTCGCGACGGTCGTGCCCCCCGCGGGCTCCGAGAACACACCTTCTTCGCGGGCGAGGAGCCGAACGCCCTCGAGGATTTCGGCATCCGTCGGTGCATCGGCAAATCCGTGCGTCCCGCGGATCGATTGGACCGCTTCGAACCCGGAGCCCGGGTCTCCGATCGCGAGGGACTCGACGATCGTGTCCGGCTTCCTCACGGGCTTCGGCCGGCCGTCGGCCGATTCGAACCCGCGGACGATGGGAGCACATCCTGCCGGCTGCGAGCCCACGAGCCGTGGCGCGCCGTCGGGCGCCTGGCCGAGTTCGCTCAGTTCGCGGTACCCTTTCTCTAGGGAGGTCAGCAAGAGTCCGGATCCGAGCGGGGCCACGATCACGTCCGGCAGACGAAATCCGAGTTGCTCCCACGTCTCGAACAGGAGCGTCTTGGAGCCCTCCGCATAGTAGGGTCGAAGGTTGATGTTCACGAACCCCCAGCCCCGCTGGTCCGCCACCTGGAAGGCGACGCGATTCGCGTCGTCATACGTGCCGTCGACCGGAATCACGATCCCGCCGTAGAGTTGCGGCAAGAGCAGCTTCGCAGGTTCGAGCGATGCGGGAGCGAAGACGTAGCAAGGGATACGGGCCTTGGCGGCCGCCGCCGCGGTCGCTGCGGCAAGGTTACCCGTCGACGCGCAACCCACCGCCGGG
>VBMN01000127.1 GCA_005878385.1 Methanobacteriota archaeon
CGCCTTGCCGAAAAACGCGAGGGCACTTGCCGGATCCGCTTTCGTCGCCTTGTCGAAGTGCTTGTACGCGGAATCGTAGTCGAGTTGGCCGAGGGCTTGTTCGCCGGCGGCGATGTCGGCTTCGGCGGCGGACGTCATGGCAACCGTCGCCGCAGAATCTCGGAGAGACAATAAAGATTGCCGTTGCATTCTCAATTGGGATGCGTCCTGCGATCACACAATCGCAGGATGGTCACGGAGCCAGTCGAGATCGCTCAGGTACAGCTCACGGATGTCCGCGATCCCTTCGAGTGCCATGATGACACGCTCGAGACCGAGACCCCAGGCGAGCACGGGCGCCTTCAGACCGAGGGGCGCCGTCACCTCCGGCCGGAAGACTCCGCTTCCCCCGAGTTCCATCCACCGACCGTCCGAGGCCTGTCCCTCGGGCTCCATGCTCGGCTCCGTGTAGGGGAAGAATCCCGGCCGGAACTTCACGCGGGTGAAGCCGAGCCGTCGGTAGAACGTCTCGATCGTGCCGATCAGTTGCGCCAGGTTCGCCCCGTCTTCCATCACGACCCCTTCAATTTGGTGGAACTCCGGGAGGTGCTTCCAGTCGATCGCATCGGGACGGAAGTTGCGGCCGATGATGAACGCCTTTTGTGGCGGATCGGGATGCTCCATGAGCCAGTGCAACGTAATCGGCGTCGTGTGGGACCGGAGGACGGCCCGCTCCGCCTCCCGGCGGCCCCATCGGTACCGCCATCCCGTGCTCCCTGTCCCGCCGCCATCCTCGTGCGTCTTCGCGACGCGAGTGACAACCCGCTCATCCGGGAGAGGGACCGTCGAGGGCTTCGCGAGATAGAACGTGTCGAGCTGGTCCCTCGCCGGGTGGTCCTGCGGCTGGAACAAGGCGTCGAAGTTCCAGAACGCGGACTGGACGAAGTCCCCGTCAATCTCCGTGAAGCCCATGCTCAGGAAGATCCGACGAATCTTCTCGATGTATGCGCCGAGCACATGTCGCTTCCCGGGCCGAATGAGAGGTGCGAAGGCTTTCGGGTCGTACCGACGGAAGTCCACCTTCCGCCATTTCCCCGCGCGCAACAGATCCGTGGTCGGCTGCGCCACCTCTTCCTTGAGTTCGAGGCCGGCCGCGACGATCTTTTCTCCGGCGGGCGTCAGAGCGATCTCCCTTCGCACCGATTCGCGTTCCTTCACGAGCTCGCGTCGGGACTTCAGGTCGCGGAGAAGCCGGGGGTCGATCGCGTCTTCGGGCAGCTCTTCCTTCGCGAGTCGAACGAGGAGCTCTTCGTCCGGCCCCCTCGCTTCGGCGGCGGCCTTCCCCGCGGCCGTGACGATCACGACGCTCCCTTGTGATCCCTTCGACACCTCCGCCCAACCCTTCCGTCGGAGCCACCCGAGGGCGACCGCAAGCTCTCCGTCGTCGAACCGACACGCCGCTTGGAGTTTCGGTACAGGGACCCGACCGCCCGCCTTGATCAACGCCCTCAGCGCCTTCCGTTCCGGCAACGGCCGCCGAATCACGTCCGGCCGCGCGAGCCGGTAGGTGTGGAGGATGCGCTCCTTCATCGTGACGAGGCCCTTCGCCTGCAACCAGGAGGCCGCGTTCATCACTTCGACCAGTTCGCGGAACTTTCCCGCGCTTTTCAGTTCCTCGGGGGTCGCCTTTTTCCGCTTGCTCAGGGTGAGAAGGACCTTCTTCTCGAGGTAGCTCAGCTCCGCCGCGGACGTCGGCATCCCGCGCCGCATGGGACGCTTTCGTTATATGTTTTTGTCGGCCGCGGCGAGATCGGATCCCTCCCGATGGACCGAGGATTCTCAGGGCTGAGAACTACGGCATTTGCTATATATCACAAAACAGAACATCGCACGCTCCGGTGAATCAGCCGACGCCTTCGAACGTCCGAGCGAAAGCCCGGAACGAGGTGCCCTAATGGAGGAACGCTTCCCGACGAACTACTCGGTCCTCTTGGCGGGCCCGCCGGGGGTCGGGAAGTTCGAGTACCTGATCGGCCGGATCCGCGAGGATTTGCGCCTCGGCGAGCGCGTCGTGTTCGTGACCCTCGACATGCAGCCGAACGAGATCCGTGCTCGGGCGAAGGCGCTCCGCCTGGACCTCGCCGCGCATGAGGGCAAGTCCTTCGTGTTCGTCGACTGCTACAGCGCGACCTCGTCGGACCGGCCGGAAGCGGCCACGGGCAAGAAGACGTTCCTCGTCTCGAGCTTCAGCAACCTCGAGGGAATCGGCATGGCGATGAGCAAGGCCGCCCAGGAGCTCGGCACGCCCGTCCGGATCTATTTCTACACGATCTCCACGCTGTTCCTGCACAACTCGACGCAGGCCAT
Organism: Methanobacteriota archaeon; assembly: GCA_005878385.1. Taxonomy (GTDB): domain Archaea; phylum Thermoplasmatota; class Thermoplasmata; order RBG-16-68-12; family RBG-16-68-12; genus RBG-16-68-12. The sequence goes on from VBMN01000127.1 coordinate 2,347, forward strand.
CGCGAAGTTCTTCCAAATCGTCACGTCGCGGGCGAAGGCGAACCTCGGTTTCATCCTCTACGCGGTCCACGAGGGCGTCCACGAGCCGATGACGATGAACCTCCTCCGGTCCCTCGTCGACGGCGTCGTGGAGATGCGGTACACGGACACGATGGAGCGCGAGATCCGCGTACACCACATGCGAGGGTACCGGATCGACGCCGCCTGGCATTCCTTCCTCCAGCTTCCTGAGGCGATGGTGGCCCCATGATGGCCGCCCCGATGCGCACGCCGACCGCGCGCGCAAAGACGGGGATCCCCGTCCTCGACGAGCGCCTCCAGGGCGGGTTCCCGCGGCCCTCCACGCTCCTCCTGTTCAGCGAGAAGCCGACCGAGAAACGAATCTTCGGCGAGAACTTCGCCGTCCAGGGCGTGAAGGCGGGGGAGCGCTCCATGTACGTCGATTTCTTCCGAGCGCCGCAGCTGGCGCGCGGAGAAATGAAACGGTTCGGGTCGGTCGATCCGACGAAACTCGTCTTGGTCGATGCGACCTCATCCCAGTTGTTGCTCCCGAGCCCGGAGCGGTACCACATCGACGACATCACCAGCCTCGAGAACATCCGCGAGGCGATCATCGCCGCGACGCGGGCCGAGAAGCCCACCCGAATCATCGTCGACTCGATGGAGTTTCTGATGGACCGATTCCCGAAGGAGGACGTGCTCCGGCTGTGGCGCGAGCTCATCGAGGCCGCCCGGGCAGCCGGCGCCGTGATCTGTTTCCTGTTCATCAACTGGACCCTGGCGGAGGGAGACCTGGTGGAGATCCGAGGCATGTCGGATTTCGTCGTCGAGTTCCAGTCCTCCCTGCGCGGCGGGATCATCCGGAACTCGATGCGGATCTCCCAGATGGCACAGGACGGCGTCCGGACGAACTGGATCCCGTACACGTTCAAGGACCTCGTCGGACTCACGGTCTACTTCCCGCGCATCCTCGTCACGGGCCCCTTCAACGCGGGCAAGTCCACGGTGGTCAAGGCGCTCTCCGAAAAGTCCGTCTCGATCGACCGGATGGGGACGACGGTCGCCTTCGACTACGGAAACGTGAACGTGACCGGCATCGAAGCGGAGATCTTCGGCACTCCGGGCCAAGAGCGCTTCGAGTTCATCTTCAAGATCTTCGCTCGCGAGGTGAGCGGGGTCCTCCTCGTCATCGACGCGACGCATCCGGACGAGCTCCCGCGGGCGAAACAGATGCTCGACCTGGTCGGGCCTCGCATTCCGTTCGTCGTGCTGGCGAACAAGAGCGACCTCGCCGGCGCTCTCTCGCCCTCTGACATTTCGCGTCAAATGGACCTTGCTCCCGACGTGCCTGTCATGCCGACCGTGGCGACGGAGTCCCGGGGCGTGCGAGATGCCCTCCTGATCCTCGCCGAAATGATCATCGGGGTGCGCTAGATGCCCGCGGACGGCGCCGCCCGACTTCAGGCTGTGCTCGCGGAATTGCGCCGACTCCCAGGCATCCTCGGAGCGACGATCGCCCGGAGGGACGGCATCCTGATCGCCCACTCGCTCCCCAAGAACATGGATCCGAAGAAGATCGCCGCGATGGCGGCGGCGATCGTCGGGACTTCGGAGATGGCCGCGATCGAGATGGGTCTCGGTTTGTTCAACCAGTCAATCGTCGACACCCACATCGGGAAGATGATGGCGACCGGCGCCGGGGAGGAGGCGATCCTCGTGACGATGCTCCGCAACGAAGCGAACATGGGCCTCATCCACCTGAGCGTGGACCGGGCCGTCCAGTCGATCGCTGGGATCCTCCTGGCCCAGGAGGTGCCCGCATGACGGACGTCTGGACCCGCCTCGAAGAGACGATCGCCGAGCTCTCTCACGTGACGGACATCAAATCGGCCGCGGTCGTCCGTCGGGATGGACTCGTCGTGACGCACACCCTGCCCGAGGGTGTGGACCCGAAGATCGTCGCGGCAATGACCGCCGCGATCGTCGGGACCTCGGAGATGGCGACGATCCAGCTGTCCCAGGGCCGGTTCGTCCGGGCCATCGTCGAATCGGATCACGGGAAGCTCCTCAGCCTCGGGGCGGGAGAGGAGGCACTCCTCGTCGCCCTGGTATATGACGACGCGAACTTGGGCCTCGTCCTCATGGCGATGGAGCGGGCCGCGAAACAGGTCGAACGAATCATGCAGGAGGCGGTCTCCGCATGAAGACCGAACGGGAGGGACCCGATGCCCGCCACTGAAGACGGCACGAACCGGCTCCTCGACTTCTTCGTATTCTGCACGACCCGCCACGACGAAGAGCTACCGGTGCACTGCATCCGCACGTTCGCGCTCGCCGAGATGCTCCGGATCCGGCTCGATGCTGACTTCGACTGGCAGCTGAACCGGTTCGGACGGCCGTGCCAAATCACCCTCACGCGGTCCCGCTGGAGGAAGAACTGACATGGAGACGAAGAAAATCTCCACGTACATCGAGGGACTCGACGACGTCCTCGGGGGCGGGTTCCCCGTCGGCCATGTCGTGCTCCTCTCGGGCCTCCCCGGGACGATGAAGTCGACACTGAGCTATGCGATTCTCCATGGGAACGCGAGGGAACGCGGCGCGAAGTGCCTCTATGTGTCTCTCGAGCAGACCCGGAAGAGCCTCGAGGCCCAGATGGCCGCGATGGGGTTCGACGTGGAGGCGGTCCGCGGGGACGTCCACATCCTCGACGTCGGGACGATTCAGAAGGAGATCGGCAAGAGCGCGACGAAGCCTTGGATGGAATTCCTCCGACGGACGCTGATGACGAAGAAGGACATCGACGGAGTGGACTTGATCGTCGTCGATTCTCTCGAGGCCCTCGAAGTCCTCGCCAAATTCACCGACCGACGGACCGAACTGTTCCAGTTCTTCGAATGGTTGCGAGATTTCGAAGCCACGACCCTCGTGCTCGCGGAGGCCGCGACGGACGCCCCGTTCCTCGGCCTGGAGGCGCCGCAGCCGCGGCGGGACGAGACGTTCCTCGCGGACGGGATCCTGGAACTCAAGATGCACCAGATCACGGACGTCGAGGTCCAACGGCGAATCCGGGTGTCGAAGATGCGCGGCTCGCACCACAAGACCGGATTCTCGGCCCTCGTCTTCGAGGACGGCCGGTTCCAAGTCACGTCCGTGATCAGTCTGTAGAGGAGCCCATGCCGAAACCCATCCCCTGTCCCAGTTGTGCTGCGTTCAACAAGCCCGACGCTTCACACTGTCATACCTGCGGCAGGCAGCTCGGGTCCGACGCCGATCGTGCACCCGAAGGGACGAACGTCGTCCTGAAACAGGTGATGGGGGGCGAGGTGTACAGCGCGTTCGTCGGAGGAGAAGGGAGGCGCATGAATCCTCCTGCCCCTCCACCGCCGTCGGATGACGACGCGGAATTCCTGACCTCGGATCTGCCGCAGCCGGAGATCGAGGACAATTCCGACGTGATCGGGGCGGCCCTCGACCGGATCCGGGCCAAGGCGCACGCGGAAGGCCATCGCTTCAAGCCGTACGTTCGCTCAAAGTCCCGCAAGGACGCGGGTCCTCAGGTGCAGGGGGACCTCGCGGCGCAGCTCGACCTGGCGGTCAGCCTCCTCCGAGAACGCCGCTTCGAAGAGGCAATCGAGCCGCTCCTCAAGGCGATCGCTCGCGACGACGAAAACCGTCCTCCGTGGATCCTCCTCGGAGAAGCGTATCTGCGAGTCGACCGCCCGTACAAGGCCGCGGTCGCGTACCTGCGGGCCCTCGAGCTCAGCCCGAAAGACGAACAAGCCTGGCTCGGCCTCGGCCGCGTCCTCCGGTTCCTCGATGAACTCCCGACCGCCGCGATGGTCCTGGAGCGCGCGACGCGGATCCACCCGGAACACGCGGACACCTGGGTGGAACGCGGGCTCGTCCTCGCTTCGATGCAGAAGCTCCCCGAAGCCTTGCGCAGTTTCGGCAGGGCCCTCGATCTGCGACCGGACCATCGGATCGCCCTCGCGAAACGAACGGAAGTGGAGGCCATGCTGCAGGATCAAGAGGCGGTCGCCGTCCCCCCCGAGCCGTCCGTGGCCGACCTGGCCACAAGCCCGCAGGCCGCGGATGCCGAGGCGGCCTTCGAGGTGGACATCCTCGAGGAGATCGAAGATTCAATTCAAGAGGAGACGCGCAAGACGCTGAAGGCCGCCCGGGAGGGGACGAGGATGGCGCCGGCCGCCCCGGTGCCGGAGGCACCGCGTCCTCCGCGCGTCCCGACGTTCGTCGAGGGCTTGGACGAGACCCTGGAAGGCGGAATCCCGTGGGGCCATCTGGTCCTCATCGAGGGAGCCCCGGGGACGATGAAATCCTCCCTCGCCTTCTCGATCCTGCTCCACAACGCGGCCCGTGAGGGCCTCCACTGCCTGTACGTGAGCCTGGAAGAGCGGGCGTCGAGCCTCCTAAAACAGATGGGATCGCTCGGACTGAAGCTCGACGTCCCGCAAGGCTCCCTCGTCGTCCTCGACCCGCGGACCGCCGCCGACATCATCGGCGAGAAGAAGGATTGGGTCGAAGCCCTCGAGGCCGGCATTCGGTCGATCAAGGAGAAGCGAGGGCTCGACCTGATCGTGATCGACTCCCTCGAGGCACTCGAGGTCCTCGCGAAGTTCAAGGATCGCCGACGGGAGATGTACCGACTCTTCGAATGGCTGCGGGATCTCGCGGTCACGAGCTTCGTCATCACGGAGCGCCCGGACTGGCTGATCGCCGGCCACGTGTTGCAAGGTCGGTGGGACGAGGACTTCCTCGCGGACGCGGTCATCCAGCTCCGAATCCACATGGTCTCCGACCTCGAGGCGCAGCGCCGCCTGCGGGTCGTGAAAATGCGTGGGACAAGACACGAGACCGGGTACCTGGCGATGGTCCTCGACGACGGACACTTCCGGGTCACCCGCGCGATGAGTCCGTGAGAGGTCGACATGGCGCGGGCCCTCGTGAAGACGCACATTCGCGGCTTCGACCAGGAGGTCCTCCGTGGAGGAATCCCGCAAGGCCATGTGATCCTGATCCGCGGCGCGAGCGGGACGATGAAGTCGTCCTTGGCGTACTACATCTTGTATCACAACGCCCTCGCGGGGACGCCCGGCCTCTATGTGACGCTGGAGCAACCCGCAGGAGGACTCCTCGAACACGTCGCCGCTCTGGGCCTCAAGGCGACCGCGGTCTCCGATGCCCTCCCGATCCTCGACTTGAGTCGCGGTCGAGAGCATCTCGAGGAGATGGTGACGAAAGTCGGAGCGATGACGGACGAGACCGCCCCGCGCGGGGAGGCGCTCATCGCGGTGCTGAAGGCGAAGGTCCTCGAGCTGCGCAAGAAGCGGAAGTTCCAGCTCCTGGCGATCGATTCGTGGGACGCCCTCGAATTGATGCTCGAGTTCCGCGACCGCCGGGCGGAGACGTTCGGGTTCTTCGAATGGTTGAGAGACCTGGGCGTCACGAGCCTGTTGATCTCGGAGGAACCCGGGTTCGAGGCGCCCGCGACGGCCCTTGAAGAGGAGTTCCTCGCGGATGGGATCGTCCACCTTCGTTTGCAGCCGATCACGGAGACGGCATACCAGCGTCGGGTGCAGTGCGTAAAGATGCGGAGCGTGAACCAAGACAGCGACGACCACACGTTGCTCTTCGAAAACGGGCGGTTCGAGGTCGCCCGAGCGATCGGGTGATGCATGGACGGACGTCTCCGCGCCCTCGCGATCCGCTCCCTCTTCCTGTTTCTCCTCTCCCTCGTCCTGGTCGCGGGCTTCTGGTACCATCGCGAGTTCTACCAGATCGGCTTCACGAACCTCCTCATCATCGGCGGCTTCGTCACGTTCCTCGTCATCTGGGCGGCCCGGCTCGCGATGACGGGGGAATTACCGCGGGGCCGTCCGAGTGGCGAACTCGCCTTCACGCTCGAAGAAGGAGACCGGCTCCTGAAGCGGGTGGCCCGATTCGTTGTGCGGCCCTCCGAAGGCCTCGGTGCTCCGGCCGCCGGCCATGTCGTCCGGGCGAAGTACGAGACGGGCACCGAATTCGCGCGTCTCCTCATCGAGGACGCCCGCCGCGCGTTTCTCTCGGACCTGACCGATGAGGACGCCCGTCAGGCGGGTTTCCGATCCGCCGCCGATCTCCGCGATGCGGGCACATCCCGGTGGCGGTGGCATCCCGAGGACGTCGTGACCATCCTCCGCGTACGCGCACTGGGGGGAACCCGATGAACCTGTCGAGTGTGGTCGTCCTCGTGGGCATCGCTGCGGACGGGTGGCTCATCGCATTCATGTCGATTCGAGGGCGAAGACCGTGGCTTCAGGCCACGTTCGCCGCATGTGCATTGTCGTTCCTCGTCGTGGGCGCATGGTCCGTGGGCCGGATCGAAGGCTTGCTCTCCGCGGTGGATGACAATCTGGTCCTCGGCCTCATGCTTCTCACGCATGCCTTGACCGCCATCCTGGTCCTAGGGCTCATCCGCGGAGAGGCCCTCCCGCGACGGCGCGCGGCCACGTTTCTCCTCCTGGCCCCAATCCCGCTCCTCGCCTACTTTGCTCCGATCGAAGGATGGACCGTCGCGACCGCCTACGAGGGAAACCTCCTCGGTGGCTTCCTCGTCGTCTGTCTCGGAATTGCCCTGGGGGAGACGATCTAC
>VBMN01000128.1 GCA_005878385.1 Methanobacteriota archaeon
TCCTTCAGGTGATGGAACTGCCATCGAACGAACGCATCGTACGGCGGATTCAGCGGAGTCGTGATGAAGGACCGCGTCCAGTCGACCGCGGCGCCGAGGCCCTTCAGGTCCTGGATTGTCGCCTCCGGGAACACCTCAATCCAGTGCATGGGGTCCGCGAACTTCGGGATGTCGCGGTCCGGAATTCCCATCTTCCGCAGAATGTCCCACTGCTTCGGCTCCTTTTCCGCGATCCGTTTCGCGGCGCCGAGAATCGGGAGACCCGTACAATGGAAGCCCTGAGGGTGGAGGACGTTGTATCCCAGCATCCGGCGGTACCGGGACTGGAACTCGGCGCGCAGAAAGGACGTCGCGAAGCCGAGATGTTGGTATCCGTTCATGTACGGGTACGGGACGGTCGAGTACCACTTCGGCCGCGCCGGATCCGCCCGGGCGACGTACACATCGGCGTCATCCCAAGCAGCCTGCCATCGCGCCTCGAACGCCCGCAGGTCGATCTCCTTCGGCCTCAAGGTGCGTTTGGTGGTTGCCCGCCGCACCCTGGTCGCACCTGCCCGACCGCGCGGTTTCGCCGCACGCCGAGGCGATGGAGAACGAGGGCGTCTCGCCAAACCGTGCCGGCGACGGGTGGATTTCGACGCCCGGCGGGCTGATGGTCGGCTCGCCCGACGGGCGCGAGAAGGCGATTTTCTCCGGACCACGTCGGCCCATAGGAGGCGTTCTCGTAAAGCTTTCGCGGTGTACGAGACGGTTTGCGGGCCAATTTTCTGCGGAAAAATCACCTCTTCTATCTGGCGTACGAAATAAAATTAAGGACGTCCCCTCCGACCCGAATCCGAAAGACGATGGAGGGTCGTTGTCCTACGTCGTATGACAATTGACAAAACGTATATGTACTGTCGTCCAGGATACAGCCGCTGACACGCCAAGAAATGCCGGAGTGGTGTATGACCGCGTCATACCCATTCTCGCGTTCGAGGCGAGGGGTCTGGGATGGACGAAAACGAACGGATTACGCTCCGGCTCGAGAAAGAGAACCTCGAGCTGATCGATGGGTTCTTGAAAGAGAACACGTCCCACGGAAACCGTTCCCAACTGGTCCGCGAGGCGGTCCAGGCGTACATCCAGGCGATACGCGAGGGCGGCGATCGGGTCACGATCCACGTTCCTCGGTACTACCTCGACCTCATCGACCGCCTCGTCGCCGATGGCTACCTCCTGAATCGGGAACATGCGATCGTGCGAAGCATCGAGGAATGGTTCACGCGGGAACGGGTGAAGGAGATCCAGGACCACAAGCAGGAAGTCGACAAGGCGACCGGCAAAGTGGTCTCGGTCTCGACCGGAGACAAGGACGGGGTCATCCCGCGATGAGGACGCGGGCGTGACGAAGGCCGGAAGGACGGAACCTCCAACATAAGGGAAGGGAAAACGGGATGGGACCCGAGAAGAAGGGATGGGATGCACTCTCTCCAGCGGAGGCGACCGAATTCCGGCCTCCCTCGACAAGTCGCAGGATAGGATCGGAGGCGGAATGATGGTACCCAGGGATTACGTGGACGAAGTCATCAGCAGCCTGTTTGAGGACGCCGTCGACCCGAAGATCTCGGTGGTCGGAGTCGGCGGGGCAGGCGGCAAGATGGTGAGCGCGCTCTACGACCGTGAGATCAAGGGCGTGGAGACGGTCGCGGTGAATACGGATCCCGCGGGTCTGTCGAAGGCGGAATGCGACGTGAAGATCCTCCTCCCGCACTCCGAGGATCTGGACCGAGTCGTCGGAGCCCGTGTGTCTGCGGAGGAACAAGAAGGGGCCCTCCGGGCCTCGCTGTCCTCGGACATCGTCTTCATCGTCGCGGGACTTGGCGGCGCTGCGGGAACCGGGGCCGCGCCCGTCGTCGCCCGTGCCGCTCGAGCGAATGGCGCCGTCACGGTCGGGATCGCGATCCTCCCCTTCGACGCGGAGGGCCGCACGGACGTCGCGCGCCAGGGCCTCGAGGCCCTCCGGGCCGAGGCGGACAGCGTCATCGTTCTGGACAACAACTCGCTCGACCGGTTCGCGGATCAGCTCTCCTTCAACGAGGCGATGCAGGTCATCTCCTTCATGGTCGTCACGATCGTGAAGGGCGTCGTGGACCACCTCAGCAGCTCCTATCTCTCGACGCTGACGGAAGAAATCGAGAACGCGGCACGGGAGATCGAGGAGCAAAACAACCATGCGGTCCCGGTCGACGTGCAGCCGCCGGAGACCGTGCAGGCCTCCTGGGACCTCGGTCCGGTCGCGTTCGACGACCAGGGATTCATCGGACTTCGCTAAAGTACGCTCAAGTATCCTCCCCCCAACCAACGCCCACCCGCGAGGGCTTCGGGCGGCCCCGCCGAAGAGGCGGCGGCTCGGCCCTCGCGACCTCTTTCTTTCCGTTCGACGGGGGATGCGGCAATCTTCTTGCCCCCGCTCCGACTTGCCGCCTCCATGGCGACCTACCGAGAGACGATCTCGATCGACACGAAGCCGGGGGTTCAGGCGATCGACCTGACGGAGCGGGTCGCCTCAACCGTCGCGAAGTCTCGCGTGCAGGACGGCGTGGTCTGCATCTTTACGCCCAGCAGTACGAGCGCCATCGTGACGAACGAATTCGAACCGGGGCTCATGACCGAGGACATCCCGAACGCCTTGGAACGGATCTTTCCCGAGGGCATCGAATATGGCCATCAGCGTCGGTGGCAGGACGGGAATGGCCACAGCCATGTGCGCGCGACCTTCCTGGGACCGAGCCTCACGATCCCGGTCATCGACGGCCGCGCCGCCCTCGGCACCTGGCAACAGATCGCATTCTTGGAGCTGGACAACAAGCCGCGGCATCGGGATGTGATCGTCCAGGTCGTCGGGGAGACCGCGACGCCAAGGGCCAAATAGCGTCGGGAGATTCGAGGACCGAATGGCCGGGGCGACGGCGGACGCGTCCGCGAAGGTCGCGTCGACCTCCGTGTTTCAACTCGCATGGCCCGTCATGGTGGCGAACCTGCTTCAGACTCTGACGACGACGGTCGATGTGATCATGGTCGGATCCCTCGGGTCGGAAGCCCCCGCCGCCGTGGCCGCGGTCGGCTTCGGCGCCCAGTTCATCTTCCTCTTCTTCAGCGTGATGATCAGCGTGTCCGCCGGGACGATCGCCCTCGTCTCGCGCGCGGTCGGAGCGAACGATTTGGGCGAAGCGGACCACATCCTGAAGCAGAGCCTGGTCCTCGGGGCCATCTTGTCCATCCCGCTCACCTTGTTCGGCCTCGTGTTTGCGGAGCCGATGCTCGCGGTGTTCGGCGCTGCCCCCGACGTCGTCTCCCTCGGTGGCGCGTACATCCAGATCATTTCGCTCGTCGTGTTCTTCCAGTTCATCGGCTTCCTGGGGAGTGCGGCGCTCCGGGGGGCCGGCGACACCGTGACGCCCCTCTGGCTCGGCGTCCTCGTGAACCTCGTGAATTTCGGAATCAACGTGAACCTGATCTTCGGGAACGCCTTCGTGCCCCGCCTCGGGGTGCCCGGCGCCGCGATCGGGACGTCGATCTCCTACGTCGTCGGGGCGGTCGCTCTCCTGGCGATCCTCCTCCGGGGAAAGCATCGCCTGAAACTCCACCTGTCCGGCGGCTGGGTCCACATGGACGCGGTCCGGCGGATCTTCCGAATCGGGTGGCCTGCGGCGCTCGAGCAGATCCTCTTGCAGGTCGCGTTCCTCCTCTGGGTCGGAATGGTCGTCGTCTTCGGCACGGAGATCCTCGCGGCCCACCAGATCGGACTGCGGATCCAGAGTTTCGCCTTCATGCCCGGCTTCGGATTCGCCATTGCCGCAACGGCCCTCGTCGGGCAGAACCTGGGGGCCCGCAATCCCGATCAGGCCGAGAAGAGCGGCTGGGAAGCCATGAAGTTCTCCGTCGCGGTGATGAGCGTGATCGCGCTCGGAATCTTCCTCCTCGCAGAACCCATCGCTCGCGGGTTCATCGGCGATCCGGTCGTCGTCTCGTGGAGTGTCACGTTCATCCGGATCCACGCGATCAGCATCCCTGCGGTCGGAATCTTCTTCGCCATCGACGGCGCCCTGCGAGGTGCGGGGGACACTCGGTTCCCCCTGATGACGTCTCTAAGCGGCATGTACCTCGTCCGCTTGCCGCTGTCCGCGCTCTTCGGATTCGTCCTCGGCTGGGGGATCGTCGGGATTTGGATCCCGCTTGTCATCGAGTATTATTACCGGTCCGCCGTGATCGCAAATCACTTCCGTCGGGGCAAGTGGAAGGCCTTGCGGGTCTGAGGACGCCAAGTTTTAAGCCGACGGGACCCTAGGGCGCCGCGGGTCGATTCCATCCCGAAGGATGTGCAAGGCGAGAAGGTCGCCAATTCGTTCCGGTTGAACAAAGTCGGTGTGACCGGGGTCGTGAAGCCGGTCCAAGTGCGCCGTCCCAATCGGGCGGTGACGCTCACCACGACCCTCGACGTGTTCGTCGACCTGCCGCCGAACCAGAAGGGCTCGCACCTGTCGAGGAACCTCGAGGCCATCAACGAGGTCGTCGACCGCTCGGTCCGCGACCCGGTCGCCAGCCTGGAGGAACTCACGGACACGATCGCCCGATCCCTCCTCAAGCGCCATGATTATGCGACGACGTCGGAAGTGTGGGCCAGCGCGGCCTACTTCCTCGAGAGGACGTCGCCTTGGGGCCGCACGTCCTTGGCCCTTTCCGCCCCGACGTTCGGGCTGCTGAAACGGCCGGACGAGGGCCGGCTCGTCGAGATGGCCCACCGCAATCCGAAGTTCGTCGAGGATGTTGTACGGGACGTCCTCGAGCGACTGCTGAAGCGTTATCCGAAGATGCCGGATGGGACTTGGGTCCGCGTGAAGTCGGAGGCCGAGGAGTCGATTCACAAACACAACGCCTTCGCTGAACGATCGACGACCTTCGGCGAGCTTCGCGCGATGTGACGGCGTCGGCGCTCACGGCAAAACCTGATGGCTTCCGGCGTCTTCGGTATCCTTGTGGCGGTCGCGGTCCTGTGTCACATTTGCCATCGTCCGACGTTTCTCGCCTGCCGCAACTGCGGACGTCCGGCCTGTGACGAGCATCTGGCGGGGAGCGTCTGCGTCGAATGCCGCGTGGGCCGGCGGGGATCGAGGCCGGGCGTCCAGGCCTGACGCGGCCGACTAGAGAAGGCGTTTCGCGTCTTCCTTCTCGACTCCGAGCGCCTTGAGGGCGTACATGAGGGCCTTCTGTCGAATCATGTCGCGGGTCTTGTCGTCGAGGAACTGCTCCATGACCAGCGGCGCCTTCCGCGCGTACTGGATCGCGAACTCGGACCAATAGAAGGGGGCGTTCTCATCGTCGAGCTTCGCCGCGGCATTGTACTGTTCCTCCGCCTCGTTGAACCGTCCCAGGTCGACACAAAAGGAGGCGAGGGCATCACGGTACTGCGGGTTCTCCCCGTCGAGCTCGATCGCCTTCTTGTACAGGCCCATGATCTCGTCGGGCTCCACCTTCGGGACACCGAGGGCGGACTCCGC
>VBMN01000129.1 GCA_005878385.1 Methanobacteriota archaeon
GTTTGCGCTGGTGTACGGAATGTTCACAGAGATCTTCGGCGATGCACCTCAGGGTCAGGCTCCTCGACTTCTTGGCGGATCACCCCGACTTTGACTACACGATCTCGCGGCATCCCGTCACCGGGCATCACGACGCAGAGGTTAAGTACATGACGATTCATTACGTTGTCATATGAAGAATCTCCAGGTCCGGGTCGGCGAGGAGGAGGTCAGCGAAATCGACCGCCTCGCGGACGACCTGAACCTTTCCCGCTCCGAGACGGCACGGTCCGCCCTCCGGGAGGGGATGCGCAAGTTGCAGATGGACCGGGCCCTTGCTCGATACCTCAACCTCGAGTTCACCCTGAGCCGAGCGGCCCAATCCGCGCGCGTCACGATCCACGAAATGGCCCACGCAGCGAGCGAGAAGGGAATCCCCTTCTTCCGGTATTCCGTCGAGGAGCTCCGCCGGGACCGCCTGCGCGCCCGAAAGTGGGCCAAAGGCTGATCGATGCGGACGTGGGTCGACGCCTCGACCGTCATCGCTCTGGATGCGATCGGCGAAGTCCCCTTGCTCCGAGATCTCCTCGGGCGCGTCACGTTGACCTCCGAGGTGGCGGCCGAGGTGTTCCAAGGCCGTGAATCCGAGGCGCTGAACCAGGCCCGAGGGACTTGGGTCGAGATTGTTCCGGTATCGGGAAACCGGAGTCGGTGGGAGTCCCTCGGCTTGGGGCGAGGAGAAGCCTCCCTCTTTCTCACCCCGGGAACCGACCGGCTCGTCCTCGACGAGGTCCCCGCGCGCGTCGTGGCGGAGTCGGAAGGTCGATCATACGTGGGCCTGCTCGGCCTGTTGCTGGCGGGGGTGGATGCGGGCATAAATGCCTCGGATCGAGCCCGGCAGGTTCTCCGTCGCCTCGTTCAGTCCGGGTTCCGATTGGCCATCGATCTGTACGATGAGGCCATGGAGGAGCTTGGCAAGGACCGATGAAGGGTAGTTTCGTCAGGCCCGACCGAACCGCGATGACGGTCCAGTCGGTCAAAGGGACGGATTACCCTTTGAGATTTTCCAAACCGCGATGACCCTGTCTCGGCCGATTAGGCCGAGCCGGAAGCGAAACGTGTCGGTCTCCTTTCGAGGCTTCGTGATCGCCGCGACGAAGAGGTTTGTGTCAAGAAGATAGGTCCGGGTAGGCCCCACGGATTCGGGCCTTATTCGATCTCGAGCTGGAAACCCGATCGGATTCCTTGAATGAGCTTCACGCTCCCGAAACACATTTGCGATAGAATCCGACGGTCTGGAATCCTACGAGTTCGTTGGACCAGGTTCCGTTTCCTTCGAATGTCTCGGAGCGTCCTAGCGTTGGCGAGGACGGCTTGTCCGTAGGCTGTCACGACGTCTCGTCGGCCACGAAGTGCAAAGAAGGCCACTTCCGCCGCGAGGCCGAGCGCGTAACACGGCAGTAACCACGCCAAGGTCCATGTGCGGTAGTTCTTCAGCAAGGTCGTGAGCAAGTTCCGCTCGCCTAGACGCCGTTTCCATACGGTCGTGCGGAACCGACGCGGCCCGTCGACCACGATCTGGATGCCAGGAATCGATCCGCCAAACTTGTGGTACACGGTCCCGTCCAACACCCGGACCATCCGCCAGCCCGCGAGCAAGGCCCGCCACGCGAGATCGACGTCCTCCGCGAACATGAAGTAGGATGCATCGAAGCCGTCCAATGAGCGAAAGAGTTGGGCCCGGATCGCCATCGCAAAGCCGGGGACGTAGAACACGTCTCGGCAGGCGCGCTCGGGCGGAGTCCGAGGGACGGCGTCGTTGATCGCGTATCCAAAGATATCGCAAAGGACCCGGATTTCCGTATCGCGGTGATAGAAATCGACCGCCTTGCACCCGACGATCCCAATCGCGGGATCCTCCTCGAACGGCCTCAGGATCTTCTCCAGCCAATCGGGTTCGACTTCCGTGTCGTCGTTGAGGAACACGAGGATGTCGCCCATCGCCGTCTTCGCCGCCACGTTGTTCCCCTCGGCGAAGCCGAGGTTCGAGGAATTCGCCACGATTCGAACCCATGGGAACGTCCGGCGCACGTACTCGACCGTTCCGTCGGCGGAGGCATTATCGACGAGAATCGTTTCGAAGTCCGTCTCGGTCTGGCGACGAACGGACGACAGGCACACGTCGAGATGGTGCTTCCCATTGTACGTGATCACGATCACGGAGGCGCGCGTCGTTCCCTAACGCTCCTTGCGGACGATGGCGACCAAGTTGGCAGACGCGCGGAAAGCGCGGAGCACGAATCGATCCACGACGGATGCGATCGGGTAGCGGCCGAACATGAAATTCGTGGAAACGATGTCCACGATTCGGGAATGGGTCATCGTCCGTTCAAGCATCTTCCGCAATCGCGCCGCGTCGAAGAGGTTCACGTGGTCGGGACCGAACAGAAGCTCGGGCAGCCGCGGCACGGCGAGCCCGAGGGTCTTGAAGACGACGCGGGCCCGGATGCCGTTGTCCGGAGTGGAGATGACGAGGACTCCATTCGGCCCGAGCACCCGTTCGCACGACACCAGCATGCGTTCGACCGTTTCGTTGTCGATATGCTCCACCAGATCGAACGCATAGATCAGGTCCACCGAGTCCGCGGGGAGGGGAAACGGTTCAGCCACTGATTGGTGAAAGACCCGATCCTTCCCGAGCCGAAGGGCCGCCGCAGCCGCCGCGTCCTCGGCCCACTCCATCGCGAAAATCTCGTGTCCATGCAATTGCAGGACCGAAGCATAGTAGCCATAGGCCGCCCCCAGGTCGAGGACACGCAATCGAGATCCCGGCGCCGAGAGAGCCGGGACGTACGAGCTGAGGAAATCGAAGCGGAGGGCGATGTTCGGCAGGTTGTGAAGGAGGGTCCCATATTCGCTCGCCCAGGACTCTCGTCCCTCGACGAAGAACGGCGCCGCGCGGTGGGACGACATACCCGGGCTCTTCATCCCCTTCCACTCATCCCGCCGAAAGAATCTGAGGCGAAACCCAATAGGCCGTGAGGTTCGCCATCGCGATGGGCTGCGAGGCATACGTGGCAAAGGCGACGTCGACGGATTGGCCACCGAAAGCGCCCAACGGGATCTCGAAGTACATCGGGCCTGAGCTTCCGGCCGTTGGTGGAGGATCGACGGAGGCTTGGAGGACGGCCGCCGTCATTCCATCGAGGGTCCTCACCACGACTTCGAACGTGACCGGGGGCATCGGTGAAAGGGCCGTGGACGCCAACACCGCGGTGAATTTCAGGGTCGCATTCCGAGGCATGGTCAGGTGATAGTCGACGAACGTCCGGTTGGGGGGCGAACCCGCCAAGGGGAGGGGAACTTGAACGATCGAGGGGAACGGCGTTTTGCCAATAGAGAGAAATTGAGAGCGCGGGACCAACGTCAAATTCGCGCCGGTGGATCGATCGAACGGAACCGAGGAGTTCAAGGTTTGACCCATCAGCAGGCGGGCGCTCGCGAATTCCAGGGCGAAGTTGAACCGAACGGTACGTCCGGTTCCGTCGGAATTACTGAGGACCCACGCATTTCCGATGCGTGCCTCCTGGGAATAATCTTGCACCAGGTAGGCCGTGACGGGATCCCGCACCTCCTGTTCGAACAGGTCTTCCCAGGAGTTCGCGAAGAGAACCCCGTACCGAGCCCCGCCCAACCTCACGAGGTCGACGATCTGTTGGTACCGCTCCGGCGGGATGTAGATCTCCGGGGAGGGGAGCGACCAGACGTCCTTCGTCGGGGCCGGGATTCCCGCGAGCCAGTAGATCTCGGAGGACCAGCCGTGCACCAGGATCGTCTCGCCCGGGCGAGTGTGACTCGCGAGATAGCGGGCCAATGCATTCTGCTCTTGATAGCTGACCGAGTCCGCATAATGCCACAACGCGACGGGCGTATCGAAGTTCAGGTTCGGATATTGGAAGGCCTGCAAGGGGCCCGATAAGGCGCACGAAGCGATCACCAGGGCGAAGACGACGGCGCGGTGTTCGGTGGTGGCGCTCGGTCGAGCGGAGGGTGACGAAGCCACCCCATGGGATTTCCACAGAGGTAACGTGCTCGCCCCCATTCCGGCCAGGAGCGACGCGGGCGGACCGATTTGGAGGTAGTAGTGTCCGAACGAAGGCGGCAAGACGGTGGGAATGAGCATGAGGGCCAACCAGGCCAGGGCGATCGACGATCCGGGGGCTTTTTGGCGCCGCGCGGTCAAGACTCCCCATCCGGCCAACAACCAGACGGGGGCCCCCTCCGCCAGAAGGACCAGGTACATGGAAGGAGGCATGTAATGACTGGCTGCCACGTATCCGGCCGTCCTCACCTGGATGTCGATCAGCGCACCGAGGGACCCTAGCGCCGCGTAGTACCCGCCGACGGCGGCGGCCGGAACCGCCGCGACGCCGACCAGGAGGCCCAGCCGTCGGGCCAAGGAGGCGGCCACCGCCACCCCGGCGCTCCGCCCCCACCAACGCGATCCGAGACGATAGACCACGATGATCGAGAGGAGGAACAGGATGTCGTTTAGGAGGCGGATCCCGAGGATCGTGTTCCCAATTAGGACCATGGGGATTGCGTAGACGACATAGACCACGGGACCGGCGTAGGTCGCGGCATCGACGTACGGGAGTCCGCCGCGAAGCCAGGTCCATGCCACGTAGGCGAACGCACCTTCGTCGCGTTCAATCGTGGCCTGCAGCCACAAGAGGCGCCAGATCGCACCGAGGGCTAGAAGCGCAATGAGATCCAGGCGGGCCCGATTGCTCGGGGAGCCGAGGCCTGATAGGAAGGCCGGCCCACCCTCTAGTTCGACCGTTGAAAGGCCTCCGGACGATGGGACACGGGACTGGAGGTGAGCGGCCACCCAAGCTCGACGAACGTCTGGACGCGGCGCAAGACATGACAGAGGGCGATGCTCTTGGGATACATCCGGGCGAACATCTCCCGGTCGGTCAGGCGCCGTCCCCTCTGGATCGCTCGTCGGTGCCGGACCAGGTTCGGGAGCATCGGTACCAGGTCCACATAGGCCCGTCCTACGGCGCTCGCATGGGACCACTGCCGTCGAGCGGCGAAGAAGGCGGCCAGGGCCAGATCGAGGAAGACCCGGACCGGGATGAGGGCGAACAGCGGGAACGGTCGCAGATTTTTCACGAACATGCCGAGGCTGTTCCGGAGGTGGTAGTAGATCCGGAGGGGGCTCCCTTGATGCAGGGTCCCGCCTCCCACATGGTACACGACCGCCGCCGGGAGTACCTCCACCCGCCAGCCGTAGAGCCATGCCCTCCAACAGAGGTCGATCTCGTCGGCGTACAAGAAGAAACTGTCATCGAAGCCTCCGATCTCCGCGAACGCGTCCCGACGAACCATCAGGGCGGCACCGCTGGCCCAGAAGACCTCCCGCCCGTCATCGTACTGCCCCCGATCGGGCTCGAGCACGTCTCCGACCCGGCCCCGACAGAACGGGTAGCCGAAGATGTCGATGTATCCGCCCGAACCCCCGGCGTAATCGAACCGGTCCGGATGGGCCAAGCTGCGGATCTTCGGCTGGCAGGCGGCGACCCGCTCGTTCGCCCGCAGGTGGTCCGCCAACCTTTGGATGGCGTCGGCGTCGGGGACCGCATCGTTGTTGAGAAAGAACAGGAACCGCGAGATGGCACGGATAGCCCCCACATTGTTCCCGCCCGAGTACCCCAGGTTCCGACCCGTTTCGACGACTTCGATGTCGGGATAGTGGGCTTGGACATGGGCGACACTTCCGTCGGTCGACCCATTGTCGACGACCAGGATCCGGAGGTCCTTGACCGTTTGACGTTGGAGAGCCCGGAGGCATTGATCGAGGAAACGGAGACCGTTGTAATTCAGGACGACGACCGTGACCTCAGATGGACTGGCCGACACGAGCGACTCTCCTTCCTTCGTCCGCGCGGAGGGAGCGCACGGCCCGCCTTATCCGTTTAGGCGCATCCGGATGATGTCGCTGAGCATCCGCGGGGCTTCGCGAGAGAGCTTGATGCTCGAGCCGTTCTTGTGGTCCCATGAGATCGGCAGCTCGCGGATCTCGTAGCCCGCCTTCTCGAGGCGCCAGAGCAGCTCGACATCGAACGCGTACCCGCGCAGCCGAATCTCGCTCATGACCGCCTCGATTGCGTCCCGGCGGAAGATCTTCGCCCCGCACTGGGTGTCCTCGAACGGGAGCCCGAACAGGAACCGCACGGATTTGTTGAAGGCCCGGCTCAGGAGCCATCGGAGGAAGCCATAGCTTCCCTGGATCCGCTGTCGGTCCCAATATCGGGATCCGATCACTCCCGCGCACCCGTTCGCCTGGACCTTCGTGAGGAGGGCGAGGAACTCGGGAGGGCTCAGGGCGCCGTCCGCATCCATGAAGGCGATCCAGGAACCGGACGCCTGCCGGATTCCTTCCAGGACGCCACCCCCTTTCCCCAGGCGGGTCGGGGACTGGACGATCTTGATCGACGGCACGCGGGCCTGGAGGGACCTCGCGACCTCTCCGGTCCGGTCCTCACACCCGTCGATGGCGAGGACCAGTTCATACGGGGCGCCTTGCAGAGCCGCTGCGTATGAAAGGACCGTCTCGGCAATGCGCGACTCTTCGTTGTGGGCCGGGATGACGATCGAAAGGAGTCCCGGGACGACGGGGACGAGCTTCGCAGAGGCGGGCGCCGAAAGCGCCTTGGAGGCGGTCAGTCCCATGGGAACCGTGGCCTCGTCGTTGGCAGCTAGGACCAGAACACCTCATCCCCCTACAACGTTCGAACGCCCCAAAGGGTAGCTGCGGCCCTCCACGGCCTCGCCGGGCCCCCCGGCCCTGCAAGCATTAGCGGGAACATATTTCTGTCTTTTGGAACCCCTCTCAGACCTCCCAACCCCCCGATCCGGGCCGGTGGCCGCGGTTCGGAAGGTAGCTGGATGGTAGCCGCCACTGCGAGGAGGGGTGGGAACACGGAGCGATTCTGGATGCTGGCCAAGTCCGTTCGCCCGGGTCCGTGCCTGAACGGCCCCGTAGGGCCCCATGCCAGGCGAGACGAGCCAGTCCAGGACAATTCCGACCCCTCCCGCCCGAAACGGACGTCACACGATTTCTTCGATCGCGAGCTCTTCGCCCTTCGGGCTCTCCGCGATCCGCCGGCCGCGCTCCGTCGCTTGGTAGCGGGCCGTCCCCGGGAGATCCGCCGCTTTCACGAAGGTCTTCGGACCCGACTCGTTGAGGGACAAGGCATCGAGTCGCACGAGGTTGTCGAGCTCTTCCATGATCTGCGCCGGCAGGACCGCCTTGAACTCGGTGAACAACTCGTTCTTCGATGCGCCGTACTCCCGGCCCGAAATGAAGAGCAGGATTCGCTGTCGGAACAGCCGCCCCGTCCGGCTTTGGCGTCCCTTCGCCAGGACCGCGTCGACGGTCCTCGAGATGATCGTGGAGAAAGCGTCCTCGACCCCCTGACCGGTCCGCGCGCTCGTCATGAACGTGGGGGCGGTGGGGAACTCTCTCCGCAGCCAGGCCGTCTCCTCCGGGCCAATCGCCATCGAGTCCGCTCGGTCGATCTTGTTGAACGCGATCCCGACCGGGATAGGTTTTTCCACAAAGTGGTTCTTCAAGTACCGCTCAAGGAGGCTGGTCTTGCCGACTCGCCGTTCGCCGACGAGGACGATCTTGAGTTGCATCTTGCGGATGCGCACGGGCCTGACGAGGCATGCTTCGCGGGATAACCTCTATCTCGCAATTATCACGGAAAGAATAGCTCGATGCTAATCTTCGGTGGCGGCGACTATCGAAGAAGTCGATTGA
>VBMN01000130.1 GCA_005878385.1 Methanobacteriota archaeon
GCTTCTTTCGCGAACGTAGTGAAGGCCGCTTTCACCTCCGCGCGGGGTCTGCCGAGGGCCTCCTCGGGAGCCCTGAGTGCGTCGCGTTCCACCAGGATACGGGACGCGAGTCCGCACTGGGAGACCGCTCCCTCGACGGCCTCTCGATAGAGTCGACCCTCGAGGGCATGGGCGCGGACGTGTGGTTGGCGAATTGAAGCAGGATCCGTGTCGCTCCCGACGACGAGGACCGCGCCGCGAACCTCGGAGTCCGAATTCCGCGCCTGGTCCATCAGGCCGCGGGTCGCCCGGACCGCGTTGGCGGTGGCGGTCTTCAGGGTCTGCCGGACCAGCCTCATCCCGCGCTCTTCGTCTTGCTCGGCTACCACGTGGTAGGGCTGCCGGGCGTCGTTGTCGTTCATATCAATAAGCGGGATGTACATCCGAGCAAGGAAACGCGGCGATTCCGCTGAGCCACCGACCATCACCGCAGTCGCATTCCCCGTTCGAACTCGGAAGCCAATGCCGGCGGATTCTCCCCGCCCTGCGCCTCTCGCACCGCGTCGTACGTTCCGATGGCGCACCGGTGTCGGCACGAAGGATCCCGCAGACGAAAGCTTTGTCCGCCTAAGAACTCCGCGGACGGACGCTCATCGCTTGTGCGGACCGGAAGGGGCGGGAGCGGGCGCTCCTCACTTCTCGATCGGCGTCTTCACGAGGTTCCCCCATTCCGTCCAGGAGCCGTCGTAGTTCTTCACGTTCGGGAATCCGAGGAGGTACTTCAGGACGAACCACGTGTGGGAGGACCGCTCTCCGATCCGGCAATAGGCGATGACCTCCTTGTCCGACGTGACACCCTTTGGCTCGTAGAGAGCTTTCAGTTGTTCAACCGGCTTGAATGTCCCGTCCTCGTTCACGGCCTGCGCCCACGGAATGTTCTTCGCTCCGGGGATGTGCCCGCCGCGCTGCGCGTGCTCCGTCGGATATTCCGGCGGGGCCAGGATTTCGCCCGTGAATTCCTTCGGACTGCGGACGTCGACGAGGACCTTACCCGATTGCCGATACGCCTCTCGGACGTAGGGGAGGTATACTCGGACCGTCTCGTCCGGTTCCTTCGCCTTGAATGAGGCCGCAGGGAACGAGGGGAGGTCCTTCGTCACCGGCAGGTCCTGCTCGATCCATTTTTTCCGCCCTCCGTTGAGAAGGACGACATTGTCGATGCCGTAATACTTGAAAACCCAGAACGCGAAGGCCGCGAACCAGTTGTTGAAGTCGCCGTACAGGACGATTCGGTGCTCGTTCGTGATCCCGAGGCGGCCGAAGAGCGATTCCAAGTCCTTCTTCGAGACGATGTCCCGCGTCACGGGGTCGTTGATGTCCTTCCGCCAGTCGATGAGGACCGAGCCCGGAATGTGCCCCAGGTTGTAGTTCGCGGTCGGATCGTAATCGACCTCGGCAATTCGGACGTTCTGGTCCCCCAGACTTCCTTTCACCCAGCTCGTGTCGACCAAGACTTCGGGATGCGCGTATGCTGCCATGCGAGGTTCCTCGGGAGGCTCCGAAGTAATACGGTGTTATATTACTTGCGCGAAAGACTATTCCGATACGAATTTGACGATAGGATGGAACACTCCGATTGGAATGGACATCGACAATGGTCGATGAACGGCGGTCCGAGAGCCGCGACTTCATATGGCGAGCCCCCTATCCCCCTCGCGGAAGCGTGCGAGGGCCGTCGCTTCGCTCCGAGAGGGAGGGAGCATTGCACGGCCGTCGCGAAATCCTGCTAGCGTTAGGTGTCTTGGCGATTCTGAGCGGTTCGTCCTCGGGGGCAGCGGCGTTCGTCGACGACTTCGAGACGGACTTCTGGCTGCCATACACGGATTTCCTTCTCGGTGACAAGGCGTCGGCCGGGTATTCGTCCACATACGTTCGGTCGGGGACGCGGTCGTATCATGTAGACATCTCCGGATATTCGCTCCTGGATTTCGGGTCCGCGTACGGGTATGCGGTGTACGCGACCCGTGGAGCCGCGGTGACCGAACTGCGGGTCTCTTTGCTCTACGATCATCTCCAGGACGCGAGCGTCTCCCCGTGGGACGCGTACGCCTCGGGCGTCGCGCTCGACCTGCTGGACAAGGACTACCGCAGCATCGATCGCGTTCGGTACATCACCTCGTTCCAATCAAGCCGGAAGCTCTCCCTTTGTGGGCCGACGAAGACGGACGTCGTCCTGCCCCCTCCGAGCGGCCTCGGCGTGTGGACCGACCTCGCGCGGAATCCCGCACTGGACTTTCCCGCCGCCCACTGGCAGAACGCGAAATTCGTCCGGATTGCGATTGGCTTCCTCTGCACCGCCGGCCTGAAAGGCGCATCCTACTCCCTGTATTTCGACGACTTCATGCTCGACACGGGGGCGGGCGACGCGGACGGGGACGGACTCAGCGACCTGGACGAGGAGGCCCGTGTGTACGCGATGTCGGTGTCCTCCGGTTCGCTGCCCGTCGCGGTCCCATCCGCGGGAACTGCCACGATTGACATTCGCACGCCGCCCGTAGAAGGCTTTGTTCAATGGGCAGGGATCGGCGTCGAGATCGAGCATGCCAGGCCGAACGATCTCTCAGTCGAAGTCAGCCTGCCGGATCAGCCAGGTTCTCCTTCCCAGCTGTTATGGGATCCCGGCTTCCACGCGCGCGGGGCCGCGATCCTCGAGCCGACCAACGGGGCCGCCGTCCGCGGGACTGTCGAAGTCCGCGGCAAGGCATGGCGGTCGAATCCCTTCGTCCACTTCTACGTGGACGACGCTTGGATCGCGGCCTCCCAAGGAACTCCAGAGGGTGATTTTGCCGTCTCTTGGTCGTTCCGACGATTGGGCCGAAGGGACGCATCGACTCCGGGTGATCGCGCAAGCGATGGATGCGGGAGAACTCGTCACCCGGATCGGAGAGGAGATTCCGGTGGTCGTCGATCGGACCCCTCCGATCCTCGAGCTGGTTCGACCCGGCAAGGGAGACCTGGTCCGCGGTCTCACCGTCGTCGAGGCCGGGGCCCATGACGACCGGGCGTTGGCTGAGGTCGTCTTCCGCGTCGACGGGATCGCCGCCGAAATCCGCCGCGAAGAGCCCTTCACGTTCTTCTACGAGACGACCAACCTGGTGCCGGGCACGCATTCGTTCGGGGTGCGAGCCATCGATCAGGCGGAAAACGAAGCGGTCCGCGACGTGGATGTCCGCGTGGGGGTCTCCCTCGAAGGTGTGCCGCTTCCCTGCATACCCGTGTGCAATCTTCGAAGCCCCGCGAGCTCCGGGAATCTGCCGCCCCTCCCGGCAGGAAAAGCACCGATGACGGTCCCGCTCGCGTCTGGAGGTAGGCTGGAAGTCCTCGAGGCCTACCGAGCTCCGTGGGTGTCACGCGTCGACCGCACGATTGTGGGGGTCTCCCTCGTAATGGACGCTGCGCGGAATCGGAGTTTGCCAGAGGCGGACGGTCTCGTCGGCTCGCAATTCGGTTTGGCGGACTTCGCGCACCTCGGGCACTGGCGAATCATCGTGCGGGACCACGGAACGGGGGATCCGGGCGTCGTGCGCAGTGCACGCATTTTGATGGCGGCTCGATCGTCGCCCGCCGCTTCCGACACGGACCTCGACGGTTTGGCGGACGGCCTCGAACGGTCCGCGGTGGGAACGATCCCCGTCCTTCCGGATGTGGACGCGGACGGCCTCTCCGACGGGGAAGAATTAGCAGCGCATCAGGTTACGTTCACAATCGATGGGATTCCGTCCGTGAGGACGGTTCGCACAAACTCCTTCGATTTCGACACAGACGATGACGGCCTTCCGGACGGCCCGGAGTTGGTGCCCGGCGAAGGCCGGAGTCCTTCCGATCCGACGGATCCCGACACGGATCGAGACGGCCTTCTGGACGGTGCCGAACGCATTGTCCACGGGTCCGATCCTACCTTGACGGACACCGACGGTGACACGCTTTCGGACTACCGCGAAGTAACGCCTCGGTCGTTGCAACTAGAGATTGATGGCGTTGCAGAGTCTCGGACCGTGGTCACTTCTCCGGTTTCGCCAGATACAGATCAAGACGGCCTTCGCGACGACCAGGAATGGAACGGATTGTCGTTGTACGGATTCCTCACCGATCCGTCCGATCCCGACACAGACCATGAGGGCCTCTCGGACTTCGACGAAGTGATCGGGTCCAATCGGAGGCCCACGAACCCGCTCGAGTCCGACACGGATGGCGACGGTCTCGTGGACAGCCTGGACCTGTCACCGACCGAGGTGTGGGACTTGCCGTGGCAAGGGACCTTCGAGCCAGGGATGATTCGTTTTACTCAGCGGTTCGACGTCCGCGGAGTGCAAGGTCTGTCCGCTCAAATCTGGACCTACAACCTAGGCGAGAACGCCTGCGTCTTCCTCTCCGATCATACGGCTGACGCCACCCGAAGGAGTGACGAATCCGCGGCCAATGTGCTCGCGACTTTGAATGGCGTACTCTCTCAGGGTGGCGAGCACAACTTCACCGCGATTGCCGCTGAGCGTTTTCCAGAAGAAAGTTGGGGTGTCGCTTCCTCTGCCTACGGGGCTTGTGATCTCGGGCATCCGCGTCAGTATCGGTTTGAGTACTTGTACGACAGCCGTAGTTTCGACATCGACT
>VBMN01000131.1 GCA_005878385.1 Methanobacteriota archaeon
CAAAGAAGCGTCGCAGATCGTCCGCTCCACGACGTGTTAGAAACGGTCCAGCACGCCAGGGCTTTCGAGGAGCTTCTGACTCGAAAGGGAAAGCCGATTCGTCTGCCCACGATCCTTGAACTCCACGAGGCCGTGTTCCACGGGATCAAGGACGACGCGGGCCAGTGGCGGAGGGTGAACGTCCGAATCGCGGGAACGCAACATGTGCCGCCTCGCATGGAGCGAGTTGTCTCGATGATGAGCGAGTGGATCGAAAGCCAGGCCAAAAGGGACACGTTGGGGGAAGACGTGTTCTCGCTCGCGGCGTGGATGCATTTCGGATTCGAATCCATTCATCCGTTCAGCGACGGAAACGGTCGGGTGGGCCGATTGCTACTCAACTTGCACTTCCTGAAGCACAATTGGCCCCCGGTCCACATCCTGCCACCGGATCGGAGCCGCTACCTGACAAGTCTGGACATGGGTCACGCAGGAACTCTTACTGACCTCGTCGAATTCCTCGAGCTCGCGATGGGACGATCGCTGCTGGACCTCCTCGACCAGGTCGGCACCCGCGAGGACGAACTCAGGCCCCTGAAGAAACTCGCCGGAAAAAGCCCCTATTCCGCGAAGTATCTCGGGCTTCGCGCCAGCCAAGATCGGCTCCCGGCGTTGAAGGTCTCCGGTGACTGGCACACCAGTGAGAGAGCCATCCGGGTGTACCGGGAGCTCGTCGCCCGCTAAACGTCTGTAATCCCAACAATCCAATTCTCGGTCGCGACTCGAGGCCTGACCCGCCCCATGCATCGACGCATCTTTTTCTAACCGAGGAGAGTAGCCCATTCCATGCGAGTTGGGTTGGCTGCGGAGGAGGACATTCCTGCGGAAGGTGTGAAATGCGTGGAGATACGCGGGCGGAAATATGCCTTGTTCAAGGTGAGCGGTCAGGTGTACTGTCTGGACAATACCTGCACCCATCTGGGCGGACCACTGTGCGAAGGAAGACTCGCGGGATTCGTCGTGCAATGTCCTTGGCATGGGTCACGTTTCGACGTGCGCACGGGCCAGGTCGTCGGTCCGCCCGCGCGATCCGCGGTCCACGCATACCCGACGACGGTGGAGGCCGGCAAGGTTTGGGCAGACCTCCCGTGAACCTTTTGGCCCGTTGTATGGACACGTAGGTGATATGCCAGACTTCGATCCTCTCGAACCCTTTGAGAACAAGGAGCTCCTCCGTCACCTGCAGGATCGGCTCGAACAGTTCGAGTACAAGCTCTACGGACGCATTCCGTTGAAATTCCACCGCGGGGAGCCAACGCACTACGAATTCGACCTGAACCTCGGAGTCGTGCACATCACGGAGCAGGACTGCCAGGGTCTCAGCGAGATTTTCGCGTCGGTCAACCGAACATGGCGGACTCAAATGACGTTTTGCATCTATCCGTCGAAGGTGAGCTCGAGAGACATGATCCTGAACGTGCGCGGTTCTCCGAAGGCGCCCGCCGAGATCGACTGAGCGCGACAGCGTGGAGAGCTCCGAGCCCTCGGCTGCATCCATACGCCACGCCAAGCGGCGACCGTTGGATTCTGGCATATGGTTATTTACGCAACGGCCCGGTGGCGCGCCTGCGGGAGGAGAGAACGGTGGCGAGGTCTTTTGCGTCGGCGCGCATGGGGAGAAGAATGGTCCTGGTGATTGCGTTGGTCTCCGCCGTGTGCTTGCTCGCACCTCAGGCCGCGGCTGCGCACAAGGAATCGGATGACAGCGCCTACGCGGTCACGCCGCTCGTATCGAGCAACGGCGTGCCGAACACGGTCGTCGACCCGAACCTCCTGAACGGGTGGGGGCTCGTCGCGGGGCCCGCAACCCCGTGGTGGGTCGCCGATAACCATGCGGATCTGTCGACCCTGTACAATGCCGCGGGCACGAAACTGGGGCTTGAGGTCACCGTCGCGGGCGGGCCAACCGGAATCGTCTTCAACGGCGCTCCAGGCTTCCCCGTCGGCCCATCGAATGTCTCGGCCCGTTTCATCTTCTCCACGGAGGGCGGAACCATCGCCGGGTGGACCCCCTCCGCCGGGAACGTCGCCCAGGTCAAGGTCGATTCGTCCGCTGCAGGCGCCATCTACAAGGGACTGGCAATCGCGACCACGGAGACAGGATCCCAGCTATACGCCACAGACTTCGCGAACGCACGGGTCGACGTCTTCAACGATACATGGGCTCCCGTCACCGCGGACGGTGGATTCGTCGATCGGAAGATCCCCGATGGCTACGCGCCGTTCGGGATCCAGACGATCGGCGACCGAATCTTCGTCACGTACGCCAAGCAAGGCCCGAGCGGGGACGAACTCCACGGCAAGGGCCTCGGGTTCGTCGACGCGTATGACACGGCGGGCCATTTGCTCGCGCGCGTCGCGCGTCACGGCGCCTTG
The DNA here is from genome assembly GCA_005878385.1 of Methanobacteriota archaeon. GTDB lineage: Archaea > Thermoplasmatota > Thermoplasmata > RBG-16-68-12 > RBG-16-68-12 > RBG-16-68-12. The sequence goes on from VBMN01000131.1 coordinate 2,416, forward strand.
GACGCGCCCTGGGGCCTCGCGATGGCGCCCGACAACTTCGGGCGCTTCGGGGGGGACCTGCTCGTCGGGAACTTCGGAGACGGCCGGATTCACGCATACGAGGAACGGCCAAACGGCCACTTCGTGTTCCGGGGGACGCTGAGGGATTCCGAGGAGATGCCGATCGCGATCGACGGACTGTGGGCCCTCGAGTTCGGCCACGGAGCGGTGAACAACGGTCCCACCGACACCTTGTTCTTCACGGCCGGTCCCAACGGAGAGCAGGACGGATTGTTCGGCTCGATCCGGGCGGTTGAGTCCGAAGAATCTGATTAGGTGGATTCCGAACCTTCGTATCGGGTCCAGAATCGGACCGGGCGTCACGAAGACGGAGAAATCGCGATCATCGTGAGATCCTCCGAGGTCTTCCTCCTCGTTCGGGAGCTACGCAGAAGCAGCCGGGGACCACTCTCTGGTTGCAGGCCCCTCAGACCTCGTCGTGGCGGAAGCAGTGAACGAGATGGTCATTCACCATGCCCACCGCCTGCATATGCGCATAGCAGATCGTCGATCCCACAAATGAGAAGCCCCGGCTTCGAAGATCCACGCTCATCGCATCCGACTCCTTCGTCCTCGCAGGAATCTGACTCATGCGCCTCCAACGGTTCGTCTTTGGCCGGTTGCCGACGAACCTCCACATGTATTCGTCGAAAGTTCCAACTTCCTTCTGGACGGCAAGGAACGCCCGCGCGTTCCGTATCGCGGCGGTAATCTTGAGACGGTTCCGTATGATCCCGACGTCGGCCAGGAGTCGTCTCAGGTCCTTGGCACCGTAACGCGCAATCCGCTCCGGGTCGAACCCGTCAAACGCCGCGCGGTAGTTTTCGCGTTTCCTCAGGACGGTCAGCCACGACAGCCCGGCTTGCGCGCCTTCCAGGAGAAGGAACTCGAACAGCCTCCGATCGTCGTGCTGGGGGACGCCCCATTCTCGGTCATGGTATGCCGTCATGAGCGGATCGGAATCGGACCACTCGCATCTCACGGCGCGGGTTGCTGGCTGACCTCGGCGTGACACACGTCCGGTATCGGCCCGCCTACATAACAGGTCAGTTCCCGATCGAGGAAATCCCGGCCGAGGGCCGGAGCCGCGGCGCAATCCGTCTCAAGGGCTCACACGGACGAAGATGATCGTGGCGCGCGCCGTTTTCCCCTTCGCGTAGACGAATTCAAGAGAACTGTCCTCCCCGAGCCCCAGCATCGTCGGTCGTCGGGGCGAGATTGCCATGTTGTTCGTCTCATTGTCGATCGTTGTCAAGGTCCGGGACCAGACGCCATTCGAATATCGCGTGTACGCGACGGCGCCGAACTCCGAGCCCCAGGGCGGGGCGAGAGGCGTGTCGACGGTGAACAGGTAATAATCTCCGGTCTTCGGGTCGACCTGAAGGACTCCCCATTCGTTGTTCGTCATGACGAGACTCGGCGTGTCGACATGGAGTTTCGCGCCGGAGGCATCGATCCGGATCACCCCATAACGGCTCGTCTGCGAAATGTCGTACGTCGCGACCACGACGGATCGAACAGGGTCCCACGCGAGGTCCGTCGCATCGGAGAATCCCCGCGAGGCATTCGTCTCATAGGCAAGGTCTTGGGTCCCCCAGCTCCATCCGGCCCCGTTGAAGGTCGCGGAGTTGAACACGAGTGTGGTCAGATTCGAGCGAGGGCCTCGGTTCCCCATCACGTACACGGCGAAGGTGTCCGGGCGTTCGATCACGTTCGGGTGCATCGGCTCGGTGTCGGAGACATCGACAATGACGACGTCGGGCGCCGCGGAGAATGGATCGGAGACACTCCGCCAGCCGCTCGCGAATGTCCATCGGAGGGCGAACACGGTGGAGGATGAAGCGGGAATGGCGGAGTTCCAGACCGCGATGATGCTCCCGTCATGGGCCAACGTCGCCGACACGTACTGGGCCGATGTCGCGACGACCGAGGGGGATCCGTAGGAGAGGGAGGCGATGTTTCCGGCGAGGTCACGATTGATTTGCACCGGAACATCGACCAGATCGCCGGCGGCAGGTCCTCCTTCCGCGAGGATTCGCATCGTCAGAGGCGAGGTGAACACGGTCGCAGGTCTCCGATACGGTACCGTGGGCGGGGGCGACTTCACGGAAGGTCCCCAGGCCCCCGGTGATGCGGGATCGTTATTCGCAAACGCGATCGACAGGTTGCCGTGTGCACGGGACGATACTTAGGCGGTGGGTCCACAGACGCGAAATCGAGGGCCAGATGCAAGACATGTGAACACAAAGAAAACTCGACCGCCAGGAGGAAACCGGGTCCTCCCTGGCATCTCCATTGTCGCCGCAGGAACCATGAACCACCATTCTCGACACCGCTGCGGAACGGTGTTCATTTTAGGCCACCTAGTTACCTTTGACTCTACAGCATTTAAGCGAGCGGCCATCATAATGGAGCTACGGGATGGAGCGCACGCCGTCCGGTCCCGTCGCCCGCGAGTTCTCCGAGCTACATGGCTGGAAGGACCTCGTCCGCGAGCCCCCCATCGGAGCCCACATCCTGCACATCTACGAGGAACCGGATCGAGAAATCGAGGCGGCCCTCCTCTTTGTCACGGAAGGGTTACGGAAAACGGAACGCGTGTGTTGCGTCGGTAGCCCGCGAGAGCTGGCGTCCATTCGACGCGGGTTGGGAGAAGCCGGCCTCGATGTGGACCGGCTGATCCGAGGGGGGAGCCTCGCCCTCGTCGGCCAGTTGGCCCTCAACGGGGGTCCCAAGCATCGTGAAGAGACCTCGCCCCTCGCCCTCGACCAGTTCATGCATGAGATGTTCCAAGGCGTGCCGAAGACCTACCCCAGTGTCCGTTGGTGGGGCAACCGGGTCGCGCGATTCTTCGAGAATGGCCTCTTCGATCGTGCCTTGGCCTTCGAGCAATTGTGCCAGGAACGCCGGGAGGCCCTCCCGTGGTCCCTGCTCTGTGCCTACGATGGCCGGAAGCTGAGTCCCGACCGACATGCGGCTGCCTTCTGGGATGTGCTCCGGAATCACAGCCATCTGATTCCCGCCGGCGATCTCGGCGTGGCGCTGGAACTGTTCCCGGACGGAGGAGACGGATGATCGACGTCCGCGAGACCATCGACGAGATCGAAGCGCGGTCGGTGGACGACGCCTACTGGCGGGCACTCGAGAGAGTCCTCGGGACGTTGACCGCGCGGACCCTGCGAGGAACCTTGCGTGTGAAGATCCAAGGAGAAGGGATCTCCGAGCGAGACCGCGTCGCCCGGGGCCTCACGGAGCTGTTCTCGTACCAGGCCAGGACGGTCGAAGAACTCGCCCGCAAGGAGACGTCCGAGAAAGCGCCCCGACCGAGAGACGATACGATGCAGGAACTCGGTGTCCACGGACATTGGGTCGACTTCTCGGACGCGGCAAGCGAGGCCCGAAGGGCGATGGCGTTCGTCCGGCGTGGACTCATCCGAGGCGCGAAGGTCATCGCGCTCCTGCCGTCCTTGGACTTGGACCGCTACCGCGAGGAGGCCGTGCGAGCCGGGCACCAAGAAGACATCGACAGCGGTCGGCTTTCCCTCTTCAACGCGGATGAACACTTGGATGTCCTCCGGACCGCGGGGGTGCTCGCGGTCCTCCTCCTGGCCATCCAGGGTATGATCCAAGTCGCCCGTGGCCAGGGATATTCCGAGGTCTGGTTCATCAGCAAGATCGCATCGTCCCTCTTGGCGTCGTCACCGCAATATCAGGCACTCGCCCTCCGCGTGGACTTGGCCATGGATTCTCTCGTCCGTACACTCCCGATCAGTTTCTACTGTCCGATGCCGGAAAGATTCCCCGGCGATCCCACCCTCGTGACCGAACTCCTCGCGGGCCATGGATGGGGCTCTCTCGCCGAGTTAGCCTTCGTTTCGCACGGCCATTGATCGCCTCGCATGTGTCTCCAAGGAGCCTCCACTGACAGGGCCGACCGCGGGTGCGAAAGATGAAATCGCCGAAATGAATGAACCGGGATGGGAGGAGCCTCGTGAGCGCGAAAAAGGTCTTGGACTGGTTGTTGGAGGAGGATCAGCCTTCGATCCGATATTTCGCCCTCACGCAACTCGTGGGAAAGGCACAAGACGCTCCCGAGGTCCTGGCCGCGAAAGAACTCATCCCCGAGAAAGGATGGGCAGCGGATCTGTTGGCCCAACAGCATCGAGACGGTTGGTGGGTGAGCGATGAGAGCCTGTACGGCCCGAAGTACCTCTCGACGAATTGGATGTTGCTCACGTTGTCCGATCTCGGACTGACGAACGACGATCCTCGAATCGCGAAGGCGTGCGAGCTGTGGCTCCGCCGGATGGCCACGGCCGACGGCGGGTTCGCCCCGAGCGGCGGGAAGAAGGGCCACCTCTGCACGACGGGGAACATGGCTCGGGCTCTCGTTCGATTCGGATACACCGACCATCCGAAGGTGAGAAGCGCGTTCCAATGGCTCGCGGAGAACCGAGACAAGAAGGGGGGCTGGAGCTGCTTTGGGAGCGGGCGGAACCTAGACTCCTGGGAGGGGATGAGTGCGTTCGCGGTGTATCCGCGACAGAAGTGGACGGAGGACATGAAGCGCGCCGTCGAGCTCGGGGCCGAATTCTTCCTCGAGCGGGAATTGCATCGACAGGGAGACCACTATGAACCGTGGTATCGGTTTCACTATCCTGCGCACTACTATTACGACCTCTTGGTCGGCCTCGACTTCATGACGGCGTTGGGATACGGCGGAGATTCGCGCCTCCAGCACGCCCTCTCCCACTTGGAGAAAAAGCGCAGATCGGACGGCCGCTGGAACCTCGATGCGGTCCACCCGGATGTGGAAGGCAACATGGCCGAGTGGTTCGCGAAGCATCCGAAACGCGCGCCGATCCCCTTCGGCCTCGAGAAAGCGGGAGAGGCGAGCAAGATGATCACGCTGAAGGCGATGGTCGTCCGGGGGCGGCTGAACGATTCCGGCTAGCGGATCAGTCAATCCGTTCGTAGGCGGGAATCGTCAAGAACTCCACGAAATCGTCCCCCAGGGCGATGTGGTCGAACAAGGTGCGAGCCTCGCGGAACTTGCTGTGTGAAAACGCCTCGTCCCCCATCGAGGTGCGAATCCTTGCAAGCTCGCGATCCTCGAGCTCTCTCACATGCTCTCGGGTCAATGTCGGCCCGTCGTTCAACGGCACGCGATGATGGAGCCACTGCCAGATCTGCGAGCGTGCAATCTCCGCGGTCGCCGTA
>VBMN01000033.1 GCA_005878385.1 Methanobacteriota archaeon
CGACCGCGCGATACCCTTGTTCCCGGGCAGCGAATTCTTTGTCTTGCAACTCCGCGTACGCAGACATCCCCCGGTCTTTGTAATCCTGCGCAAGCCCGAACATGGAGAGATTCAGCGTATGGAAACCCGCGAGCGTGACGAATTGGAAGCGGTAGCCCATGCGGGCGAGTTCGGACTGGAAGCTTGCGATCGCCGAAGGGCCGAGCTTTTTCCGCCAGTTGAAAGAGGAGGAGCAGTTGTAAGCGAGGATCTTCCCCGGAAAGCGGGCGTGGATCGCGTCGGCGAACGCACGGGCCTCTTCGAGATCCGGCCCGGACGTCTCGCACCAGAGCATGTCCGCGTACGGTGCATACGCGAGACCGCGAGCGATCGCCGCGGAGAGTCCGCCCTCGATTCGGAAGAATCCCTCGGCGGTCCTCTCTCCTGTGAGGAGCGCACGGTCCCTCGGATCGGAATCGCTCGTCACCAAACGGGCGCTGTTCGCATCCGTCCGCGCGACGATCAACGTGGGCACTCCCATGACGTCCGCCGCAAGGCGGGCCGCGACCAGTTTCTGAATGAACTCTCCCGTGGGAACGACGACCTTTCCCCCCAGGTGGCCGCACTTCTTCGCGGCCGCGAGCTGGTCCTCGAAGTGCACTCCGGCCGCGCCGGCCTCGATCATCGCCTTCGTGATCTCGAACGCATGGAGCGGACCACCGAACCCGGCCTCCGCATCGGCCACGATCGGTGCAAACCAGTCCATGTCGTCCTTGCCTGCCATGTGCTGCTTCTCATCCTCCCGACGGAGTGCGTTGTTGATCCGACGCACGACGTTCGGGACGCTGTCGGCTGGATACAAGCTCAGATCGGGGTACATGTGACCCGCATCATTCCCGTCCGCGGCGACCTGCCATCCGCTCAGGTAGATCGCGCGGAGTCCGGCGCGGACCTGCTGGATCGCCTGGTTCCCGGTGAGGGCCCCGAGGGCCTGGACATAGTCTTCGGTCCGAAGGAGTTCCCAGAGCCGTTCGGCCCCAAGTTCCGCGAGCGTGTGCCGGATCCGAATCGAGCCTCGCAACCTTTCCACGTCCGCAGCACCATACGGCCGCAGGATGCCCGCCCAGCGATCCGAGGTCCTCCATTCCTGTTCCAGTTCCACGGTCTCAGTCGCCATGCCTTCCCCCTTCCGTCGTTCCACTGTGAGAGCCCCGCATATGAAGGCTCTCGCACACAATTGTCGTCGAGCGCTTCAAGGTCCGGAGTAAGCTGGACGATGAAACCGCCAGGGGGAAGCGCTCCGGTGCGTTTCGCTTCAGGCTTGTTCGTGGAATCCTGGAAGGAGTCGGACGAAGACCGGGCTACCGGTGATCGTACAGCGCGTTTCCTCTCCGCGCGGACCGGTCATTCGGGGCATCCGCTCGAGACGTCGAGGCCGGAGTAGTTTGCTCGAACGACTCCGCCCGGACGAGGACATGCAGGAGCGCGATGGCTGCGACCGTCCAGGCCACCAGGAAGGGCCATCCGTACCCGAGGAAGAGGATGAGTGCGGTATTGAGCTGGAAGTGGGTCTGGGCGAAGGCGCCGGTGCCGGGCAGCATCGCGCCGGCGACGGAGATGAAGATGAGGAACACCGCCAGGGGTCCGGCGACGGTCTGCCACACGAGGCCGCGCGCTCGTCGGAGCGCGTCGCGGGTCGCGGTCGGCAGCCCGCGTCCCCGCCCGGCACCCGCGGTCCGCGGGACCGACGCGGCAAAGGACATCGGAACGGGATCGCCGCTCTGCCGGTCCCGGACTTCGACCATGGGCCCCTCGGCGAACCGTTCGAGCTCCGAGAGGATCTGATCCAGCCCCTCGGCCCGCGTCGTGCGACTCGGCGCGAGGACGACCGAGCGCGGCACCTCGACCGGGAGGCGGGGAGCGTTCGCACGGTCGTCAACCTGGCGGCCCGCGGCCGCCCGGGCTCTCGAGTCGAGGAGGCCGAGCTTGCTCGCGGCGAGGGAGGCGAGGATCAACGTCGCGATTGTCGCGGTCGTCAGGGTCGACGTGTATACCTGCGCCGAAACCGCCCCGGTGAACCAGGGCGCGGTCGATCCGGTCGCGGTGAGCCAGGCCAGATCCGCGATGCCCGCGAAGAGGATGCCGAAGAAGACGGTGAGGACGAAGGGCCATAGGCGGGTGCTACCCACCGCGTCGCGGGGGGTACGTCGCTCACGCGGGCCGGCGTCGCCAAACCATGCCATAGAGTGCCCCCAAGATCACGCCCAATGTGACCCCAGCGACGGCCCACGGAACCGGGTCGAACAGGGGAGGAGTCGTATACGGCGGGATGAGGACCGAGAACGCCTGGGCGTACCCCGATTCAGAGCCCGTCGTGTTCACAGATGTGACCGTGTAGAAGTAGGTATGACCCGGCTGTGCCGTCGAGTCGCGGTACATGGTCGGCAAGGCCTTGGGGACGGGAGTGATCGTGAGTTTCGTGAACTGACCCGAGGACCCGTTCCCACGATAGACATTGTAGCCGGCCAAGCTCGGCCAGGACACCGGACTCCAGGTCACATCGACGATGCCATCCGTCACGGTCACGTTCACATACAGGGGCGCGGGAACATTCCCCGTTCCCTGCGGTGACATGTCGAAACCCGCGGACCGCGAACGAACGTTCCCCGAAGTGTCCGTGGCCCACACCGTGAAGTTGTAGTGGCCCACCGCCGTGTAGTTGTGATTCACGTACCAACGCGTCCCCGATGCGTGCGCCATCGTCAGGTTCTGGTCGGTCTCCGGTCCGCGGACGGCCGCGAACACCTTGAGGATCCCCACGTTGTCCTGCACATCCGCGGTCAGGTTCACACGCCCGTTCGCGAGCTGGACCGGCGGATCCGCGGCCATCGCGAGGATGGACGGCGGCGTGGTGTCCGCGGTCGATCCCGTCGAGAACGTCCACGCACTGCCGGCGACGAATGGATTGCCCGGATCGGAATGGTCCGTGGCCGTGCTATTGACGTAGACCTCGTACACGGTCCCGACGCTCAGAGAGCCGGTCGGGCGGAAGGTCATCTGAGTCGCGTCGGACGACCAGGTGACCGTCCCCGCGAGCCATGGTCCCCCGGCACCCCGCACGCCGAAGGCGTTCGCAACCCCGGTCGTCGCTTCCTTCATCGCCTCGGACCAATTGACCTGGATCAGCGTGTTCCGGTCCACCAGGGTCGCGCCGGACCTCGGCGAGGACGACAAGATCGTGGGCGGCGTGGAGTCCACCTCGAACGGGGGTGAATCCACGTGGGCGGGGGCCCCTCGCGAATCGAGGACTTCCAGGTGCACGACCGTGTCGGTCGCGCTGAACCCGGTCGGAGTCCAAGAGACGACATTTGGATTGGAGGTCGCCGGAGTCGACGGACGGATTGTTTGGCTCGCTCCCCCGCCGTAACTGTACGTGAGGGTGTAGGTCATCGGATCTCCGTCCGGGTCCGTGAGGTCGAAGGAGATGTCATGGGCCTTGCCGCCTGTCCAGGAGGTCCCGGACGCGGGCGCGTTGAACGTCCCGGAGGGGGCACCGTTCGCCCGGGTCGACCAAGTGCCCGTGTTCAGAGGAATGGATTGATCATAATACGTGAACTGGCCAGCGACGTCCGCGGGGAAGCTGAACTGGATGGGGTTCTGCGTGGCCGAGGTCTTCGGCGAGATGTAGTCCCCGCTATTCGGGATCCCGTCGCCGTTGTAGTCGATCCACAACCCGTGCGGGAGGCCGTCGTCGCTCGTCAGCGTGACGTCAATCTGGTCGTTGCGGTACACGACGAAAGTCGGCCCGGGATTGGCTTCCCCCCCGGAAGTACTCCCCCAACCAGCCGCACTTGCGAAAAGCGGCAAGGCGACGTTCGCGGCCCGCGCGGGCTGCGCGAGGACCAGCGGCAGGAGCCCCGCGATGGTGAGGCCAAAAATCAGTCCCATGGTGACCGCAAAAGGACGCTGCCGTGGATTCGGCCTCCCGGTCATTGCACGGCCAAGGAGCCTTGTCGCCATTCCTCCCGGGGTTTGTCCCGCGCCGATTTGTAACCCCCGTATCCTTTCGGTAACAAAGCGCGGCGTCGATAATCAAGATGAACACAAGTCATCACATACGGCTTAGTATCCAATTCCCGCAGTGACGGTAGTTGGTCAGATAGATGCTTGCACGACCCGAACAGACCGAGGTACGCGCCGACTCGCAGGCGGAAAGACTCGAGCGCCGGTTCTCCGATCTCGTCGATACCTGCTCCCGATTCTCCCAAGACATCGTCCGAGACGCCGGGTGGAACAGCGCTTCCGTGGGATTGTTCGATCCCATCACCACGAACGTAGAAATCGCCCGGACCGTATTCGGCAAGTGGTCTTTAGACATCCTGACCCTCCTGCACATGCGCCAGTCCGCAGGATTCCAGGAGATCCGCCGAGGCCTTGGCCGGATCAGCTCCCGCGTCCTCTCGAGCAAGCTCACCCGGATGCAAGAGACCGGCCTGATCCGGAGGGACGTGAAACCGACGCGGCCACCGCGCGTCGCGTACTCGCTCACGGACCACGGCCAGACCGTGGCGAAGCTGGGGGAGCCGGTGTTCCTCTACCTGCGGCTCAGCGGCGCGTTCTCCGTACAAGCGGAACCGTCGCCCTGAGGCGGGACGGCCTCGCTTCGAGAAGAATTGACAGGCCACACACGGCACTCCGGCCTGGGGGCACGCTGCTAGCGATACGAAATGGTAGGTGCCGCTCAACGCTGTTCGTACGAGGGCGTTCGGAGGCTCAGAAGTTCCTCCGCGAGGGCTGCGTGCACCTGGAACCGCAGCCTCTCGTTCGCGACCTGGAGATACAGTCCGCATTGCTCGAATCGCCCGGCCCGTGCGGCCGCGAGCCCCTTCGCGAGCTGATTCCCATACGCGTTGAGATCGAGTTTCAGGAGCCGCCCGAGGGCGCGAAGATCCTCCCCTTCGCGAAGCAATTCCGCGAACGTCTCGTGGTGGGCCGATCGACGTCCCTCGACCGCGGCGTCCGGGGCGTGAGGCGCCAGTCGCTCGGCGAGCCGGCGGGCCATGGAATGATCTTCCACGCGCACCACATCCTCCTCCTCGGGCCACGGATACACGTCGATCGACTCCCGGCCCCCGTCGAGCCTTTCCAACGAATCCTGCCGTGCGGCGGCGGCGAGGCGACGAAGTTCTCGAAGGCGGTCGGCCACACGAGGGAGCCTGGGGTCCGACGGGAACGAGCGACCACCGCGCCGAACCAAGACCACCGCGAGCACGCCGAGCAAGGCGAAGGAGACCATGGTGAGGGCCTGCAGGACGACCATGCTCCGGGTCGCCACCGCGAAGAGGATTCCAGCGACCGCGATGATGAACAGAACTGTGCTCCGCCAAGGCATCTGCATGGCCTGCCAAATTCAGAATCTTTCCCCGGTTTATAAGTTCCAACGAATCAGGTCGATTTCACTGCATTCATGTGGCCCTCTGGCATCCTGCTCCCGAGAACCCAGAGGGAGAGGGCTGGTGACCACAAGGTTACTACAAGCTTTTAAGCGGTCCTCGTTCATGTATTCAAGCGCTGTGGGAGGTCGACGCGGTACATGATTGAGGATAACGAGTCGCCGACTTATCTGCGATCGGTTCCGCCGGAACTCGAGGCGGTACTCCGCCGCAAGGGCTACATTCTCCTGGTGAAAGGGGATGCGGGAACCGGCAAGACGAACCTCGCCCTGGAACTCATGGCGCTGCTGCACTCCGAAGGCGATTCTGTCCACATTTCGACACGGACGTACCCAGAGAAGCTTTCGTTCCAACACGCCCTCTTCCCGAAACTAGCCGCGGAACCGAATGTACAATTCTTCTCCACCCTCGAGTTCGACCCGACCCAGTTCGTCGTCGGCCACCGGGTCATCTCGGGCCTCCATGACCTGTTGTCGAGCATGGAGAATCCGCTCGTCGTCCTCGATTCGTGGGAGGGGATTTCCGATTACATCCCCGCGGAAGCGCGCATGAAGGTGGAACAGTCCCTCATGGCCGTCCTGGAAGAAACAGGGGCGCGTCTCATCCTGGTGAGCGAACATTCGGAGGCGAACACGACCCTGGACCAGCTCGCGGACGCAATCCTGATCCTTCGTCAGAAGGTGATCGATGACCGGCGCCTGCGAGAGTTGGAGATTCGCAAGCTCCGCGGAGTTCCGATCCGCCAGGACCAGTATTTGTTCACCCTGGCGGGAGGCCGGTTCCAGTACTTGGAGCCGTTCGACTTCAAGCTCCCCGAAGAGACGGCGGAGTTCCGCCCCGTCGAGAACACGGAGACGCACATGTCGACCGGGAGCCGAGACCTCGATGCCCTCCTCGGTGGCGGCGTCGCCCGCGGCTCGACGGTGTTGCTCGAAATGCGAGGCGACGTGCCGTTCGAGGCGCAAGTGTACGTGCCCCTCACGGCCCTCCTGAATTTCCTGGCCACGGGCAACGCCGTGATGATGTTTCCCTACAGCGATTTCGACCCGAAACGGTCGCGACTCTTCGCGACGCAGTTCATGGCGGAGGACCTGTACGACGCGAACATGCGCGTCTTCACGACGGACCGCGTCGAAGACCCCGTGGCGATCAAGTTCTCGTTAGACATGGCGAAGGACTTCGAGATGTGGCTCGAGGTCTATGGGAGGTTCAAGAATCAGGGAAAGATCATCTGGAAACTCATGGCCCTCGACACCGTCGAGAACTTCTATGGACAAGGGGTCATGGACTTCCTTGCGACCGTCGCGGCCCGCGTCGCCGTGAACAAGGACATCCAGTCCATCCTCGCGAGGCCGAACCTGGAGTTGACCGAGAAGGTCGCGAACATCTCGCAAATCCATCTCGTGATCACGACTCGCTGGGGCACGCTCGTCTTCTACGGCGTGAAGCCGAGGACGGGGTTCTATGGTCTCACGTTCTCCTTCGCGAATGGATATCCGGAATTCAAGTTGATTCCGCTCCAGGACGTTCCCTTGTCCCGGGAACGGGGCGGAATGCCGAGCGAACCACCCCTTTCGGTCCCGGTCCACATCCGGCGGCGCGCGCCGCAGGCCGACTTCTTCGAGACCGTGGCCCGCTCCATGCAAAGCGCTAAGAAGAGGTTGACGGCATGACCGAAGTCGCGGTGGCGAGGACGCCGGAGCCGAGCATGGAGGAGCGCGCAGCGACCGGGCTTTCGGAGTTCGACGGGATGCTCGAGGGCGGGTTCCTATCAGGTAGTTTGATCACCCTCACCGGGCGGCCCGGTACCGGCAAGACGATCTTCGGATCCCATTTTCTGCATCACGGCGCGAAGAAGGAGAAGCAGGCGGGCATGTACGTTTCCATGCTCGAGAGCGAGAAGTCCTACCTGCACAACATGCGCCGGCTCGGACTCGACTTCGAACCGCTGATCGCACAGAAGCGGTTCGCCTTCCTTGAGATTCCCGCCCCCACCTCGGAGGGCCTTCCGGCGCTGTGGGAGCAGATCGCCCGGGAGATCGAAGAGAACGAGACCGAGCGACTCGTGATTGACTCTTTCACCGCGATGTCTCCGGCCTTCCAGACGGTCGGGGACCTCCGGACCTTCACCCATGTGCTGCTCGGCAAGATCGTGGGCGGTGCCTCCGGATGCACGACCTTGCTGATCACGGAAGAGGGAACCGGATCGATGGGGAACTCCCCGTGGACCGGCGTGGAAGAGTTCGTGGCGGATGGAGTCATCAAGTTCAGCATCGTCCCGGCGGGAGAGGCGCGGGTCCGATACATCGAGATCACCAAGATGCGCGGCACGAATCACCAGATGGGTCCCATTCCGATCGACATCGGCCCCCGGGGAATCCGGATTGTCCATCCACATGTACGCGGGAACCTCGCCTAGCATCCACGGAGGTAGCTGGGTGGCGCGGTGTGAGAGGCCGGTCCGACGAGATGTCTATGTGTTTGGTCGGCCTGTGAATCGGGACCTCCTTGTCTCCCGGTTGCCAAGGACGAACCGTTCGGTCGACGTCGCAAAGTGCTGGGCTCACCGAGGACACCACACACTCGTGGTGACAACTAACCGAATGGGTTATCAAGGGCTTGCTGTGTCTTGGAGGTCGACTGGAAAGGCTGGCCATATGAGGATCGGGAGGAGAATGTCGATTCCCTGCGAGGACGCTCGGCAGCCTCGAGGCCGAACCATCTGCCCGACTTGGACGGTCGGAGAGGCCCAGGAGGCGGTACCGTCCCGCATCTAACCAAAGCCATGGGTGCCCGCGACGACCCGGCGTTCCAACAGGCCTACTGGCGAGCCTTCGACAAGACGTTCGGCGATCAGAACGCCCACATGGTCAAGTCGATGCTGCTGTCGAAAGTGAAGAAGGCCGACACCGGGGACGCGGAGATCGATCGCGTTTGCCTTGGACTACGGATGACCATGGGCTGGCTCGCGGAGGCAATCGAGCGGACCGCGCTCCAAGAGGCCGGCTATGAGAACGCGGAGGGCGAGCCCCCAAAGAAAAAGATCGCCACCTAGCGACCTCTGCTGAGACCGGCCTACACGGCGGTGAACCGCGCAACGACCTGATCTTCGGTCCGTTCCGTCTTGACCTCTTTCTTCAACAGTTGTTCGAAGACGGAACGCAGGAGTTCCTCATAGTAGAAGGACCACTTGATGCCGCGGCCATGCTTTAGGATGATCGTCCAGCGGCCGCCGTCGACGTGCTCCTCGTATTCGAACGACTTCCCGTATTTCGATTCGAGGGCGGGATACCCTTTCACAAGGGTCGTGACGCTGACCTCCTTGAACCAGAAGGTGAGGAAGTCCTTCACCAGGTTCTGCCCGGCCCAGCGGCCCATCTCCTTCGCCTCGTCGTCGGACAGGTAGCTCATCATCTTCGTGATCATGGAGGCGGGCAAGGAGAGGAACCCGAACTTCTCCGCGTAGACATCCCATTCGATGAATTTTCGAAGGGCGCGGTTCACGAGGAAATTGACGCTCACCCGCTCTTTCTCGGCTAAGGTGGAAAGGGCCCGGTCCGTGTCTCCGTCCAACCGGATGGTCCTCGTGACCGCGGTGCGACTAGCCAATTCGGTTCACCAGGGCCCTCTTTGGAGAAAGGGAATGAATTGGCAATCACTTATATGTTATAGTCTTTTGCAAGTTGAATCATTCGATGTGACGCGCGCCGCACACTCCCCATGCGGAGATGCGCGTGTTAAGACGCGGTGGATATCCCCCTCGCTCGGATTGCCCGCGTCCAGCAATGTCCGGCGCACCTGAACGAGTGATCGTCGCACGCTCGGCGAGCGTGTGGCCGATTCCGGCCCGGGTGGACGTCCGATCGACGACGTCGCACGGGAATGAGCGGCCGAACACGCCGTTCCGACGCACCTTAGTGTACCTGCTCGCACGATCGCGAGGTGGCTACAATCGGTGCCGGATCCTGAAACTTCTCCAGGACCAGGGCCCCTTGAACGCGAACCAGATCGCGAGCGCGCTGGAGCTCCACTACACGACGGTCCAGCATCATCTGTCGAAGCTCGCGCGCGACGATGTGATCGCCGCGAGCCCGCGCGGGGACTCGTACGGAGCCCTCTTTTTCCTCACGTATCAAATGGAACGGAACGCGGAGTTCCTGGAGGAGCTCCTCCCAGGTTACGACCGGCTCGAGGACAGGGCCGGACGGGCGAGCAGCACGCCCGCGAACCTGAGGATCGTATCGCAATAAAGGGGCCGGAGGGGAAACAGACGACCGTAATCGCAGAGGCGATGGGGGGTGGCCCATCGGAGGACGACGCGGCGCACTTGGCGGGCGCCGCAGAAAACAGCCTACAACCTAGTCCCCGAGGCCATGTCGTCATCTTCCTTCCGGCCCTAAACGAGGAACGGGCGATCGGCCATGTCTTGGACCGGATTCCTCGCGCCCAGCTCGAGGCGGCCGGATACACGGTGTCGATCTGGGTCGTCGACGGGAATTCGACGGACCGGACTCTCGAGGTAGGCCGCAAGAACGGCGCGAGCGTGTTCATCCAAGCCGGACGGGGGAAGGGGAACGGCATGCGCCAGGCGTTCGACCACCTGCTTCGTGCCCGGGACCGCGCGGACGGCGGTTCGCGCGAACCGGAATTCTTCCTCATGCTCGATGCGGACGGGAGCTATCCCCCGGAAGCGATTTCGACGTTCCTCGATGCCCTCGCCTCCGGGAACGATGTGGTCCTCGGCTCCCGCTTCCGCGGACGGATGGCGGAAGGCGCGATGACGCCTCTGAACGCGATCGGTAACCGCGTGCTGAGCGCGCTCGCTCACCTCCTTTTCGGAGTCTCCGTCACGGACGTGTGCACGGGGATGTGGGGATTCAAGGCGGACACACTTCGCAAGATCCCACTCGAGGCGCATGGCTTCGATCTCGAAGCGGATCTCTTCGGGTCGGCCTGCCTTTCGCAAGCGCGGATCACGGAGTTGCCGATTGACTACGACGCTCGCATCGGACCGCCGAAGCTGATTCCTCTCCGGACCGGAATGCAGATTGCCTTGCGCCTGTTCGTTCGTCGTCTCAACGGCCCCGCGCAGCCCATGCCACGGGGTCGGCTTGATTCCACGCAGACGACCAAGACGCCAGCGTGACAATCGACGGAACCCACAATTTTCCGGGGCCATCGGGGGCCGTTTTCGCGGATCGCTTCGGTTATCGGAGACAATCGCAAGTCGAAAGCTCGCGGCGCCTGGATGGCCTTCTACAGAAATCAAAACGGTTAAACAGGCCGGCGTCGCGGATCGAGGCGTGTTCGCGAGAGCCGCCGCGATGACGCGGAGAGGGGGAGGCCGCGGTGGAACCGCGGAACACCGTCCGCCAACGCCGACCCCGTCAGGAGAAGCGAGGGGCCGCACATAAGCGGCTATGATTCGGTTATCACCAAGGTGCACCGTCTTGCGGCGCCTCCCTGAAATCACTCGAGACGATTCGTCGCGTGCGTGGCTGAGCCGCCCGCGAGGAGCGGGCCGCGGGGACATCGGATGCGAGGTGCACGACACCTTGGCACGCAGATCGCTTTTGCATCCAGCGCGGTTGTCCTCCGTCCTGCGCCGTCGGTCATGGAGAAAGTCCCGCTTCCGCTCCAAGGCGGACGTGCCGCGGTAAGACTTCCCTTCCGCGTATCGATTACTATTCTCGTAATAATAGGGCGAGCGATCCGCCGACCATGGAACCTCCTCGTTTCCATGGGTGCGACCCCCGGGAACCGCCACGAAAAGACTAAGCGCTACCAGGAACCCTGGGTCGGATAGATGCGGGTCGCAATCCTCGGGGTCGGCGGACTGGGCCGGACCCTCGCCTCGGAACTGCGGGCGGATCGCCGAGTGTCTTCCCTTCTGCTCACGGACCAATTCGGGGAGCGCGCGAGGGTTCTCACGGGCATCCCCGGTCGGGTGTCGATCGAAGCGACCCAGCTCAACGTGGAGAACCATGCCGCCCTCGAGCGAGCGATCAAAGGTGCGGACATCGTCGTGAACACGACCCTTCCGCGCTACAATCTTCGGATCATGGAGGCGGCCCTCGTGGCGGGCGCGCACTACCTGGACATCGCGTCCGCCGGACCTCTGGAGCCGGGTGCCCAGCCCGGGATCTTCGCGCAACTGGCGAGGGCGGACGAGTTCAAGTCCGCGGGGCGGACCGCGCTCGTGTCCATGGGATTCGATCCAGGCATCTCGAACGTGATGGCCCGCGATGCGGCGGAACGCTTCGAGGCGATCGACGCGATTCGGATCCGCGCCGGGGACCTCGTCACGGCCCCGGGTCCAGGTTACCTGCCGCTCTCCTCTCGAGAGGCGTTCCTGGCGAACGTCCTCGTTCGACCCACCGTATGGCTCGATGGTGGACTTGCCGCCAGGGAGCCGCTGAGCGAGCCCGAGGACTTTTCCTTTCCCGCTCCCGTCGGGGTCCAGCGGACGTACCTCGTCTCCCACGAGGAGGTGGAGACCCTTCCTCGCTTCCTCGGGAAACCGGTAGGCTACGTGGACTACAAGCACGCACTCCATCCGGACGTGGTCCGAGCCCTCATCTCGCTCGACCGACTCGGCCTCCTCTCGGACTCCCGGATGATCCGCGTCGGAAACCAGATGGTTTCGTTCCGGCGGGCCCTCCTCGCGGCCTTCCCGGAACCCTCCGCACTTGTCCTCCCGTTGCAGGGAGCGACCGCCTTGACCGTCGAGGTCGAGGGAGTGAGGGACGGTCATCGCATCGTGCGGCGCGGCGACGTCGTGATGTCGCATCCGGATGCGAACCGCCGTCGCTCCACGACCGCCGTGTACTACCTGAAGGCCGTCGGCGCCGCGATCGGAGTGGCGATGCTGGCGGACCGGGCGACGCCCGGGCCGGGCGTGCATCCCCCGGAGTCTCTGGACCGGGAGCGGGTGTTCAGGGAGTGGGCCGCTCGGGATCTCCCGATGCAATGGTCGGAACGGGACATCGCGGCGTGACCGTCTGGACCCGTCGCCTCACGTCGGATCGCCGAACGTGATGTAGTGCCACGGTTTGCGCACCGCGTCCGTGAGGTCGATGAACACGTGTTTGATTTGCGTGTACTCCTCCAGGCTGTAGACGGAGAGATCCTTGCCGAATCCGCTCTGCTTGAACCCGCCGTGCGGCATCTCGCTCACGATCGGCAGGTGCTCGTTGATCTCGACCGCTCCGAAGTGGAGTGCGTTCGCGACCCGATGGGCGCGCTGCACGTCCTTCGTCCAGACGGAGGAATAGAGGCCGTAGACGACATCGTTCGCCGCCTGGATCGCGTCGTCCTCGTTCGAGAACTTCTGGACGTTGACGACGGGTCCGAAGACCTCCTCGCGGGCGATTCGCATCGAGGGATCGGTATCGACGAACGCGGTCGGCTCGTAGTACCATCCCTTATCGAAGCCCTTGCCTTTCGGCCGTTTGCCGCCCAGCGCAAGCTTCGCTCCCTCGTCCGCTCCAATCTCGACGTAATCCTCGACCTTCTCTCGCTGCTTCGAGGAAACGAGGGGTCCGAGGTCGGTCGATCGCTGGAGCGGGTCTCCCATGCGGACCGTCTTGAGCCGCTCGAGGAACTTGTCCTCGAACTTCTTGTATACCCTGTCCTGGACGATGAAGCGCGCGGCCTGCGTGCAATCCTGTCCTCCGTTCACCATGGAGGCGGCGACGGCGCCCTCTGCCGCCGCGGCGATGTTCGCGTCCTCGAAGACTACGAAGGGGGCCTTGCCGCCCAGCTCGAGGTGGAGCTTCTTCACGTTCGATTTCGCGGCATTCATGATCTCCTTGCCCGTCGCGGTGTCCCCGGTCAGAGAGACCATATCGACCTTGTCGCTCGAAGCGAGTTCGTTCCCGACGATGGCCCCGGGCCCCGTGATCAGATTCACGGTTCCTGCGGGAATCCCCGCCCCCTCGATCAGCTTGCCGAGCTCGAGCGTGGTGAGCGGCGTCAGGGAGGCCGGCTTCAGGACGGCCGTGTTCCCGGCGGCGAGGGCGGGTGCGAGCTTCCAGATTGCCATCATGAACGGGTAGTTCCATGGCGTAATCTGACCGATCACACCGATCGGCTCGCGCCGGATCACGCTCGTGGCGCCGTAGGCGTATTCCATCGACGCCTGGCCCGTCAACGTGCGAGCCGCGCCCGCCATGAATCGCAGGTTGTCCACGCTGAACGGCAGGTCGCCGTCCCGGGCCTGCTTGATCGTCTTCCCCTGGTTCTGCGATTCGATCGGAGCGAGGCGGTCCATGTCCGCCTCGATGAGATTCGCCAATTTGAAGAGGGCGGCCGCGCGATCTCCGGGCGTCATGCGAGGCCATTTGCCTTTGTCGAAGGCCTCTCGCGCGGCGTCGATCGCCGCTCGCGTGTCTTGCAGGTCTGACTGCGGCACCGCGGCGATCTTCCCGCCGGTCGCGGGGTTGATCACCGTGTACGTGTCTTCCGTGTGGGAAGACACCCATTCTCCGTTCACGAAGTTGAGATACTCGGACTTCCCCACCCGATCCACTCCCGATACGGCCCCGCTACCGCGAGCGAGCGCTAAGTAGCTTTCGAGGCCGTGCGCGCCGAAGCGTCAAGGCGCGGTGTCCCTACTTGTGAGAGCCCTCTTTCTCTCCCGGCTTCCCCGATCTCGGGCGTTTGGCGGCATGCTGGGCGTATCCGATTTCGCGCTCCACGAAGACGAGGGCTCCCGCCACCGTGGCTCCGGCAGTCCGAACGAATGCATCTGCGAACTTGCCGCCCGCCGCGGCGACCTCTTCGACCCGGCCTGCGATGTCCTGAAGGAATCCCATGGTCGCCACCGGGAGTCACATTCGGGGCTATGAGGTTGTCGCGCTCACTTCGCGAGTCCCTCCATCACGGCGGGGAATGCCTCCGCGAACCGTTTTGTGTCGGATTCCGGCACGGTGAACGAGACCCGGAGGAACTTGCCTCCGTGCCTCCTCGACAGGTATGATCCGGCGCGCGTGTGGACGAGGTGATCGAACAAGAGGCGTTGTTCGGCCTCTTCCGGATTCACGCCGCTCTCGGACAAATCGATCACGAACATGTTCGCTTTGGAGGGATAGATGGGCAAGGAGGCGCCGTCGACTTTCTCGACCGCGCGACGAATGGTGGCCTGGTTCCGTTCGCAGGTCCGCCGCACTTCCGGGAGCCATTCCTTCTTCGTGCGCAGCGCGGCGAGGGCCGCTCGTTGCGCGAGCACGTTCACGCCCAGGACGTTCGTGTCAAAATGGCGGAGGGCCTTCATCACCGTCCCGCCC
>VBMN01000125.1 GCA_005878385.1 Methanobacteriota archaeon
CGGGACACGGATGAAATGGTCGGTATGATCATGATCGCCAGGATGACACCCGCGCTGAGCTTGTCCAGTCCGATCGGCGTCCCCTGGAAGATCGGGAGGAAGCCGAAGATCCCCTGGATGAAGGGCTCAATCGAAGTGCGCATGACGGGGGCCAGGACGAAGATGCCCCACAGGCCGTAGACGACCGAGGGCACGGCCGCCAGGAGCTCGACCACGTACGTGAGCGGGATTCGGATCCATGGCGGTGCGAGCTCCGAGAGGAAGATCGCGATGCCCAAACTGATCGGCACTCCGAACAAGAGCGCGAGTGCGGAGGTCACCAGCGTCCCGTACACGAACGGGAGGGCACCGAAGAGCAGGGGCGGTTGCGGGTTCCAAACCGTGCCGCCAAGAAACGACCAGCCGAAGGCCCCGATGGATGCCTCGGCCTCGAAGAAGAGGAGGATTGCAATCAGGACCAGGACGCCGACGACACCGAGCGCGACGAGGGTCGAAAACCACTGGAAAAGGGATTCCCCCAGGGTATCCGCCGAGCCGCGACCGACACCCCGGGTCCACCGAGAGAAGTGCATGCGTCGTACAAAAAGGGCGAACCGCTCCTCAGCTATGAAGAGCTACGCCATTGTAGGTGATACTCCGGATCGCTCCCTCGTCCAGCGTCACCACGGATGACGGCAGGGTCGGGTAGGCCAAGTCGGAGGCGTAGCTCTGCCCGTCGTGGATACACCACCACAGGAAGTCGACCAGCGCCTTCGCCTTCACTTGCGTCATCGACGGCCCGATGGTGTTCAGCTCCTTGTAGACGAGGAGGTACGTGAAGGTCGAGACCGGGTAGCTCGTGTCGCCCGCGGCATTCAGGATCGACACGTTGAACCAATCGCCGTCGGGAGCCGGAAGGGCCGGTGCCGACGCCGCTGCGGCTGCCGTCGATGCGAGCGTCGGGAGGATCCACTTCCCCGCGGGGTTCTGGATCTTCGCGACCTTCATCGAGTTCTGTACTGTATAGGCGAGCTCGACGTAGCCAATTGAATCGGGCGTCTGGAGGACCACGCCGGCGACACCGGTGTTGCCTTTCCCGGCGAGACCGACGGGCCAGCTGATGGACTTTCCAACCAAGGTCGAATTCCATCGGGAGTTCGAGAGGTGGAGATAGCTCGTCCAAACGAACGTCGTACCGCTGCTGTCCGACCGGTGCACGACCTGGATCGATCGGCCCGGCAGGGCCACGGTGGGGTTCAGCGCACTGATGTTGGCGTGGTTCCAAGTCGTGATTTTCCCGAGAAAGATGTCCGCGAGCACGGCGCCCGTGAGGTTGAGTCCCGATGGGATTGCCTGACCGTTCGAATCGAGGACGTTATACGCCGCCGTCACCGAGCCGATGGTCTCGGGGATGTGCAGGAGTCCTGGAGCCGCAGCGCGTTCGCTCGCTTTCAGCGGCGCATCGCTCGCGGCGAAGTCGACCGTCTTCGCCGTGATCTGCGTGATGCCGCCTCCACTCCCGATTCCCTGGTAGTTCACCCGTACGTTTGCGCCGGAGGCGTTGTACACGTTCGCCCACTTTGCGATCAAGGGATACGGAAACGTCGCTCCCGCGCCCAAAATCGTCGTTGGTTGCGGGGAGAACCATCCCGCCAACACGCCCACGGCGATCAGGACCACGGCGACCGCTATGACGGCCACGACGATCCAGATCCGACTCCGTCCACCGGACCGTCGTCGTTTGAGCAGTTCCGCGTCCTCCGAGGATGTTGCCATTCTTCACTCCTCCTTCACCACTGAAATCGTGTTTTCCTTGAGGCCGATGGAAACCCCGTCCGTCTATGACGGTTGCCGACGGAGTAATCCCTGTCAAACGGTGTCGATAGGACAACTATATAGTCTACGTGGATAATCCTTTAGACTCTATAGGTCTTCGATTCGGACGGAGAAGGAGTGAGGGCATGGAAGGGCGTAAGCTCCAATTGACCGGCGGATCCACGTACGTGGTCTCGCTGCCAAAGCGTTGGGTCACGGACGCGGGTCTCAAGGCCGGGGACACCGTGTTCCTGGAACCCCAAGTCGACGGTGCGGTCTCGATCCGTGCGCATCCGGCCGAGAAACCGCTTGCGCGACGTCGCGTATTCGAGGAGAAGGGGGAGGAGCGACGGGACCATCTCCTTCGGAAACTGATTGGCGCCTACATCGCGGGGTTTGGGTACATCGAGATTCGGTTCAAACCGGAGGCGGGCCCCTTCGTCCGCCGAGTCGCGAGGGACTTCAGCCGGATGGTCATCGGCCCGGAGGTGATCGAGGAATCGAGGAATTCCGTCGTGATTCAGGATCTCTCGGACACCGCGGAGCTGAGCGCCGAAAAGTGCCTCCGGCGAATGCACCTCACGGTGCGGGCGATGCACGAGGATGCCTTGCAAGCCCTGAGGACTCACGACGACGCCCTTGCCCGGGATGTGGCCCAGAGGGATCAGGACGTGGATCGCCTCTATTGGATGGTCGCGAAGCAGTACAACCTCGCCCATACGCCGGGCGGATCCGTTCCCGATTCGAAAGGGAAGGACGAATTACACAACTACCGCTTGATCGCCAAACTGTTCGAGCGGATCGGCGACCATGCCGAACGAATCGCCCGGACATACCCCGTCTTCGGGGACCGCGGTCTGGATCCGAAACTCCTGAAGGAACTCGAGGCCGCCCGGGAGTCTGCGATTGCGATCCTGGACAAGGCGTTCTTCGCCCTGCTGACGGCGGACGTGGAATCCGGGAACGAGGCGGTCGATGACCTGGACCGCCACCAAAAGTTGATTGACGGGCTTTCGCACCATGTCGCCTCGAAGAAGGGAGAGGAGTTACTGGCCTTGGCCGCCATCGTCGACAGCCTCGCGCGGACCGCCGGATATGCCTCCGATATCGCCGAGATCGCAATCGATGTGGCCGTCGCCCGGACGGCAGAATCTCCATAGACCTATGGAAACTCCGTGGGGAGAGTATGTGGATGACGAGCGTGTGGACCGGAACGATGAACGAATCGGACACGAAGGTGTCATCGAAGGAAGCCGCCGCTCTCGTGAGCGCATTCTACGAATCCCTCGCGCGCGGCCGGATGGTGGATGCGTTGGATCTAGTCGCCACGGACGCGGTCCTGCGCGACGAATCGGGGAACGAATCCCGCGGAATCGGAGCTATTGCAAGGTCCTTGCTTCCGTATCGGGAGCCGAATGAGATTGCGCTCGAGCGGATTGAATCCACGGGACCTGATGTGCATGTTCAGTTCCGGACGAAGAAACGGGCTCGCCGCTATAGGGGCTCGATTTCCGTGGACCGAGGTCGCATTCGGTCCGTCCGCCTCGAACGGACGTCTTAAGGAGTGACGCGGCAAAACGGATCAATGTCTCACTCGCGCTCTTATTTCGCAGATCGTTTTGTCGGACCGCGGTGCGTTTCGACGTCGGACAGACGGAGCGTGCGGAAAAGTAGAAGGGGCACAAATCCTTCGCGAGGAAACCTTGGACGCTCCTTCGGGCGCCCCAGCTGAGCGGCGCCTGGGACTTGCGGTTGGTGGTCTCCTCTCGCTGCCGATCGGCGTGCTCTCCGGCTTCACGGGCGTCGGTGGAGGCGAGTATCGGGCTCCCGTGCTCTTGACCCTCCTCGGTCGTGTGCGTTGGGTGATCGCGGCGAACTTATTGATCGGCTTCTTCGTCGCGGTTTTCAATGTCGTCTTCCGTCAGGCCTGGACCCTCAACCTTGATTTCTTATTGATTGCCCTTTTGCTGGTGCCTACGAGCCTGCCCGGCGCGTGGCTCGGCGCCGTGATCACGAATCGGATCTCGACCCCGATTCTGAAGGGCCTTCTCGCGGGCATTCTCGTGGCCACCGGTCTCCGGCTCATCCTGTTCGAGGTGCGGGTCGGCGGGGTGATGTCGTTCGCTCCTCTCCAGATCGCGCTCGCCCTCACATTGGGCTTCGGCCTCGGCCTCATCTCGGGTCTTCTCGGGGTTGCCGGGGGCGAATACCGCATTCCTGCGCTAATCCTCCTCTTCGGCGTGCCGACCGTTTTCGCAGGAACCCTCAGTTCCCTGGCCTCCATCCCCGTTCAGTTCATCGGACTCTTGAAGCATCGAAGCTTGGGGCACACCGGGGCCACGACCTTCCGGCTCGGCGCCGTGATGGGGGCCACCTCCGTCGTCGGTGTCGCCCTTGGCGTCCTGTTCTTGGGGCGAGCCACCGAGGCGCTCGTGACGCAGGTGCTCGGCCTGGCCATGATTCTCGCCGCGGTGCGCATCGTCTGGGACATCCGGCATCCGCATCCGGCGGA
>VBMN01000126.1 GCA_005878385.1 Methanobacteriota archaeon
GGGCCGCCCCGAACGAGGTCCGCCGAGAACTCGGGATCCTGATCGACATCCCCTTTCCGTACGAAGAGGTGACCGTCCGGCGGTACCTCTCGTTCTTCGCGGAGATGGCGGGGGTGGCGCGCCCGGACATTCCCGGGAAGGTCGAATGGACCATGTCCTTGCTCGGCGTCACGCCGCACGCGGACAGCCGGATCGGAAAGCTCTCCATGGGGGAGCGCCAACGGACGGAGCTGGCCCGGGTCATGCTGAGCACGGCCCGGATGCTCTTCCTCGACGAACCTTTCTCAAACGTGGACGTGAGCATGCGGATCGGGCTGCGGTCGATCCTCCGCGAATGGGTCTCCCGGGGCGGCTCCATCCTGTTCACGAGCCATAACCTCCTCGAGAGCGAGTCGATTGTCGACCGCTATGCCTTCCTGCACCTGGGGAGGGTCATCGCCCTCGGGACCGCGCGGGAACTGAAGACGACCCTCCTCGCACCGGCGTACGAGCTCGAGGTGAGCGACGTGGACCGCGGCCTCGCAGCGCTCCGGTCGGTCCCCCACCAGTCCCTCGAACCCGCGGGCCGCGGCCTGCTGCGGATCGGACTCGTGTCGCGGGACGACGCGCCGCGGATCGCGCGGACCCTCGTCGAGGCGAACGTGGACCTGTTGGAGATGAAGAGCCTCGGCACCATGGAGGACGTCTATTCGCGGCTCACGCAGCCCGCCGCGCCACCCTTCCCGGGAGTCTCGCGATGATCTCCTGGGAGGAGCGGCTCCGCCTGATCATGGCCATCATCGACAAGGATCGCAGGATCCCTCTCTGGATGTGGCTCACGACGTTCCTGATCGCGATCATCGGTTTCTTCCTCCTGCTACCGGCCGCCATCTCGTCGGTTTCGTTCTACCGATTCACGTTCACGTGGTACGATTCCTCCCTTCGTTCGTACTACGCCATATCCGCTGCGTTGTCCTCCCTGTTGCTAGGACTCACCTTCGCGCACTTCCACTACGGCGAGGTGCATCGAGGCACGATCCGCTCGATCATCCTGTACCCGGTGGACATCAACGACATCACGATCGCGAAATTGGCCTCGAGTCTGATCGTCTCCGCCATGCTGTCGACGATCCTCTTCGTCGGGTTCTTCGGGGGCTTCTTCCTCATGGGCGCGTTTCCCCTGGGAGACTTCCTCGCGATCCACGTCACGGCCCTCCTGATGAGCTTCCTCGCCCTGGCCGTGGGCGTGTTCTTGGCCCAAGGCATCGCCCACCTGGCGGGCCGGATGGTCATCTCGCCGACGGCCCTCGGGGCCATCTTCCTCCTGTTCTCAATCGTGATGACGGAGACCGGCCTGTCCGTGATCGCGACCCAGGTTGCGTACATCCTGAAGCCGACGGGACGCGCGCTCGAGATGGCGGACTATGCGGCCATCACGCGGTTCGCCCAGAGTTTCAGCGTCTTCTCTCCTCACCACGTCGGCGCGCGAATCCTTGGCATCGCGTTCGGAATCACGGGGATGTGGGCGGACCTTCACGTGGTCTTGCCGATCGCCGTCTTCGTCCTCGCGGGGGGATATTTGTTTGGCAAGAAACTATACCTCGACATCTTCGTCCGCTGATTCTTCACCGCGAATCGCGGGAGGAATTTCGTGAACGCGGGATATCCAGAACTGACCCCACAGCCCCTTCCCGCGACGCCCTCGGTCGTCACAGGCCGTCCGCGGTCCCTAATTTTCCTCGGCATTCTACTCGCTTTCATCGGGATCGGACTGGGAGCGGCCGGATTTGTCTTGTCATACGTGACGTCACTCGGCGCGGTCGGAACAATCATGACTCCTCTCCAGCTGGTGGCGATCGAAATGGCTCTGTCTGGATCGGGCAGCGCCCTCACGGGAGTAGGTCTGTTCCTTGTGTTCTTCAACATCGCCCGCATTCGACCCGCCACGAAACCGTGGACCTCCCTTGCCGCTATCGTCCTCCTCGCGACCGTGCCCGCTGGCCTCATCCTCGCCGGCGCGTACTTCCAAGCTTGGAGCGCCTTCGTGTCAGGCGCACCGTCATACGTTGACGCCGCCGCACAATGGCTCTTCACGATTTCCGCGATCCGAGCCGCGGTGGCCCTCGCGGGATCGACCGCCTTACTCATTGGCCTGTTCGGATTGATACGGTCCTTGAGTTCTCGCTAGCGAGCTCGGCAGGACAGGATTCCAACAAGGACCCGGGAACGCCGCTCCCGACGATAATCGTTCGATACTTTCGCCGACCGTCTCGTAGACATTATAAGTAGAATGGGGCCCTTGCGCAAACCAGGATGCACGAAATCGTCTGCGTGGGCGACGTCCACGAAGGCTTGAACTTCGATTTCCGGATCGATCCGGAGACGGGCATTTCGGAACGCGCACTGGACCTCCACGGGAACTTCGCGAAGGCCGCCCGATGGGCGATCGACCACCGTGCCTCCCTGTTCTGCATCCTCGGGGACCTCTTCGACCGCGCGCACGTCGCGCCGGTGTTCCGCGAGATGGTCCGAAAGGACGTGATCGAGCCCCTCGGCGAGGCCGGGATCGAGGTCTGGATCCTCGCGGGGAACCACGATGAGCCTCGGAGGACCGCGCGCTCCACGTCGCTCGACGACTACCGCGGGTACTCGCACGTCAAGGTGTTCCGCAGTCCTAAGGTCGAAATCCGCGAGATCGAGGGCCGCAAGATCGGCTTCATCCTGATCCCCTACATGCATCCGGAACAAGTCGTCGAGCAGGTGCGGCAGACCCTGGGAAAGGAGGTCCCTCGCGAGTTGGCTTACGAAGCGGCCCGGCAGACCTGGAAGGAGTGGATTCACAACCGCGCGACGGACCTGAGCGGCGTGGACTTGCGGATCCTGTTCGGTCACTTCGAATTCCAGGGCGTCCGGTACGCAAGCACTGCGCCGTCGGAGGTCGTTCCGAACGATTTCACGTTCACGCCCGAGATGGTGCCGGATGCGGTCGACCTCGTCGTGTTCGGCCACATCCACATGCACCAGACCGTCGACGGCAAGATCGTGTACACGGGTGCGCCGGAGCGGATCGACTGGGGCGAGCGGCTCGATCCGAAAGGGTTCCTCGCACTTCGACCGGATGGCGGCTGGACTTTCGTGGAACTTCCCGCGCGACCGATGGACAAGGTCGAGGCTGCCATCGGCATGGGAGACGACGTGACGGAGAAGGTCCTCGCCGCGATTCCCGCCGAGGTCGCGGGCCATCTTGTCCGGATCGAAGTCACACTCCCCGACGAACTGCGGAACCGGCTGGATGAGAAGCGACTTGCGGAGCGCCTCCGAGAGGCCTTCCATTACGAGGTGAAGTTCATCTCGACCAGTCGATCGCGCGTCGTCACGGAGGAATTCACGCTGGATCCGGGTCGCCTCCTCGCCGATTACGTCGACAAAGTCCTCGCCGATCACCCGAAGCGGGAGGCGATCAAGGTGGAGGCCCGTCGGGTGTTGAAGGAGGCCCTCGCGTGAGGGACGACGCGGAAGTCGAGACCGCGGTGGTATCGAGCCTCGAGTCGCCATCGGCTCCGGAGGGATTCGTCCTCGAGGAGATCGAGATGCGGGGCTTCATGCGGTACCTCGAGAAGACGGTCCCGCCGCTCCGATTTCCCGAGAAGTACACCGTCATCACGGGTCGCACGGGAGCGGGGAAATCGTCGATCCTCGATGCGATCACGTTCGCCCTGTACGGCAAGACGACCCGGACGGACATCCAGAGCGTGAAGCTCGCGGACATCTGTCGGCCGAACGGATACGTCCGCGTCGCGTTCCACCAGGGAGACGAGCGATGGGACGTCACCCGTGGCTTCACCACGAAGAAAGAATCGTACCTCGAGGTCACGCGGGACGGAGAGGCCGTCCAAGGGACGATCCCGGACAAAGAGCGAACGATCCGGGATGTGGTCGGCCTCGATTACGACGGCTTCCGGAACTCGACCTTCGTCCGGCAGGAGGAGATGAAGGAACTCGGGGCCGCTAGCGGGTCAGAACGGCTTGCGGTGTTCCAGAAGCTCTTCCGCCTGGAGATCTTCGAACAGGCCCTCGAGCGGGCGAAGGAACGTTTCACGTCCTTGAAGAGCGACATCCAAGCGAAGGAAGCGGAGATCGCTGCCCGCGAGGAAGCGCTCGGTCGCCTCCCCGATTTGCAGCAGCAACTCGGAAGCTTGGACGAGGAACGGAAGGTCCGCGGGGATCGCGTGGCGAAGCTCCAATCGGACTTCGA
>VBMN01000112.1 GCA_005878385.1 Methanobacteriota archaeon
AAACAGGCCCACGGCTAAATCCAAGGTCCAAACAAATTGAGCTCCTCGGGTGTCTTGTCCGATGAACTGAATCCGATAGATGCCGGGTGTTCCGAACACGTGGAGCGGCGAAACGGCTTTGCTCGTTTTTCCATCGCCGAAGTCCCAAGAGACTTGCGCTAATGTTCCCGAGCCGCCAACGATTCCAGCACTGAACGCCACCTGTTGACCGACGATCGGACTTGGAGAGGAGACGACCACGTTCCCTACGAGGGGCGGCGGATAACGGAAGAACCACGTGTCGGACTTGACCTCGTAGTCATCGCCGCCACCATACAGCACCAGTACGTCGTCGACAGGATCATAGCCGCCAACGGCCGCCATCCGCGGGGAGGGACCGCCGGGCGTCGACACGTTCCTCCAGACGAGCTGTGTGGTGTTGAACGTCCAGATGTCTCCTAGGATCGTGCGGTTTCCAAAACCTCCGACCAACAGCAATTCGCCGAAGGCCAAGTTGGTCGCGAAAACGGCGTAATCACGTGGCATAGGCATCTGGTCCGGGAAGATCGGGGTCCAAACGTTGTCAACCCAGGTGTAACGCCACATGTCGGCTGGGTGATGGAACCGGAAAAGATAGTCAGAATAGTCGTTCCCCGAGAACAAGAAAAAGGACCGATGTTGAGGGTCGTATGTCATTCGGCCGTCGGCGCGGGGCGAGGGGAGCCGGGGGCTGGGTCGATCAGTCCACGTGTCGTTGGCGAACGCGTAATACCACATGTCGCCGAGATAGTGCTCTCCATCAAAGCCACCGAAGAGGAGGGTGATTCCCTCGGTCTCATCGTAGGCGACCGCGGC
Organism: Methanobacteriota archaeon; assembly: GCA_005878385.1. Taxonomy (GTDB): domain Archaea; phylum Thermoplasmatota; class Thermoplasmata; order RBG-16-68-12; family RBG-16-68-12; genus RBG-16-68-12. Next base: position 835 of record VBMN01000112.1, read on the forward strand.
ATCGGAGCGCGGTGCCGGACTCGTCCGCGGGTTTCGCGGGATCCACGTGCCATTTTCCACGAAGAACGACCACGTGTCTCCAAGTCGATGATAGGAACTATTCGGGGTCTCGTACCAGCCGCCGAAGAGAAGCACAGCTTTTGCCGCTGAGTCGTACACGAGCATGGCGTCGGCTCGAGCGGGTGGGCTCACTCGAGGACGGACCTCATTCCATACCTGCGTCTTGGGATCGAGGATCCAAGTTTGGTTGAGAGGCGCTCCGTCGGATCCACCGAATAACACAAACACGTTGTTTCGCGAATCGTATGTCATCATGGAACCCGCAAGCGCGGGAGGATGAACGGGGTGCGTCGCCTTCGTCCAGCCACTTGCCAAGGGGCTCAGTGAACCTTGAAAGCCGTTCAGCCCGGAATGTCCAGGAGACTGCGATGCCGAGTACTGGAAGGTGTCAAGGGATGCGACGACGGTGACCGTCAGAAGAATGACTGCGAGTCCCCTCCAGCTGGCGTTCATTGTCGGTTCTCGCGTTCATCCCTCGAAGACCGGCTGCCATAACCCTCGGAGATGAGAGCAAGGACACGGGGAATGTCATATCCGGCCTTTGCCACAATGCGGTCTCGGGTGACGATTCGCCGAATGCCGACCAGAGGTTTCGACACAAAGACGAGGTACGAATACGTCTTCGTAGTTAGAGAGAGGAGAAGTCCGTTTCTTTCTGCAAGAATTTTTATTGTGTGCTTCTCGGAGACCACCTTCCCGTGCGTCGTTGGTTCGGCCATTGCCACTCAGAACACCTTCGAATACTTGTCCCGAAGGAGATCGTACTTTCTCGACTCGTACGCGAAGAATCCGGGTCGCATGACGGTCCGGAATCGGGCGTCCAACCTCCCGGCACGGAGGAGCCGGTGGTTCCTCCAGAGGCCCACGACCATGAGGTAGGGCGCAAGCGCTGCGAACGCGATCGCGTTCACAATCAACCAGCCTCGGCGTTCATCGTCACTCTCGGCTCGAGAAGGGATTGTCGTGGTCTTGATAGCTTGTCGGAAAAGCACCGGGAAGACTTCTTCCATCCACGCGGCCGAGGACAATAGTTCACGGTAGTAATCCCGTCCTTGCAGGATTCGAAGGCTGAGGGCCTCTCGCGCGAACAGCGGGTCACGATCGGATCGAAATGCATCCAGACATTCGTTTTCTTCCAGAATGCGGTTGAAACAGAGTTGGGGTGAATCCGAACTCCTGAGTCGATGGAATCGTGCGGAAGTCAAGGCGAACAGGAGTGTGATCCATAACCGCTTTCGACGGGTAACGAGGTAGAAATCCACATCGTCGCGTCGCCTGCTGCCCGCATATGCTGTGGATCCGGATATGGCGACGATCCGTATCCACGGACAAGTACGCACCAGCCGATCGCTGAATGCTTGAGCGGCCTGCGCCCGTTCCTCGGACAACTCCACTTGTTGGATTCGCTCACGCGCGAGCGACTCAGATCCTTTCAACGTGACCTGGCCGTCGCGCACCAAGAGTTCCTCCCTGAGGCTCGGGTCGCACGCGACAAAAGACTCCAACTCCGTCGACGAGGCAAATGCCCCTTGAGGAAGAAGCAGAACGAGTTCCGCGCTCGAGATCGAGCTTCCGTGATCGGCCGCGATGGACACGAGGGTACCTATCAAGTGCCGGATCCGAGAAGTCGGGCTGCCGAGATGAACTTGGGCGGAGGTTGGGTGCTCGCTTCGCGTTCCCTCGCGGTTGGTTTGAAAGTCGAGAAGCATGGAGGCGTTTTCCCGACGAGATGTCCGGTTACCGAACATGGGGGATCCGGCCTCCCTTACCCGTGAGGATTACTATTCGAATAGTATTAAGTCTTTTCCCCGTCTGCGTCCGGACGGCGCAGAAGATCGGAAAGCAGAAGGAGCCGATTGACTCGCTCCTGCAGGGGCGGATATCGGCTGAAGATCCCGGTTCCTGACCCAAGGATGCTGAGCCCCCAGGATCCTTTCTCCTGAGGGCCCCGGCTAGCAATTTTCAACAAGGCGGACGCGAGGGTTGCCGGCTTCCCGCTGGACCTTGCCCCCATCTCATCCGCCAAATATTCGCGTTCCCGGTGGACGGCGGGATCGAAGAACTTGCTGAACGGATCGAAGAACAGGATTCGCGACAAGACGCGGGAGAAGACTTTGAACTCGGCGTCGTGGTGTTTGAGGTGCATGACCTCGTGGGCCACGACCAGCTCGACTTCGTCCGGCTCCAAGAGATGGAGGAGCCCGGTAGAGACCAGGATTGTTCGGTGTTTCCCGCCCACAGCCATCGCAAGCGTTGCGGCGGTATCGACAATTCCCACACGAATCTGGCCTACTCCTTCGAACTTCGCCAGGGTTCCCACGTAGTCCTGCAACCAAGATTCGGCAGCCGAGGGGTCGCGAGGCGCGAACGTCCGTAACACGGAGGCGTTGCCGTATCTCCAGACCACCGCAGAGATGGCGGCTGAGGTGGCGAGGCCCCCGACGAGTGCACTGAACACTGCGAGGGGCACACCATTCTTGGCATAGGCAACCATGCGCGCCTGTGAAACGCAGAGCACGAGGCTTCCGGCGATGAAGACCCAAAAGAAAATCGAGAGCGCATAGAGGCCGGTGAGAAGACTGACGCGAAGCTTCGCGTTCCGCGCGTTCGTCACGAACACATAGAGGAGCGTGCCCATGCACGCGCCGCAGACCGCCAGCACCGTCAAGGAGAGTGGGGATAGCCAATAAGCCTGCAGGGCCTCCCCCACGATCTCGACGAAACTAGCCATCCCGCTTCTCCTTTGATCGCCGCTTGTCGACCTGGCCGCGGAGCGCACCGAGCTTGGCCGCGTCCGAGGACGCGGGATTCTCGAGGATGTACGAGACCGCCGCGCCGCCGAAGGTGTTGACCACGCGGTCGATCATCGAGGCCATCGTCTTCCGATAGGCGCGCCCCTCCTTAACGCGGTAGTAGACCTTCTTCTCGCTCGCCTTCCGCATGGCAATGAGGTCCTTGTCGACCAAACGGTACAACGTGGTCGTCACACTGGTATAGGCAACGTCCCGTGACTTGCGGACCTCTTCGTAAATCGCTCCGGATGTCGCCGAGCCGAGATTGCGGACGGCCCGGAGGACTGCGAGCTCCAGCTCTCCTAGTTCCATACGACTACTACATGGATAGTAATCTAGTTAAGACTTGTCGCTTCCGGTTCCGTTCGAGAACCCGATCCTCTAGGCGAGGGCGGAGGCCTGCGTCGCGAGCTCGGAAAACCGTTTCGAGAGGATGTCTAACGCGGCCACCAGGACGGCCTTCGTGCTCAGCGATCCATCCGTCTCGAATTCCATGACGATCCGTGTGGGATCGTTCCCCGCCTTCACGGATTCCACCTTGTACTGATCGATGAACTTCTTGCACGTCTTGCAGTCGCTCGCGAGCTCCAACGTCTCCTCTTCCTCCGTCGCGGTCGACTGCATGTGGCTTTCGCAGAACGGGACCGCCGGGTCAAGGGCGTCGAGCGTCTTGGTCCCGGCCTTCAGGGTAGG
>VBMN01000113.1 GCA_005878385.1 Methanobacteriota archaeon
TCTCGGCCGCCGACGCGGATCGTGTTGATCGAAACCACCTTCATCGTCAGGGAGCCGAACCGAGTTTTACCTTGGCGGGAGTCGCAATAGGCGCGGAGCCCCTCGACGAGGGCGAGTCCTCGTTCCACCGTCGTCGGGTCCGGTCCGGAGAGATGGGTGCGATCGCCTTCGACTCGAAGCACGAGGCTGAGGTTCCCCTTGTAGCCGATCGTGACCGAATCCCACCCACTCGGTTCGCCGACGAGCAGGAAATCCGGCCGAGGACGGGAAGCGAGGAGGTGTCGCGCGCCGCGAGAGTCGCGTTCTTCACCGACCGCAGCGATGACGACGATCTCTCCCGGCCCTGCGTGATGGCTCGCCGCGAGAAGCGCCGCCGCGAGCGGACCTTTCGCATCACACGCCCCGCGACCATGAAGGCGGCCCTCGACCATGCGGATGGGCAGCTGTCCCTCCACGGTATCGATGTGGCCGAGGAAGAGGACCGTCGGAGGGCCGTCCCCGATGGACGCGATCCCGTTCCCGGCGGCATCCGAGCGCCCCTCCAAGCCGAGGCCGCGAGAGAGCTCCAAGAAACGGCGGACCGCGCCGCCCTCCTGGCCGGAAGGGCTGTATTCCTCGAGGAGCGCTCTCAGGACTTCGACCTCATCCATGCTGCAGGACCCTCCCGAGCGCGTCGAGGGCGAAGGACCACTGGTCCTCGGGGATTACGAGTGGAGGCAGGAGCCGAACGACACTCGATCCGGCGCCGATCGCGAGGATGCCCTCCTCTTGCAACGCTTGCAGGACCGGCGCCGACTTTCCGCGCAACTCGATTCCGATCATCAGGCCGAGGCCCCGGACTTCGCGGACGGAAGGGAGGTCGAGGGCGCGCAACGTCTCGATTCCTTCGTGTCCGAGCCGTTCCGCCCGTTCCCAAAGGCGCTCCTTCACCGTGTATTCGATCGCCGCGGATCCGGCAGCGCAGGCGAGCGGGTTGCCGCCAAAGGTGGAGTTGTGGCTCCCGTGGAAGGCGTGCTCCACGTTCTCGGTCGCGAGGGTCGCGCCGATCGGGACGCCGCCCGCGAGGGACTTGGCCAGGGTCAGGAGATCCGGCTCCACGCCCCATCGCTCGACGGCGAACAACCGACCCGTTCGTCCCATGCCCGTTTGCACTTCGTCGAGGATGAGCAAGGCGCCCGCGCGGTCGCACGCCTCGCGGGCCGCGGGCAGATATTCCGGGGACGCGATGTGCACGCCGCCCTCGCCTTGGACCGCTTCGAGGATCACCGCGGCGGTGTCTCCGTCGATCGCCTTCTCGAGCGCCTCGATGTCGTTGAACGGCACATGAACGAATCCGGGGACGAGGGGCTCGAACGGTTCGCGGAAATCCTTGCGCCAGGTGGCGCTGAGCGCGCCCATGGTCCGTCCGTGGAATCCGCGCATCGCGGCGACGATGTTCTTCCGTCCCGTCGCGGCGCGTGCGAACTTGATCGCGGCCTCGACGGCCTCGGAGCCGGAGTTGCTCAGGAACACCCGACTCAGATTTCGCGGGGCGACGGACCGGAGCTTCTCGACGAAGGCCGCCTTCGCGGTCGTTCCGAAGACGGGTCCGACATGGATGAGGTCCCGGGCCTGGGCTACCAGGGCTTCGACCACCGCGGGGTTACAATGGCCCACGTTCCCGACCCCGAAGGACGCGCCGCAGTCGATGTATTCGTTCCCCTCGTCGTCCCAGAGGGTGGCCATCGAACCACGGACGAAGGTGGGCTCCCGCTTCGGTGCGCACGCGAACTCGAGGGACCGAGCGTCGGGGACGATCACGCGATCACCGTGCCCATCCCGTCGAGCGCCCGTTCGACGGGGTCCGTTTGCTGGGAGGACGCGATCACAACCCGCTTCACGCCGCCTTCGAGGGCTTCTCCCGCGGCGATCAGTTTCTTCTTCATCCGCCCGTAGGCGAAGTCCATGAAGGATGACAACTGCGCGCGCGGGACCTCCGCGATCACGCTCGCGGGGTCGCTCGGCTCCCGCAGCAATCCGGGGACATTCGTCAGGAGGACGAGGGTGTCCGCCTTCATGGCGACGGCGACCTGGGCCGCGACGCGGTCCGCGTCCGCATTGATCAGCTCGCCCCGCGACGTGACGGCGGGAGGGGAGATGACCGGCACGTAACCGGCGTCGAAGAGCAGTTGGATCAGGCTCGCGTTTACCCGCTCCACGGTCCCGGAGTGGTCGTCCTTCACGAGGAGGACACGCCCGTGGTCCACGGTTCGGACGGCCTCCTTCCGACGTCCGAGGAGGAGACCGCCGTCGACTCCGCTGAGTCCGACCGCCGGCGCGCCGAGAGACTGGAGGCGCGAGACGATCGCGGTGTTCAGTTTCCCCGTGAGGGCCATCGTGAACACCTCCATCGTGTCCCGGTCCGTGTACCGAGAGACGACCCCACTCGGAGAGGTGATCCAGCGGATCGGCCGTCCGAGGGCCTCCGCGAGCTGGTCCACCTCGTTCGACCCGCCGTGCACGAGGACATAGTCCCGCCTCGGCGCGAGGTCCAGGAGCACGTTGTCGATCCCGTTTCCTTCCGCGCCGCCGACCTTGACGACCAACATCGACGCCTGTCACCTCACACCGGATGCAAGCCGAGGAAGTCGAGCCCCATCGTCTCCGGATATCCGGCGACGAGGTTCATGCACTGGACCGCGGTCCCCGCGGCTCCCTTCATGAGATTGTCCAAGGCGGCGATGGCGACCACACGGTCCGTGTGTGCATCGAGGGCGAACCCGACATCGCAGAAGTTCGTCCCCATGAGGATCTTGGGTTCGGGGAAACGGTACAGTCCCGCCGCTTCGGTCACGATCCGCACGAACGGCTCTTGGCCGTAGGCATCGCGGTACAGCCGCCACAGATCCTTCGACGTGACCGAGTCGCGGAGAAACGCGTGGCACGTGGCGAGGATGCCTCGGACGGCTTCGACCGCATGACAGCTGAGGGCCACGTTCACCCCGGCCTCCTGCTCGATCTCTGCGGTGTGTCGATGCCCAGTGGGCGCGTAGATCCGCATGACTCCGGAGCGCTCCGCATGGTGCGACGCGGGACCGCCATCGAGACCTCCTGCGGACGATCCTGTCTTCGCGTCCACGACGAGACGGTCGGGAGCGATGAGGCCCGCCTGTGCAAGGGGGCGGACCGCGAGGATGGCCGCCGTCGCGATGCAGCCAGGCCCCGCGACGAGGGTCGCCTCCCGGATCGCGTCGCGGTGGAGTTCGGGCAGTCCGTAGACGGACGCCTTGAGCAGTTCCGGATGCGGATGGTCGACGCCGTAGTACGCGCGATACAGAACCGGATTCTTGAGGCGGAAGTCCGCGCTGAGGTCGATCACCTTGCCCGCGCGGACAAGGAAATCGGGCATCCGCGCCATGGACCGGCCGTGCGGCATGGCGAGGAAGAGAAGGTCGCACGGGTCGAGCGCATCGTGCGGCGTGAAGGTGAGATCGGTGACCTTTCGGAGGTTCGGATGGGCTCGACTGACGGGTTTGCCCGCCATCGAGTCCGAGGTGACCTGGGCCACGTCGACCTTCGGATGCCGGAGCAGCAGCCTCAGCAACTCTCCTCCGGTGTAGCCGGAGCCGCCGACGATTCCGACCTTCATCGTCGGGCAATCTCCATGACGAAGTCGACGATCTTGCCGGCGACATCGACCCCGGTCGCGGTCGTGAGGGCGCGGAACTCCGGGGTCGGGTTCACCTCATGGACGACGAGGCCGTCCGGGGACTCCATGAGATCGACGGCGAGGACGCCCCCGCCGACCGCATGGGCCGCACGCATCGCGAGTTCGGCCATCTCCGGTGTCGGCCTCAGGCCCGTGGACACCGCGCCCCGTGCGGCGTTCGTGCGCCAGTCCTTCGAGTGACGTGTCATGGCCGCGACGATCTCGTCTCCGACGACGAACACACGCAGGTCGCGCTCCGGTTTCTCGACGTATTCCTGGACGTAGAAGATCGAGTGCATGGGCGAGCCGAGCGCGCTCTTGTGTTCGATGATCTGTTCGGCTTCCTCCGGATCGTCAACCTTGGCCATCAAGCGGCCCCACGATCCGACCGGGGGTTTGAGGACCGCGGGATAGCCGATCTCGTCCAGGGCCTTCAGGGCCGCCGCCGGGGTGAGCGCCACGACGGTCCGTGGCGTGGGAACGCCCGCCTCCTCGAGCCGAAGGCTTGCGAGGACCTTGTCGCCGCACAACGCGACCACGTCGTACGGGTTGACCGTCGGGACTCCGTAGTGCTCGAAGAACCGCAGCGCATACAAGGAGCGACTGTGGCTCACACTCCGGTTCAGGACGAGGTCCGCCTGGAAGCCATTCCGGACGAGGGGGAATGTGACCGCCTCGTCATCGTCATTGGGTTTCCTCCCTCAAGATTCGGTCGACGAGTTCGACACACTCGGCGTGCTTCGAGATCGAATACCGTTCCCGACCGACGGTCTCCTGGGCCTGAGCGAGTTGGGCGCGCACGGCCTCCGGCGAGGGACCGCCATGCGTCCGCCGACGACGGAGGGCCTTGTGCACGTCGAAGAGATCGGCAAGGTCTTCACCGAACCGCGGATCGATCGCCCGATGGTCCTTCGCGTCCAAGCGACCGTCCGTACTCGCCGCAAAACGGGCGACAATCTCGTGGGCCTCCCGGAACGGTACCCCCCGCGACACGAGGTACTCGGCGAGGTCCGTCGCGAAGAGTCGTGGATCGGACGCGGCCGCGAGGAGGCGCCCTTCATCGAACTCGAGGGCCGAGATCCCTGTGCTGAGCGCGTCGAGAGTCGCGAGGACGTGGTCGACCGCATCGAACACGGGAGCCTTGTCCTCCTGGAGATCGCGCTGGTATCCGAGCGGGAGCGACTTGAGGGTCGTCAAGAGGGAGACGAGGTCTCCGAGGATGCGGCCCGTCTTGCCGCGGGCGAGTTCGGCGACGTCCGGGTTCCGCTTCTGGGGCATGAGGCTGCTGCCGGAGCCGAGCGCGGCCGCCGGTCGGATGAAGGCGAACTCTTGGGAGGCCCAGAGGACGATTTCCTCGCCGATGGACGAAAGGTGGACGGAGAGCAGAGAGAGGTCGAACAGGAATTCGGCGAAGTAGTCGCGGTCGCTCACGGCGTCAATCGAGTTTTCGAACGGCGCGGCGAAGCCGAGGGCAAGGGCGGGAAGGGTGGGATCGGTCGGGAGCGTGCTGCCGGCGAGCGCGCCGGCACCGAGCGGGGAGACGTTCGCGCGTTCAAAGCAATCCGCGAGCCGACGATGGTCCCGAGCGAGAGGCCAGAAATGGGCCAGGAGTGCGTGGCCCAACGTCACTGGCTGTGCATGCTGCAGGTGGGTGTATCCCGGCATCGGGGTCTCGCCGTGGGCCTCGGCCTGATCGAGGAGCGCGAGCTGCAGGTTCAACAGCGCTTGCTGAACGGTCACGATCGCTTCGCGGAGGTACAGTCGCTCGTCGAGCGCCACTTGATCGTTGCGACTCCGGCCGGTGTGCAATTTTGCCCCGAGGGGACCGAGGTTTTCCGTCAGCCGGACTTCGATGTTCGTGTGGACATCCTCGAGGTCTTCCCTCCAGGCAAACCGACCGGACAGGATTTCCCCATGGATTTGCCGGAGTCCGAGCGAGAGGGCTCCGGCTTCCTCGGCCGTCAGAATCCCGACCGCCGCGAGCATCTTCACGTGTGCGATGCTGCCCGCGACATCGTAACGGGCCAGCTTCCGATCGACCGGGAGCGAGGAGAGGAACCGCCAGGCGGGCGTCGTCACATAGGCTGGCGGGGCTGCGCCTCCCGAACCCTTGGGATCCACCGTGATGGCCATCCCTATTTCGACCTCTTCGTGGCCTTCACGATCTTCGCCGGCGTGGTCGCCCCGGCGGCGGCCCAGGTCCGCGCCGGGAGTCCCCAGACGTAGATGAATCCCTCCGCCATCGATTGCCGGAACCGGTCTCCTTGCGAGTACGTCGCGAGGGCGTGATCGTAGAGCGAGAACGGAGACGCGCGACCCGTCACAGTCGCCGCGCCCTTGAAAAGCTTCACGCTCACGTCCCCCGTGACGCGCTCCTGCGTCGAACCGACGAATGCGTCGAGCGCCTCTCGCAACGGCGTGTACCAGAGGCCGTCGTAGACGAGCGTCGCATACCGCGCGGCGACATTCCGCTGAAACTCCAGGAGGTCGCGCGGAAGGACGAGGGCCTCGAGAGCCTGGTGGGCCTTCATGAGGACGGTCGCGGCGGGACATTCGTACACCTCGCGGGACTTGATCCCAACGACGCGGGACTCGACGTGGTCGATGCGGCCGACGCCGTGGCGGCCTGCGAGGTCGTTCAGGGAAGCGATCAGGTCGACGATCGGCATCGATTTTCCCTGGAGGGCGGTCGGCCGACCGGACTCGAAGTGAATCGTGACGGTCCCCGGAGCATCCGGTGCGGCCGCGGGACTCGCCGTCCACGCGTACACCTCCTCCGGCGGCTCGATCCTCGGATCCTCGAGGACTCCGCACTCGATGGAGCGACCCCACAGATTCTCGTCGGTGCTGTAGGGGGAACCGTTCGAGACCGGCACGGGGATTCCGCGTTCCCTGGCATACGAAATTTCCTCCTCCCGCGTCATCCCCCACTCCCTCGCAGGTGCGATGACCGTCAGGTCCGGGGCCAGCGCGGTCGTGCACAGATCGAATCGAACCTGGTCGTTTCCTTTCCCCGTGCAGCCGTGCGCGATGAACGACGCCCCTTCTCGTTGGGCGACGGCGACCAGATGCTTGCCAATCAGGGGGCGTGCGAGCGCCGTGCTGAGAGGATACTGACCCTCGTACATCGCGTTCGCCGCGAGTGCAGGCAGGACAAACTGTTCCGCAAACTCGCGCCGGGCGTCCACGACGTGGGCCTTCGCTCCGAGTCGCTGGGCCTTCTCCTTGATGTCCGAGAGATTGACGGGTTGCCCGACATCGATCGTAAGGGCGACCACATCGAGCGACCGCTCCTGTAGCCATCGAATCGCCACGGAGGTGTCCAAGCCTCCGGAATAAGCCAAAACGACCTTGCCCCGAACCATGGGCGATGCCCCAACCGATTCTTGTGATGCCCACTCGTGAGTGCGTATTTGAACGTGTTGACATCATAGTGTCATTTCAGGACAAAATTGTCAAATATCAGACATGTTGTTCAGTCGTCCGATGCCCTCGGTCGCGAGCGAAGTGCGGGACTACATCGTCGAGGAGCTCTTGGACGAGAATCGTGTGTGCCGACTGATTCAGGTGTCGCAGGGCACCGTGATCATTTTGGACGATGACTCCGTCTCCCGCGTGACGAAGAAGCTGCGGTCAGAACAGATCATCGGCGTGACCCGCGGGCTTGTGGAGATTGATGTGATCAGCCCGGAGACGATCGAGAAGACACCCGGACTGCTGGCCTTCCTGTCCGGAGCCCTCGCCTCCCGAGGCATCAACATCGTGGAGGAGATGTCGGCGTATACGGACACGATTTTCCTCCTCGAGCGGCGGGACATGACTCGAGCGATGGAGGTCCTCGCTCAGAACCTTCCGTGAGACATCTGGCCTTGCACTCGCCCATCGATCTCGCTTGCGGCGGGGAGGTCGCGCTCTGCGGGCGAATGGTTTTTAACGATTCGGGACGATGAAGCTCTCCGTGAGGGAATGAGGGAGGAGGCGAAGGTCGTTGGGTCTGTCGGGAACACGGACGCACTCGGGCCGGCGAACCTCTTGAAGGGGGCTTTCACTCCACGGTTCGCGATCGGGCCAGTGTCCGAGGGCCTCGCGGGGGCGGGTTGAGATGGGCCTTGCCGCGTCTCGCCCTAAGGCGAAACGGGCCGCGGGGATCAAGCACGTCGAAACGCCGGATCGCATCATCCTCGAAAAGCTCCAGCGAGACGATAAGATCAGCCTGAGCGACCTCGCCCGGATGACGGGGCTCGCTTCCTCCTCGGTCCACTACCGGATCAGGCGCCTCGAGGAGGAGGGTGTGATCAAAGGCTACCGGGCGATCGTCGACCCGGTGAAGCTCGGGTATGACATCCTCGCGGTGAGCTTCATCC
>VBMN01000114.1 GCA_005878385.1 Methanobacteriota archaeon
CGACACCGCCGGGGTCGCGGGGAATGTCTACGTGCTCACGATCGTCCTCCTGGTCGTCCTCGCCATGGTCCTCGCCCTCTTTCGTTTCGAGTTTTCCCGCAAGATGCCGACGATGAACCTGATGATCCTGAGCCTCGTCGTCCTCGGGGTCGCACTCTTCGCGCTCTTCTATCCGATCGTCGCGATTCCGGGGGCGGCGACGGCGGATGTCGGGACGTTCACAGTCGGCGGTTTCTGGGGGACAGCGCAACCGTCGCCGGGTGTGACATGGTCCTGGGGTCCGGGTCTCGGATGGTGGCTCCTCCTGGTCGGCGTCGTCCTGGGTGTCGGCGGGGCGGTCCTTCCTTACCTGAAGAGCCTCCGGTCCATGGTGCCGACCGCGACCACGATGCGCCCGTCCACCTAGTTCGTTGATCGCGGCGGAATCTTCATATAGCGTGCGTCGGATGTCTGTCTGACAAGGGATGGGACGCCATCGTGGCGGTGCCGCGGTGGTCCCACGCCGACGCAGGTGATGGGATGAAGAAGTTTGCCACAGAGCTTCGAGGCAAGACCGTCATGACGAACGACGGTCAGATCCTCGGAACGATCGAGAATTTCATTGTGAACACGAAGAGCGGGAAGCTATCCGACGTCCTCGTCGCTCCGGCGGAGAATACGCCCACGAAGGGCCTGAAGACGGACGCGGAGGGACGGATCGTCCTCCCGTTCCAGGGAATGCGAGCCGTGAAAGACGTCGTCGTGATGAACCTCTAGTCGACGACCTCCGTTACGGCTCAGGCCGCCTCCGATAAGCCGAGCGCCTTCAAGGCGAAACGGAGCTTCCCAGGATCCTCGAGGAGCGCCTCGATGACCGCGGCCGTGAGGGCGGCCGTCGACCAGATCTCGACGATCAGATCCGGGTCCTTGCCGAGGGACCATTCGACGGCCGGGTTCACCGCTCCCTCACTTCGAGATGTCCTTGAGCTTCCCCGCGAGCTCCGAGAGGTCCATTCCGGTCAAGGCTTTCACGAGGGCGGGCGCGGTGGCCGCGATGTCCACGACGCTTCCGACGAGCTGGGACGGTCCCCGTTCCCCCATGATGATGAGCTTCTGGGTCGTCTCCAAAGACTTCGCGGCGTTCGCGACGATCTCGGGCAGCTTCTCGACGATCAGCTGCGTGACCGCGGCACGGCCGTACTGTTCCCAGGCTTCTGCCTTCGCGCGCATGGCCTCGGCCTCGGCGAGGCCCGTCGCCTTGATCGCATAAGCCTGCGCCTCTCCTTTGAGCCGGATGATGTCCGCCTCCGCGGTCCCTTCCTGCCGGATCCGTTCGGCTTCACCCGCTGCGGTGCGTGACAGACGCTCCCGTTCGCCTTCGGCGACGAGAATGGCTCGTTCCTTCTCGCCTTCCGCGGTCAGGATGAGCTTCCGCTTCTCGCCGTCCGCCGTGGCGGCGACGGCGTCCGCCGACATCCGGGCAGGTACGACTTGGGCCGCTTCCTGCTCCTGCTCCCGGCGCTTCACTTCCTGCTGCTGGACGAGCACCTCTTGCTCCTTCGCCCGAATGTCGATCTTGCGTTGCTCGACGATCAGTTCTTGCTGGCGCTTCGCGGTCTGGAGCTGGAACGCGATCTCTTTGTTGGCTCGCTCGAGCTCCACTTGGGTCTCCGACTGTTGCTTGATGATGTCGCGGTCCCGGTGGAATTGCGCGACGTTCGCTTCGGCACTGGCATTCGCCTTCTCCGCTTCCTGCGCCGCCTGCGCTTCGGCGATGGTGGCCTCCCGATTCGCGTTCGCCTTTCCCATGCGCGCATCCCGCTTGACCTCTTCCGTGCGCTTGACCCCGAGGGCGTCCAAGTAGCCCTGCGCATCCTCGATCTCTTTGATCACGAAAGAACGAATCTCGATTCCCATGTTGCGGAGGTCGTTCCCCGCCATGCCAAGGATCTTCGACGCGATCGCGTCGCGGTCCGAGTTCACTTCTTCGACGGTCAACGTGGCACAGACGCCACGGACGTGTCCCTCGAGCGTCTTGAGCGCGATCTCGTCCACCTGTTGTTCCGTCTTGCCGAGGAGGTTCTCGGCCGCGGTATTCAAGGTCGCCTCATCGGAGGAGATCTTCACCTGGGCCACGGCCTTGATGTTGATCTTCGCGCCCGACCGCTTCACGTCGGTGACAATGTCGGTGACGACCAGATCCAACGTGCGGACGTCGAGCCTCAACCACTCGACCGACTCGAAGATCGGGACGACGAACTTCGCCCCTCCGGACTTCACCTGGTAGCCTCGTCCTCCCAGTCCCTTCTGGCGACGACCGTAGACGACCATCGCCATGTTCGGAGGCACCTTCTTGTAGCGGCTCGCATACGCGAGGACAGTCCCAAACACGACGCCCACGATTGCCAATATGACGAATCCAATGATGTCTTCTCCCGCCATCTTGCTCCCCCCTCAGATCTTGTGTACCTTGACCGAATTCCCGACGATCGATTCCACGACGACATGCTCGTCCGTCCCGATCGAGTCCTCCGAAATCGCCTGCAGGAGCGTGCGTCCGCGGGCTTCCGTCACGACCACGATCTGTCCGGGTTGACCCGGCCGAATCGGGACCATCACCTGTCCTTTGAATCCGACGAGGGTGGCGAGGTCCACCCGCGTTTCGGCCTGGCTCTTCACGAATAAGTTCAGCATGACGACGTACAGGCCTCCCGAGACGAGGACCGCAAACACGGCTGCCAGGATCGGCGTGACGATCGAGCCGAATCCAAGCACCTCGAAGATCGTCCCGAAACCCCCGAAAGCGGTCCCGAATGAGGCGACGATCGGCAAGCTGAGCGGGCTGAGTCCCAGGTCGACATCGGGGCTGATGTCATGGTCGAAATCGATCCCACCGATGTCCCCGAGGACCAACACGAGGACGAGGAGCAGCAGGAACGCGATCATCACCCATGTGTACGGGCTCAGACCGAGAATCGCCATGGTCTCACCGTGGCCCTCGCCAGTCTCGGGTCGCGGGAGGCGTCTTTTTGCCAGGGACCCTCGCCGTTCCCGTCGCGCCGCCTTGTTTCGTTCCGCAGTTCCAGCAGAATCCATCCGCGGGTTTCAGGCGGGCGCCACAAAAGACACAGTAGACGGTTGATTTGGGCGCTCCGGTCTTTGCGGTCAGAGGCATCGGGCTCGTGGATTTCGGAGGTAGAGCGGGACCGGTCGTGGGGATTCCTGCCGGAGGACCGGCCGCCCTCGGATCGGAGTCGAACACCGTCCCACACTCCGTACAACGCTTCGAGTCTTCCGTTACGAGGGAACCGCAAATCGGACAGACGTATCCTCGGAAGACGACTCCTCGACGACCGAAGCCCAGGTCTCGATTCGGTTGGAACTCCAGAGGGCGAGCCGAATCGAAATCGAGCGGGCGGCGGACATCGAACTCCAACGGTCGGCCCACATCGAAGTCGAGCTTCCGGTTCGAATCGAAGTTCAGGAGGCCCGCCATGGTACCCTCCACTCTCCCCTCGAAGATATTTCGGGCCAGCAGGATAAACGTTGTGTAGGCAATCCACGGGCCTAGACGAGGACGCGCCGTTCCTCCTTCACCACGTTCAGGACCACTTGCGTGTATGTGTTTTCCACATACTCCATGGACCCGAGCCGCTTGATGAATGCGTCCAGCTCGCGGGTGTTCTTCAGGCGAACCACGACGATCGAATCCCATTCACCTGTCACGTCATACACGTGGGTGACTCGATCGTCCTTCGCGATTCGCCGCTGAACATCGAGCAGCTTGCCTTTGTGGATCTTCACGCCGACGACCGAGAGAACATCGTATCCGAGACGGGACTCGGCCAGGATGGGCGCGTAGCCTGTGATGATGCCTTCCTCCTCGAGCTTTCGGACGCGGTTCGAGACGGTGCTCAGGCTGGCGTCGACCGCCTTGGCGATTTCCCGGAACGACTTCCGGGCGTCCGCGTTCAGGAGTCGGAGGATCCTCACGTCAAGGTCGTCGAGGTTGGGCGAGGTCATCGTGTTCATCTCCCGTGGCATCCCGACGCTCGAAATGAGCGCTGCTCGTGCGGGACGATTCGAACAATGTCTCGTCCACTATCAATATTTCGGTCATTTGTATGATTTGGTCGAGTTAGAGTTTATATATGTTCAGAATTGTGCCGAGGCATCAGACGGGCTC